>DATECF010000139.1:0-3722 GCA_035287045.1 Gemmatimonadales bacterium | reverse complement strand
CGGTGGGGGTCCTGGTCGCCCGCAGGCTCCGGTTACCGCGGTCCATCTCACGCCGCGTGTTGAACAGGTCGACCCAGATAGGCGGCAGCAGCACCGAGCTGGTGCTCAACGGATCGACCACGGGAGGCACGCCGATCCGGGGTAGCGACGCGGTGCGAATTGTGCCGTAGGACAGCGCTGCGCCGTTTCGTTGAACCGAGGCCCCGGGGCGTCCCATGGCCTCGGGGCTTCACGTTTCGTCATCAAGCGCGCTGCTCGGAAGGGGTCGCGCGAATGTCTTCCAGGCACCGGCACATGCGGTCCAGATGGGTCTCCAACGACACCACGCAAATCCGGGGCGCGAACCTGTCCCCCACCGTCGTGCCGGTGCGATAGACCCTGCGAACGAACAGGGAAAGGCGGCGGCGCTTGCAGCGTAATCCGCCAACGCAGCGACGACGACTTCAGTCCCAACGTACGGCCGCCAATGTGGTTACGCCGCTTCCCCGGCGCAGCCCGTCCGAGATATGCCGCAAGCTTCGCAGTGTCTGTGAGCAACAGTCATCGCGCGGGGCGGCACGTATGTCGCTTCGGTTCAGGGTCTTACGGAGTTGGGGAGCGCCGCCTCACGGTGTTTTATGCGGCGCGCGTCGCAGTGTTGTCGGAATAGGGCGCGGAGCTCGCCGCCTATTTCGGCGGCGGGCGGCTGGCCGAGGCGTGTGGAAGAGAATACGTTGAACTAAACCGCTGCGCGGTAGGGTGGTGGGGCTGAGTTCCTTCCTGTAGGACCGTTTTTCCAGATGGGTCGTGCTGAGCCGCGGCGGTGCTAGCGGGGGCCGTCGTGGAGGACAGTGTTCCTCTCTGAAACACCGCACCGTGCTGATGACGATGTACGCGGCCGGCCTCCGGTTGTCCGAGGCGCTGCACCTGGGCATCGCCGATGTGGACAGTGGCCGGCAGTGTCTGCGCGTGGCGCAGGGCAAAGGCCAGAAGGATCGCTACTCCCTGCTGCCCCCGACGCTGCTCCAGCACCTGAGGGCCTACTGGAAAGTCGCCCGGCCCTCCTCCTGGCTCTTTCCCGGCCGACCGGCGGAGACCCCGCTGACTCCCACCGCGATTCAGCGCCGCTGCGGCCCGGCGGCCCGGCGCGCGGGCCTGGCCAAGCGGGTCACGACTCACAGCATGCGGCATTGCTTCGCCACCCACTTACTGGAAGCGGGCACCGATCTGCGCACCATCCAACAGCTGCTCGGCCATCACAGCCTCCAGACCACGGCCGTCTATCTGCACGTGGCCACCGGCGTGCGGCCCGGGACCCAGCCCACCACCGACCTCTTAGCCAGCACCGGAGCTGCTAGCCCGAGCGCCTGATGCGGCATCGGCCCGAGGTGGCCGATGTCATCGCGCAGGCGGGCGCCGCGCACCAGGCGCGGTACCGGACCTCTGCGGCCCAGCGCCGCATCCTGCGGGCTCTGGTCCGCTGTCGCTCGGCGGCGCTCGGCGGCCACCAACAGCAGTGCACGCAGTGCGGCCACGAGGTGCTCGCGTACCACTCGTGCCGCAACCGGCACTGTCCCACGTGTCAGGGCCCCGCCCGGGCGCGCTGGCTCGCGGCGCGCGCGGCGGAGCTGTTGCCGGTCCCCTACTTCCACGTGGTCTTCACCCTGCCGGCCCCGCTCGCGGCGCTCGCCCTGCACCACAAACGCGTGGTGTATGGGATTCTGTTTCGGGCCGTGGCGGCCACGCTGCGCACCATCGCGCGCGATCTGCAGCACCTCGGCGCGGACATCGGATTCCTCGCCGTGCTGCACACCTGGGGCCAGACGCTCCAGCATCATCCCCACCTCCATTGCGTGGTGCCGGGCGGCGGCCTGAGCGGTGACGGGAGTCGGTGGATCCCAAGTCGCTCCCACTTCTTCCTGCCGGTGCGCGTGCTGAGTCGGCACTTCCGCCACACCTTCCTCCGCCTGCTCCGCAGCGCCTACCAGCACGGGAAGCTCCGCTGCCGCGGCCCGCTCGCCCGGCTGGCCGCCCCCGCCGCCTGGCACCGCTGGCTCCACGAGCTCGAGCGCACGGAGTGGGTCGTCTATGCCAAACCGCCGTTTGGCGGGCCGCACCAGGTGCTCAAGTACCTGGCCCGCTACACCCACCGGGTCGCCATCAGCAACCAGCGTCTGGTGGCCGTCGCCGACGGCCGGGGCACCTTTCGGTGGAAGGACTACGCCCACGACCATCGCCCGCGCACGATGACCCTCGACGCCGTCGAGTTCCTGCGGCGCTTCCTCCTGCACCGCCTCCCCCGGGGCTTCCAGCACATCCGCCACTACGGGTTCCTCGGCAATCGCCGACGCGCCGGTGCCCTCGCCCGCATCCGCGAACTCGTCGGCCCGTCGCCCGCCGCCGCCGCGCCCCAGGAGACCCCGTGCTCCGACGAGCCCCCGCCCCGGGACGCCTGCCCGCAATGTGGCACCGGCCGCCTCGTCGTGGTGGCGACCCTCGCGCCCGTCGACGCCACTCACCCTCGCGCAGGCCCGCCCGCATGGAATACGTCGTAGCGGTGGCGGCGACTCCTTGGATCGCCCCGCTCCCCACCCCCCACCTGGGGAAACACTCCGGTGCGTCCGCCTCACCGCCTGCGCCCCGCAAGACCCCGTCACCCGCCGCGTCGCGCCAGCCTCCCCTGACCGCACCTTCCGGCTGCCACCCGACTCCGCTCCTGCCCCCACCCCCGCCGGCACAGGCAACGGCATTCAACCCCCATAGCGCATGGCGCGCAGCGGCTCAGTCCAACAGATTGTATCCGGAATGCTCACGCTCCTCGCGCGGGCGGCCCCGCACTTTGCGCCTAGCCGTGAGCACTCCGGATACAATCCTGTACGTTAGACCGCGCAGGTAAACTCGCTGACGAATGTGTGGGAGCGCCCATGAGCGATAGTGGTGGCAACCTTCCCCCGAACACGTCCATCATTATTCCTCGCCTCGTCTGTCGCGATCCCGCGTCAGAGATCGATTTCTGTGTGCAGGCCTTCGAAGCAGTCGAACTCAACCGGCGCCCTGGGCCAGACGGCTCGGTAGCCCACGCACTGCTGCAGATTGGCCCTGAGATGATCATGATTGAAGCAGAAGGGCCGACCTTGCCGAGCCGGGCCCCGACGACTGACGGCACCTCTCCTGTCGTGATCTTCGTCTACGTACCGGATGTGGACAAGACCGTGGAGCGAGCCACGGCTCACGGAGCGAAGGTGCTGGTGCCGCTTCAGAATCAGTTTTGGGGCGACCGCATTGCGTGGCTCATGGACCCGGCCGGGCATGTTTGGACAGTGGCGACGCGGATTGAAGAAACGACGGCGCAGCAACGCACGGATCGGTGGAACAACATTCTGGCACAGAAGCAGGCCAAGTAGTGGCTACGCGGTCTAACAAGGAATTGGAGTCGTCGGGCGCTCGCGGGCGAAACACCCGCGCGCCAGCTGGCTCGCGCGTGGCCGATAAGGAAGAATTGTGTTTGTGTGGCGGCCGCGTGATCGCCCGCGGCTCAATTCCGGACCGTTCAGGTTGTAGAAAAACCCCTCTTCAGACGGGCTTAGGGTATCGCAGACCTAGCGTAACGCGTGGGGAGTAGCGGTTCCTTCGGTGAGAGGAGCGGGGAGGCGGGAGCGCGACGCGAGCCGGAGGGAGCGGTCGAGGTGGCCTATGCCGCGTACCCGAGGCGGGCCAGCTTCTCGATGTTGTGGACCAGGCAG
>DATECF010000138.1:0-19596 GCA_035287045.1 Gemmatimonadales bacterium | reverse complement strand
ATGCCGTTATGCCCTTATGCCGTGGCCGTATTAACATCTTCCCCGAATGGCCGTCTCCTTTACGTGACCGCCCCGATGCCGGATACCGCTCCATCGGACGCGGAGCTGATCGAGGCCTGGCGCCGGGGCGAGGAAGCGGCGGCCGCGGAGTTGGTCCGCCGTCACGCCCGGGCGGTCGCGCGATTCTTGAGCGCCGCCGGCGCCGGGGACGACGTGGAGGACCTGGTGCAGGAGACCTTCTACCGTGCGTTTCGCAAAATCGACGGCTTCCGCGGGGGAGCCAGTTTTCGGACCTGGGTGATCGCGATCGGGTCGAACGCGTTCAAGGACCTGCGCCGGCAGTACCGCCGCCGGCCGGTGGTGGCGCTGGAGGACCGGGAGATCCCGGATTCCGCCGATCCCCACGCCGAAGCGGTGAGCCGGGAGCTGGCACAGCGGCTCCAGGCGGAGATCGTGGAGCTGCCGCGGATGCAACGGGACGTGTTCTTGTTGCGGGCGCAGCAGGGCCTTGAGTATCCGGAGATCGCGACCACGCTGGGCACCACTGTGGGAGCGGCGCGGGTGCACTATCACCACGCCGTCCAGCGACTGAAGCGCGTGGCGGAGGACTAATGGACGAGCCCCGGCTTGAGCGAGTAGCGAAGGTGATGGGCGCGCGCGCCGCCGACCGGCTCGACGTCGAGCGCGTGGCCGCCGGCGTGGTGGCGTGCCTCCGGGCCGATCGGGCTGAGGCAACGCGCCGAAAACGGGTCTGGTGGCGTGCGCCCATGGTGCTTCGGTTGGCCGCGGCCCTCGCCGTGCTGGTCACCGCCGGCGTGCTGGTGCCGGGAGTGCTCGACCACCGACCGGAGCCGGCCGCCGTGATCGCCCCGATTCTGGGCGATCTCTCGGCGGATGAGCTCACGGAAGTGTTCGATTCCTTATCCATCGAGGCCCCGGTGCACGAGACCGTGGCGGTTGGCTTCGAGGACTTGAACGAGGCGCAGCTGCAGGAGCTGTTGCGCCTGATGGAGGGATGATGCGGAAGCTCTGGACGCTGAGCCTCTGGCTCGTGGCGACACCGATGTCGGCGCAGCAGGGTCCGCCGCCCCGCGTGCAGATGCTGCAGGAGCAGGTCATGCAGCGGTTCCTGACCGCCTATCGCAACCAGGCTGGCCTGACACCCGAGCAAGACCGGCGCTTCACCGAGGTGTTCAGCCGCTCGCTGGAACAGCGCCGGGAGATCCGGCAGCGGGAGCAGCAGCTCTGGCGGGCCCTCGAGCGCCAGATGCGGCCCGGCGTGGCGGCCCATCCCGACAGCGTTACCCGGCTGGTGGACGGTATCGTGGCCCAGCGCGGGGCGATGGTGGACCAGGCCCGCAACGAGCAACGCGAGTACGCCCAGTTCCTCACGCCGGTGCAACTCGGGCAGCTGGTGCTGATGATGGAGCGGTTCCAGCAACAGGTGGAGGGGATCGTCCAGCGGCGGATGCAAATGCAGGGCGGACGGCCTGGGCGGATGCCGCCGGATACGATGTCGTGGCTGGAGCCGCCACCTATGTAAGATCGTCTTCCATCCCCTTCGCCGCCGCACAGAGCAGCTCGGCTGGATATATTGCCCCTCCCACGCCCGAGTGGTGGAATGGCAGACACGCGGGACTCAAAATCCCGTGGGGGCAACCCCGTGAGAGTTCGACTCTCTCCTCGGGCATCTTCCTTCGTTCGTTCCTCCAGCGCGGTCCTTCCGCCGGAGGGGACCACGACCTAGTTTGGCCTATCGGTCCCCCGCCGGATCAACCCGCCGACGTCCTGTAGCATCGTCCCAGCTGCTCGAAGGCCACGCGGGTGCCCGCGCCGGGCCGACAGCATGAGTCGCGTACCACATCGCACTCTCACAAGGGGGACTCGATGCTGCTCCAGTTACAGGTGTTGGTCGACACGCTGCGCGGCTCCCTGATGCAGTTCGGGGCGTACCTTCCGCGGCTGCTCGGCGCGCTCCTCATCCTGGTCGTTGGGTGGATCGTCGCCCGGTGGATCCGGACCGGAGTGTCCAAGCTGCTGGTCGCGGTACGGTTCGACGAGGTGTCGAAGAAATCCGGCATCGACGAGGTGCTGCAGCAGGGCGGCGTGCGCCTGACCTTGAACGGCGTCATCTCCGGTCTGATCTACTGGCTCGTCATGCTGGTCGCCCTCCTGGCCTCCATCGACTCCCTGGGCCTTGCCGTCGCGTCCGACGTACTCAATCGCGTGGTGCTCTACCTCCCGAACGTCGTGATCGCGGTGGTTATCCTCATTCTCGGGGCGCTGTTCGCCAACCTGATCCGGGGGATCGTGGGCACCTACCTCGCCAACGCCCAGGTGTCCGGGGCGCGGATCATCAGCGCCATCGCGCACTACGCGGTCCTGGTGTTCGCGGCAGCCGTTGCGCTGGTGCAGCTCGGGATCGGCCGCGAGCTCGTCACCTCGGCATTCCAGATCGCCTTCGGCGCCGTTTGCCTGGCCCTGGCGCTCGCCTTCGGGCTCGGCGGCCGAGACTGGGCGGCCCGCATGATTGACAAGGCCACGCGCAAGCAATAGCGACCGCGCGTCTCCCGACGAGCCCCATCGGCACCGGGCATCTTCACGGCAGCCTCCGCCTCGTTGACCGCTGTCCGATCCTGAAAGCCGCCCGCGCGCCAAAGCGTTCGGGCGGCTTCACTTCCCTTTAAGCCGGGCTTATCCGCACCCGTGTTAGGGTTCCCGCCAAAGAACATGGTGGCGCTTCGCGCCATGCAGGCGGCGACCCGGCTGTTTCCGGAGGCCGCGTTCCTGGCGGCGCTCCGGGGAATGCTGCGGCGCGATGCCGCAGTGCTGAAGACGAACGAGGCCGCGTTCGCCGCCGGCGTGCGCGCGGTTCACGAGGAGGTGGGCACATGAACTTCGGCGTCCCGCGCGAAACCGGCAAACAGGAACGGCGGGTGGGGCTCACCCCCTGGGCGGTCCAACAGCTGGTGCTGGAGGGCCACGGCGTGGTGGTGGAGCGGGATGCCGGGAAGGCGGCGCGCTTCAGCGACCACGAGTACCAGCAAGCCGGCGCCACGGTGGTCTACAACCGCGAGGAGGCGTTCAAGCGGGTGGACGTGGTGTGCGGCGTGGATACGGTCTCACCCGCGGAGCTGGACCTGCTGCGGCCGGGGTCGGTGTTGTGCGGGTTCCAGCACCTGGTGGTGGCGCCCCAGGCGACGGTCGAGCGCCTCCAGGAGCTGGAGATGACGGTGCTCGGCTACGAGCTGGTGCAGGACGCACGGGGGCGCCGCATCGTGCTCGCGGCCATCGGGCAGATGGCGGGGGAGTTGGCCGTCTTCACCGCCGCCCACTACCTCCAGAACGAAGAGCGGGGCCGCGGCATTCTGCTCTCGCATGTGCCCGGCATTGCTCCACCCATGGTGTTGATCCTGGGCGCCGGCACGGTGGGCCGGAGCGCCGCGCGCCGCGCGCTCAGCCTGGGTGCGCACGTCGTCATGCTCGACCAGGACATCCGCAAGCTGCGCTCGGTGAATGAGGAATTGAGCGCCCAGGTCGAGACCCAGCTCGCCACCGGTGACCGCCTGGCGCGGTTTACCGCCATCGCGGACGTGGTGATCGGCGCCATTCTGATCCCCGGGGCCCGCTCACCGCTGCTCATCACCGAGGAGATGGTCCGGGCGATGCGCGCCGGCAGCGTGATCGTGGACGTCTCCATTGACCAGGGCGGGTGCGTCGAGACCAGCCGCCCCACCACGCTCCAGGATCCCGTGTTCGTGGTCCACGACGTGGTGCACTACTGCGTACCCAACATGACCGCCAACGTGGCCCGCACCGCATCCCGCGCGCTGGCCGACGTGGTGCTGGGCCTGTTGCGGTCGCTGGCCGCCAACGGCATCGAGCGGGCCATCCGCGACGATCCCGGCCTGGCCGCCGGCGTGTACCTCTACCGCGGCAAGCTGGTGAACGACGCGCTGGCGCGTGCCCTCGGGACCAAGCCCGCGTCCCTCGTCGGCCTGCTCTGGGGCGGAGGCGCGCAGTCATGAACTGGATGGACGACTACCAGGCCAAGCGCGTGGGCGCGGCGGAGGCCGTCGCGCGGGTCAAGAGCGGTGACCGGGTGTACTACGCGGGGAACGCGGCCATTCCCCAAGCCCTGGTGCGCGCGCTCGCCGACCGGCGAGACGAGCTGTCCGATGTGCAGCTCAACCACGTGCTCCTCCTGGGCGACGACCCGCTGTCGGCGCCCAAGATGGAAGGGCATTTCCGCCACAACTCGCTGTTCGTGGGCCCGGCCGACCGCAAGGTCGTCAACGAGGGCCGCGCCGATTACGTGCCCATCTTCCTGCACATGATCCCGCGGCTGTTCCAGGAGCGCATCGTGCCCCTGGACGTGGCCATGCTGCACGTGTCTCCGCCGGACGAGCACGGGTTCATGAGCCTGGGTGTGGAGGTGCTGGCATCGGTGGCCGCGTCGCAGGCGGCCAGGACGGTGATCGTCCAGGTGAACGAGCGCATGCCCCGCGTCCTCGGCGATTGCTTCCTCCACGTGAGCCGGGTGCAGGCGATCGTGGAGCACACCGAGCCCCTGCCCGAGCTGGTGGGCGAGCCCGCCACCGCCATAGAAAAGGCGATTGCCCGCCACGTCATCAGCCTCATCCGGCCGGGCGCCACGGTGCAGATGGGGATCGGGGGGATTCCGGATTCCGTGTACCAGGCCATGGAAGGCAACCTGGAGCTCGGGATCCACACGGAGATGATGTCCGACGGCGCCATGCACGCCATCGAGCGCGGCGTGGTCACGGGGACCAAGAAGTCGCTCCACCCCGGGAAGGTGATCATCACCTTCGCCCTCGGCACCACCCAGCTTTACGACTTCCTGGACAACAACCCGCTGATCGAAGCCCACCCGGTGAGCTACGTGAACGACCCGGTGGTCGTGGCCCAGAACGACAACATGGTCGCGGTGAATTCGGCCATCGAGGTGGACCTGACGGGCCAGGTGTGCTCCGATTCGATCGGGTCGTTCATCTACTCCGGGTTCGGCGGACAGGTGGACTTCATCCGGGGCGCCGCCCGGTCCAAGGGCGGCCGGCCCATCATCGCCCTGCCCAGCGCGGCCAAGGGCGGGCTGCTGTCGCGCATCGTTCCGGTGCTCAAGGAAGGTGCCGGCGTGGTGACCAGCCGCGCGGACGTGCACTACGTGGTGACCGAGCACGGCGTGGCCAATCTGTTCGGCAAGAACCTGCGGGAGCGCGCGGAGGCGCTGATCGCCATCGCCGATCCGCGGTTCCACGACGACCTGGAGCGCGCGGCGCGAGACCGGAAGCTGCTCCCGTAGCCCACCGCCTTGCACCCACCCCGACTGCTCGGCTAACGTTGGGCCGTCATGACGGCCGTCCGTACCCCTCACCCTCCGGCTCGCCACCACGGAAATGCCTGCTGTGCAAGTCACGGCGACATAACGAGTTACATCGTCTAACCGGAGGACGTAACACCTCATGGCCGGCACCCGAATCGAATGGAAAAACGGCGCCTTCACGGTGCCTGACGATCCCATCATCCCCTTCATCGAGGGAGACGGCACCGGGCCCGACATCTGGCGCGCCTCCCGGCGCGTGTTCGATGCCGCGGTCCGGCAGGTTTCCGCTGGCAAGCGCCGGGTGGAGTGGCTGGAAGTGCTGGCCGGCGAGAAGGCGCACCAGGCCACGGGAGAGTGGCTCCCGGAGGCCACGCTCGAGGCCGTTCGGACCCATCGTATCGCGATCAAGGGCCCCCTCACCACGCCCATCGGGGGTGGCATCCGCTCGCTGAACGTCGCGTTGCGCCAGATCCTGGAGCTGTATGCCTGCGTGCGGCCGGTGCGCTACTTCCGCGGCGTTCCCTCTCCCATGAAGGCGCCCGAGAAACTCAACGTGGTGATCTTCCGGGAGAACCTCGAGGACGTGTACGCCGGCATCGAGTACCAGTCCGGGAGCCCGGAGGCGGAAAAGCTCCGCGACTTCCTGGTCTCCTCGTTCAAGGCCAAGATCGCGCCGGGCAGCGGGATCGGCATCAAGCCCATGAGTCCGGCCAACTCCAAGCGTCTGGTGGCTCGCGCCATTCGCCACGCCATCAGTCGCGGGCGGCCATCGGTCACGCTGGTCCACAAGGGCAATATCATGAAGTTCACCGAGGGCGCCTTCCGCGACTGGGGTTATGAGGTGGCGCGGGAGCAGTTCGCTGCCGAGACCATCACCGAAGCGGATCTGGGAAAGCTGGAACAGGCTGCGGGGAAGCGCGTGATCGTGAAGGACCGCATCGCCGATTCCATGTTTCAGCAGGTCTTGCTGCGGCCCGACGAATACTCGGTGCTGGCGACGCCCAACCTCAACGGTGACTATCTGTCGGACGCGTGCGCCGCCCAGGTGGGCGGTCTGGGGATGGCCCCCGGCGCCAACATGGGCGACGGGTACGGGGTGTTCGAGGCGACGCACGGCACCGCGCCCAAGTACGCGGGGCAGGACAAAGTGAACCCCGCCAGCCTGATTCTCTCCGGGGTGATGATGTTCGAGGAGTTGGGCTGGCCCGACGTGGCTGAGGCGATCATCCGGGGCATCGAGGGGGCGATCGCCGCGGGCACCGTGACGTACGACCTGGCCCGGCAGATGCCCAACGCCCGCGAGGTTCCGACTTCCGGGTTCGCCGAGGCGATTGTCAACCACCTTTCATAGGACGAGTCGCGTGAATTCCTCCGTCAAGGTCGCACCGATCGAACGGCTCCCAACGTCCCTCCTCGCCGTGGCGGTCGGGACGCTCAACGGCAAAGTGCCCACCAGCCTGCTGGGGCTGGACGACGCGCTGGATGGGGCACTCGGGCGCGCGATCGCCCAGGGGGACTTGACCGGCGAACGCGACAGTGTCCAGGTGTTCTATGGCGCAAAGGGCCCCAAGCGGGTGATGCTGATCGGCATGGGCAGGCTCGGGGAGATCACCCGCGGCGCCGTCCGCCGCGCCGCCTCCGTGGCGGCCAAGCGGGCCGGCACCATGGGCATCGACGGCATCACCTTCCACGTCCCGCACGAGTTCCGCGCCGGCGTTACCCCCTCCGCGCTGGGCCAGGTGACGATCGAGGGCGCCTTGCAGGGAGCCTGGCGGTTTCGCGACCTCAAGGCGGCCGACGAAAAGAAGCTCCCGCTCAAGCACGTGGACCTGCTCGCCACCCGCGAGGAGCGCGCCGACATGGAACGCGGCCGGATCATTGGTCGCGCGGTGGCGGAGGGACAACGGTTGGCGCGGAACCTGCAGGCCCTGCCGGGCAACCTGTGCACCCCGGAATACCTGGCGATGGTGGCGCGGATGCTGGGAAAGGCGTACGGCCACCGGGTGACGGTGTTGAACCGCGCGCAGATGGAGAAGGAAGGCATGGGAGCCCTGCTGGCGGTCGCACGCGGCACGCTGGAGGAACCCCGTTTCATTACGCTGGAATACAAAGGCGCCGCGCGCACCCCGCCGATCGTGCTGGTGGGGAAGGGCATCACCTTCGACTCGGGCGGCATCTCCCTCAAGCCGCCCGACAAGATGGAAGAGATGAAATACGACATGTCGGGCGCCGCCGCGGTGCTCGGCACGTTCGAGGCGCTGGGCCAGCTCAAGCCGCCCATCCACGTCGTCGGGATCATTCCCTCCACCGAGAACCTGCCCTCCGGCACGGCGATCAAGCCGGGCGACGTGGTGCGGAGTCACTTCGGCAAGTCCATCGAGATCGTCAACACGGACGCTGAAGGGCGATTGATCCTGGCGGACGCACTCTCCTACGCCCGCCGGTTCAAACCCGCCTGCGTCATTGACGCCGCTACCCTGACCGGCGCGGTCGTGGTGGGGCTCGGGTACCACGCGACCGGCCTCATGGGCAACGACGATCACTTGATGGAAGAGGTGCGGCGCGCCGGGGAGCTGGCGGGCGAGCGCTGTTGGCCCTTGCCGCTGTGGGACGAGTATCGCGAGCACAACAAGTCCGAGATCGCGGACGTGAAGAACAGCGGTGGGCGGCCGGCGGGCACCATCACCGCGGCGTGGTTCCTCCGGGAGTTCGTGGACGGGTTCCCATGGGCCCACCTCGACATCGCGGGCACGGCGTACACCGATAGCGAGCGGCCTTACCTCGCAAAGGGCCCCACCGGGGCCGGCGTGCGGCTGTTCACCGAGTTCATCCTGGGACGCGTGCGCGGGTGAGCTGGACGCGGCGCCACTGGTTGGCCGCTCTGCTGCTCAGCCTCAGCCTTCCCGCCGCCGCCGGCGCCCAGGTGATTCCCGCACGACCCGACACGGTGCCGCGGGACACCATGCCCCCCACACCCCAGGACACCCTGCCTCGGCCCGTGCGCCGCGACACCCTGCCCGGGTGGCCGTACCTGCGACGGGGCGTCGTGCCCACCGCGCCGGAGGCGGTTCCACCTCCTCCGCTACCTCCCGGATCTCGCTACGTCTTCACCCGCGACTCGATGCCCTGGTCTACCGCCCAGACCCTGGCAGACCTCCTGGGAGCCATCCCCGGCGTGTACCTCGCCCGAGCCGGGTTCCTGGGATTGCCGGAGTACGTGGTGTACGGAGGCCGTGGCGCCGCCACGCTTCAGGTGTACTGGGATGGCCTTCCCATGGAGCCGCTGGGCGGCGACTCGGTGCATGTGGACCCGTCGCATGTTCCGCTCACCTACCTCCGGCGGGTTGACGTCGAAGTCCTTCCCGCGCAGCTCCGCGTGTACCTGGTCTCCGAGCGGCATGAGACCCTGGAGCCCCGCTCGGTGGTGCGGGTGATGAGCGGGGATTTTCGGACGAGCGGGTACACCGGACTCTTCCAGAAACGCTGGCCATCCGGGTTGGGCCTCAACCTGGCCGCCAACGTGGTGGGGAGCGAGGGCGCCAGCAACGCCCGCCGCGAGTCGCAGGCGTTCGACATCTGGGCCAAGGGGGAATGGCTGCCCACCGCCTCCACCGGCGTGGCGTATCAGCTCCGGCGCCAGCAATACGACCGCGACTCGGTAACCCAGGGCGACGGTGGTGTGGCCCTGCCCGTGCGCGTGCCGGCGCGGCACGGGGCCCGTACCGATGCGCTCTTCACCCTGTTCGCCGGCAGCCGCCCGCACGACCTGGGCGTCCGGGCCAGTGCGGGGATGGGGACCAGCAGCTGGTCCAACGATTCCCTCCTGGGTGACCGCCACGTGCGGCAGGCGTTCGCCACGCTGGGCTATCGGGACGGGCGCCTCACCGCGGAGGCGACGGGCCGGCTGGCGGACGCCCGCACCAGGTCCGCGCTGGAGACCCGCCTCGGGTGGTCTCCGGTTCCCGGGATCGCGCTGGCCGGCGACGCGTCCTGGCGGCGGCACCAGGGCGACCGCGAATCGCGCGCGGCGCACGTGTCGGCGGCACTGTATCGAGGTCCGTTTTCCGTGGTGGCGGAGTGGGCGGTGCAGAACGGCGTCCAGGCCCCCGCGCTCCTCGCCGATAGCGCGCAGGAGACCTTGGACCGCGCGCTCCGGATCGGCTGGGACACCCGGCCACTCGGCGGCCACGTGGGACTGGTGCGGCGGGACGCGTACCAGCCCTTGCCGATGACCGAACTGCCGGTGATTCCGGCGCTCGCCGCCACGCGGGCGGCCACCTACCTGGTGGCCGACGCCCGGCTGCAGCCGATCAAGGCGCTGACCATCGACGGCTGGTATTCCGAGCCGCGCGACGCGGGACCCACCGGCGCGGCGGATTTCCAGCCGCCCACGCACTACCGCGCACAGCTCACCTTCCGGTCCAAGTTCTGGCGCACGTTCCGAAGCGGGGCCTTTGACCTCAAGGTCCAGGTCGCGGTGGAATCCTGGACCGCCGGGACCGCGGGACTGGGCACCGGCGGCGCGCCGCTGACGCTGCCCGGCGTCACCATCTGGGAAACGTTTCTCGCCTTTCGGATCGTGGGATTCACGGCGTTTTGGGATCTGCGCGACGCCATCACCACGCCCGTGAGAAAGCAGTTCGTACCCGGGCTTACCTACCCGAACAATGCCCAGGTCTTTGGAGTGAGATGGGAATTCAGGAACTGAAGCGGCCTGCCGCTATGTCGTCATGCCGTTATGCCGTTATGCCGTTATGCCGTTGTCCTTTTTGACCTCCACGCCTGCCCGCGATACGTTCCGGCGTCCCGCCGCGGAAGGAGGCAGGGGGTAATGCCGCGCTCCATGACCGGCTTCGGATCCGCCGAGGGCTCGGTGTCGGGCGGGCGGCTGCAGGTCGAGCTTCGCTCCGTCAATCACCGGCACTTCAACCTCCAGCTCAAGGTGCCGGCCGACCTCATGTCCCTGGAAGTCGAGGTGCGGGAGCGGCTCCGTACCCGCGTCGCGCGCGGGCACGTGACGGTGGCCGCCCGCTGGACCGAGGTGCCGCAGCGGCCGGGAGCGCTTCAGCTCAACCTGGACCGCGCCCGCGAGCTGGTGGACGCAGTCCGCCGCCTTCAGCGCGAGCTGGGCCTGACCGGCGACGTGGACGCGGGCTGGCTGGTCCGGCAGCCGGACGTGTTGGGCGCGGAGCCGGGGGCGGAGGCGCCGCTGGATGCCGCCGAGGTCCTGGGCATCGTGGAGCGGGCGGCCGACGCCTTGCTGGCGATGCGGGACACCGAGGGCGCGGCGTTGGTCCGCGAGCTGAACGGTCACCTCGCGGGCATCGAGGTCGAGTTGACTCGGGTGGAGGCCCGGGCCCCGGAGCGCCTGGTGGCTGAGCGCGACCGCCTGCGCACGGCTGTGGCGGCGCTCCTGGACGGTGGCCGGTTGGACGAGAGCCGGCTGGCCCAGGAGATCGCGCTCCTGGCCGAGCGGGTGGACATCGCGGAGGAGATCGCGCGTCTCAAGACCCATCTGGTGGCGGCCCGCGCGGCGCTGGGCCGGTCGGACGCGGTGGGCCGCGAGCTGGGCTTCCTGGGCCAGGAGATGCTGCGGGAGATCAACACCATTGGGTCCAAGGCCAACGACGCGGCCATCACCCAGGCGGTCATCCTCATGAAGGGTGAGCTGGAGAAGTTCCGCGAGCAGGTGGAGAACCTGGAATGACGCCGTTCCTCCTGATCCTGTCGTCGCCCTCGGGAGCCGGGAAGACCACCATCACCAAGGCGCTGCTCGCGGCGCGGGAGGATCTGGGCTTCAGCGTGTCGGCCACGACCCGCTCGCCCCGCCCGGGCGAGGCGGACGGGGTGGATTACTACTTCCTCACGCCCGGAGAGTTCGAGCGGCGGCGCGCCGCCGGGGCCTTCCTGGAGTGGGCCGAGTATGGCGGCCAGCGCTATGGCACCCTGGCGGCTGAAGTCGACCGGGTCCTCGGCCAGGGACGACACGTGATCCTGGATATCGAGGTGCAGGGGGCGCGACAGGTGCGGGAGCGCCGGCCGGACGTTGTGAGTATCTTTGTGCTGCCGCCGTCGGTGGAGGAGCTGGTGGCACGGCTGGGAGGGCGGGGCACCGACCGGCCGGCCGATCTGGAGCAGCGGCTCCGGCGCGCGGTCGATGAACTGGGCGAAGCCCATCACTATGATTATCTCGTCGTCAACGACGACCGCACCCAAGCGGTCGCCGAAGTGGCGGCGATTATTGACGCCGAAAGCCGGCGGACCAGCCGGCAAGCGTCGTCGTTGGAGCGAATCCAGGAGCTGCGCCGCGGGCTGACCGAGCTGGTCGTCCAACTGTCACGGCCGGCGGAACCACAAGGGAAGGGCTGATGCGAATCTTCACCCCTAAAGAGCTGGCCAACCGCGCGGGCAACAAGTACCTGGGCGTCCTCGTGTCCGCGAAGTTCGCGCGGTTCGTGAATGACTTCCCCCGCGACCGCACCGTCGAGTTCGAGAAGAAGCTCACCACTCGAGCGCTCGAGGAGCTGACGTCCGGACGACTCACCTACCGGTTGGTACGGCGGCGCCGACACGAAGCGTGAGACTCGCGGGCCGGCGCGTCGTCCTGGGCGTGACCGGAGGGATCGCGAGCTACAAGGCGTGCCTGCTGGCGCGGCGCCTGGCGGAAGCGGGCGCGCTGGTCGATGTGGTGTTGAGCCAAGGCGGCGCGCAGTTTGTCGGGCCGGTCACCTTCGAAGGGCTGACCGGCCGTCCCGTCCTGACCTCCCTCTGGGAGCGGGGCCCCGCCATGGCGCACATTCACCTGGCGCGGGATGCCGAGCTCGTCGTCATCGCTCCCGCCACCGCCAACGTCCTGGCGCGCGCCGCCCAGGGCGTGGCCGACGATCTGCTTACGTCCATGCTGCTCGCCCGCACGGGGCCGGTCCTCGTGGCGCCGGCCATGAACGATCGGATGTACGCCCACCCCGCCACCCAGCAGAACCTCGCCACCCTGCGCCAGCGCGGCTGGCACGTGGTGGGCCCCGCGGTCGGCCGGCTGGCGGAGGGCCCCTGCGAGATGCCGGGCCGGATGAGCGAGCCGGAGGAGATCTTCGCCCACGTCGAGCGCCTGCTGCGCGGCGCGAACAGCCGGCTGTCGGGAAAGCGGGTCGTGGTGACGGCTGGCCCCACGCGGGAAGCGCTCGACCCGGTACGCGTCATCACCAATCGGTCCAGCGGGCGTATGGGGTACGCCCTCGCCGAGGCGGCCTTCGCCCGGGGCGCGGACGTGCGGTTGATCTCCGGCCCCACCGCGCTCGCGTCGCCTCCAGGCATCGAGGTCCAGCGGGTGGATAGCACGGAAGAGCTACAGCAGCACGTCGCGGCCGCGCTCGAGACGGCGGACGTCCTGATGATGGCGGCGGCGCCGGCGGACTTCCGCCCGGCGGCGCACAACAAGGAAAAGCGCGGCCGAACGGCCGGGAAGACCACGCTGGCGCTCGAGCCCACGCCGGACATCCTGGAAACGACCAAACGATTCCGCCGCAAAGGCTCGGTCATGGTGGGCTTCGCGTTTGAGACCCAAGAGAAGGTCGAGCACGCAGGGGCGAAACGCACGGCCAAAGCGCTGGACCTGTTGGTCGTGAATCGCGCGGACGAGCCGGGGGCCGGGGCCGAGGTGGAGACCAATCGCGTGACGCTCCTCTCCGCCAGCGGGAGACAGGATCTGCCGCTGATGAGCAAGCGGGACGTGGCGGAACAGGTGTGCGAGGCCGTGGAGGCGCTGTTGTGACGGACCCTCGGGAGCTGTTCGCCGCTTACCTACGGCAGCGCCTGGATCTCGGCGAGCCGGCGCTGATTCTCGACTCGGTGCCGGTGACAGACGAGCGCAGACGAGCACAGACGAGCCCGGACGAGCACGAGGTCGCGGCGCCCGCTCGTCCGCGCTCGACTGAGCTCGACCGCGCTCGCCCGCCGTCGCTCGACCGCGCTCGGCCGGCGGAAGGTGCTCGGACGGAAAAAGGCTGGAGGCGCGGCGCTCCCCCCATCCCACCCACCGGCCTCGTGGTCAGCGCCGCCGAGAAAGACCTCTTCAGCGCTGACCCGCTGAGCGGCATGGGGCTGGAGGAGATCGCCGCCGCGGTCCGGCAGTGCGACAGGTGCGTCTTGTGCCGGGAACGCGCCAACGCCGTGCCCGGTGAGGGTCCGGCCGACGCCCGGCTGGTGGTGGTGGGTGAAGGGCCGGGCGCCACCGAGGACCAAACCGGCCGGCCGTTCGTGGGTCGCGCGGGACAACTATTGACGGAAATCCTGGCGGCCATCGAGCTTCCCCGGGAACGGGTGTTCATCTGCAACGTTGTCAAGTGCCGGCCGCCGGAGAACCGCAAGCCGCAGCAGGACGAGATAGACGCCTGCGTTCCCTACCTGTATCGTCAGCTAGACCTCATCCGCCCCAAGGTGATCCTGGCGATGGGGAACACGGCGGCGGAGACGCTGCTCAAGACCCGGCAGTCGTTGGGCTCGCTCCGCGGGCGCGTGCACCAGTTCCGCGGCGTCCCGCTGGTGGTCACCTACCACCCGGCCGCGCTGCTGCGCAACCCGCATTGGAAGAAACCGACCTGGGATGACGTTCGTATCGCCCGCCAGCTCGTCGACGCGTAGCGCCGACGCCGCGCTTCCCGACCGCCAGACACCCTGGAGCCCGGAGGCCGAGCAGGCCGTGCTGGGCGCCATGCTGCTGGACGCCGACGCGGCACTCAAGGCCTTGGAGCTGCTGGACGATGCCGCGTTCTATCGCGACGCCCATCGCCGCCTCTTCCGTGCCATGGCCGCCCTGATGGAGCACGGCCGGGTCATTGACCCGGTGCTGCTGCAGGACGAGTTGGCCCGTCGCGGTGAGCTGGAGCCCGCCGGCGGGGCCGAGTACCTCGCCGTGCTGCTGGACGTGGTGCCGACCGCCGCCAACGTCGAGCATCACTGCCGCATCGTGAAGGAGAAGGCGCTGCTCCGCCGCTTGATCGAGGCGGGCACCTCGGTGGTGCAAAGTGCGTACGAGGGCCGCCAGGATGTGGGGATGCTGCTGGATGAGGCCGAACAGCGCATGTTCGAGATCTCCTTCCAGCGCGGCACCCAGGAGTCGGTCCGCATCAAGGAGCTGATGTGGCAGGCGATGGAGCGCATAGAAGCGCGCCATCGCGGCGATGAATCGGTACAGGGAATTTCCAGCGGGTTCACAGATTTGGATGCCCGGACCAACGGGTTTCAGAAGAGCGATCTCATCGTGGTCGCGGCCCGGCCTTCCATGGGGAAGACCGCGTTCTGTCTCAACGTGGCGGCCAACGCCGCGCTGGAGCACAAGGTGCCGGTGGCGCTGTTCTCATTGGAAATGTCTCGCGACCAGGTGGTGGAGCGGCTGCTCGCCGCCGAGAGCTTCGTGGACCTGCACCGGCTACGGAGCGGTCACCTGCGGGACGACGACTACCCCAAGATGTCCCGTGCCGCGGGGCTCCTGGGCACCGCGCCGGTCTGGATTGACGACACCCCCGCGCTGACGCTGCTGGAGCTGCGCTCCAAGGCGCGGCGGCTCAAGGCCGAGCACCACATCGGCCTGTTCGTGGTGGACTACCTCCAGCTCATCCGGGGACCCAACAGCGACAGCCGGCAGGAAGAAATCAGCTTCATCTCCCGCTCCCTGAAGGCGCTGGCCCGCGAGGTCCAGACGCCCGTCATCGCGCTCTCGCAGCTCTCCCGGGCGCCGGAACAGCGGGGCGGCGATCGCCGGCCCGTGCTCTCGGATTTGCGGGACTCCGGCGCCATCGAGCAGGATGCGGACCTGGTGATTTTCATCTACCGCGCGGAGATGTATCCCACCCTCAAGGATCGGGATGAGCCGGCCCAGGAGGGGGTGGCCGAAATCCACCTGGCGAAGCACCGCAACGGCCCCACCGGCACCCTCAAGCTCGCCTTCCACAAGCAGTACACGCGGTTCGACAACTACACCGAGCGCGAGCCCAACGGCGGCGGCGATGCCCACTAGACGCCACTCCGTGTACCGATGCACCGAGTGCGGCGCCGAATACCCCAAGTGGGTGGGCCGGTGCGAGGCGTGCGGCGCGTGGAACACGGTGGCGGAGGAGACCGGCGGACCGGCGATCAGGCGGTCAGGCGGACGAGGGAAGAAATCCGACCGCCTGCCCGCCCGTCCGCCTGTCCGCCTCTCCGACGTCGCGGCCGAAGGCCTGAAGCGGTGGCAGACAGGGCTCAATGAATTCGACTTCGTGCTGGGTGGTGGCATCGTCCCGGGCTCCATGACCATCGTGGGGGGCGAGCCGGGCATCGGAAAGTCGACGCTGTTGCTGCAGTGCTCGGCGCGCCTGGAAGCGGCGGGCGTGCCGACGCTGTACGTCTCCGGCGAGGAGTCGGTCGAGCAGGTGCGCCTGCGGGCCGACCGCCTGGGCGGCACGGCAGGGCAGGTGCGGGTCCTTCCGGAAGTCCGGGTGGAGGCCATCGAGGCCTCGGCCCACGCGGCGGGCGCGCAGGTCGTGGTGGTGGACTCGATTCAGACCACGTACTCCGAAGAGCTCGAAGGCGCCCCGGGCAACGTGGGCCAGGTGCGCGAATGCGCGGCCCGGCTGATGCGCTTCGCCAAGGAATCCGGCGCCGCGGTGCTCCTCGTGGGGCATGTCACCCGCGGCGGCGTGATTGCCGGCCCCAAGACGCTGGAGCACATCGCGGATACCGTGCTCTATTTCGAAGGCGAGACCAGCCACGACTACCGCGTGCTCCGCGCCGTGAAGAACCGCTTTGGCTCGGTGGACGAAGTGGGCGTCTTCGAGATGACCGGCACCGGCCTGTCGCCGGTGGGGAATCCGTCCGCCACCTTCCTGGCCGGGCGCGACACCGGCGTCCCCGGCTCGGCCGTGACGGCGGTGATGGAAGGCAGCCGCCCCATGCTGATCGAGATCCAGGCCCTCGCCGTCAAGTCCGGCTACGGCACACCCCAGCGGGTGGCAACCGGCCTCGACAGCCGGCGCCTGGCGGTGCTGCTCGCGGTGCTGGAGCGGCGAGCCGGGCTCCCGTTCCGCGACCTCGACATCTTCGTCAACGTCACCGGCGGCATGCGCCTGGTCGAGCCGGCGTCGGACCTGGGCGTTGTCGCCGCCCTGTGCTCCGCCGTCCACGATCGGCCCGTCCCGGCGGATGCGCTGTTCGTGGGCGAGGTCGGCCTGGGCGGCGAGGTACGTCCCGCCGCCGGCCTCGAACGGCGGTTCGCGGAAGCGGAGCGCCTCGGCTTCCGCACCGTGTTCCTCTCGGCCCGGAGCCGCGTCAGCGCCCAACTGGCCGCCGCTCCCATCGCCCATGTCGCCGAGCTCGCCCGCCGGCTCGCGGCCTGAGGTCGGCGTTCTGCTGCCCGCGGCGGGGCAGGGAGAACGAGCAGGCGCGGGGGAGTTGAAGCAGTTCCGCCCCATCGGCGGCGTGCCCATGTTGCTCCGCGCCGTCCGCCCATTCGCTCAGCACCCGCTCGTACGGCAGATCGTGATCGCACTCCCGGCGGCATTCGCTTCCCGTCCACCGGACTGGCTCCACGACCTCATGGGCCAGCGACTTCAGGTGGTGGCGGGCGGCGCCACGAGGGCTGATTCCGTAGCCCTGGCCCTGGAGCGGCTGGATCCGGCGTGCGGGGTGGTGCTGGTGCACGACGCGGCGCGGCCATTCGTGGGCGAAGACACCATCGACGCGGTCATCGCCGCGGCGCAGAGCGGCTGCGGTGCCGTGGCCGCCGTGCCCGTCGGCGACACCTTGAAGCGGGTCGCGGACACCCCCAATGCCGCCCGCCCGACCGCCGGTCCGCCCGACCGCCTCCTCGTACGGGAGACCCTCGACCGGCGCGGCGTGTGGCGCGCCCAGACCCCGCAGGGATTCCCCCGCGCCTGGCTGGAGGAGGCCTGCGCCCGCCGGGGTGGGGCCGAGGATGTCACGGACGACGCCCAGATGGTGGAGCGCCTGGGGCGGGCCGTGGTGGTAATCCCCGACCACACCACCAACATCAAGGTGACCACGGCCGACGATTTCATCCTGGCGGAAGCGCTTGCCTCCCGATGACGCTCCTGCCGTTGGAGACCGCGGAAGACCTGCGGCAGGCCCTCCCGGCCGTGGCCGCGCACCTGCACCGCGGGGGACTGCTCGCGTACCCCACCGAGACCGTCTATGGCCTCGGCTCGCGACCTCGCGACGCCGACGTCGCCGCGCTCGCGGCGCTCAAGGGTCGCCAGCGCGAGAAGCCGTTCCTGCTGCTGGTGTCGAACCGGCGCATGGCGGAGCTGCACGGCCTGGTGTTCACTGAAGCCGCCAATGCCCTCGCCGCCGCCTTCTGGCCCGGCCCGCTCACCCTGGTCCTCGCCGGGGGGGAAGGGCGGCTCCCGGACATGCTGCGCGGACCGGAAGGCGGCATCGCGGTGCGCTGGACCAGCCACCCGGCCATGGCGCAGTTGATCGAGGCGTTGGGACATCCCTTGACGTCAACCTCCGCCAACCTGCCCGGCGGACCCACCGCGCCCGGTGCGGCGGCCATCGCGGCCACCTTCACGGCCGCTGTCGCCAACGGAACGCTGCTGGTGCTGGACGGGGGCACCCTGGGGAACGTCCCTCCCTCCACGGTGGTGGACTGCACCCGGCCCCAGCCCCGGTTGATCCGGGATGGCGCTATCCCCAAGACCGAATTGCGCCGGCGCGCGGGGAGCGCCGCGCCATGACCCAGGTGCTGCTGGTGTGCACGGGCAACATCTGCCGCAGCCCGCTGGCGGAAGCCATCATGCGCCAGGAGCTGGCCGGGCTGGGACGCGACGACATCGCGGTGACGTCGGCTGGGACCGGCGCCTGGGACGGGGCCCCGGCTTCCGAAGGCGCCTACCTGGTGGGTCTGGAGCACGGGCTGGATCTCTCAGCCCACCGCGCCCGGCTGCTCACGCGTGAGCTGGTGGAGAGCGGCGGGGTGATTCTCACCATGGCCCGGCACCATCGGGCCCGGGTGCAGGAGTTGGGCGGCGAAGGCCGGACGTATGTCCTGGGTGAGTACGCCGGCCGCACCGGACCGCAGGCCGAAGTGAGCGACCCGTTCGGCGGAGACCTGGACGTGTACCGGGAGACCTACGCCGAGCTGGAAACCCTGGTGCGCGCCGCCGTGAAGCGCCTGGCGACGGAATTCCATGACGCGAGTTCAGGGAACTAGCCGCGTCCTGGCCATCGTGGGCGACCCGGTGCAGCACTCGCTGTCTCCGGCGCTGCACAACGCGGCCATTTCGGCGCTCGGCCTCGACGCCGTCTATGTCCCGATCCGGACCGACGCGGTGTCCCTGCCACATGTGATCAAGGCGTTCGAGGCCATCGGCATCGCGGGGAACGTGACCCTACCGCACAAGCTGGCCGTGGCCCAGTTGTTGATCCGGCTCACCGCGGCGGCGCAGGAGCTCAGCGCGGTCAACACCTTCTTTCCGGAGGGTGGGCGCCTGGTCGGCGACAACACCGACGTGGCCGGCTTGTTGGAGGCGCTGGATCGCCTCGAGGCGCCCGGTCCGTGGTTGGTGGCGGGGACCGGAGGCGCCGCCCGGGCCGTGGCCGCGGCCGCGCGCGCGCGGTCGGCCCAGCTGCTGGTGCGCTCGCGGGATTCGGCACGCGCCGCCACGTTCGCGGCGTGGGCCCGGGAGGCCGGCGTGGACGCACACCCGGATGACGGGGGAGCGTCCGTGGGGACGGCGCTCAACGCGACGCCGCTCGGGCTCAAAGCCGGCGACCCCCCGCCGGTCCCCGCCGATCGGCTGGACGGTTGCCGGGTGGCGCTCGATCTGGTCTACGCACCCAACGAGACCGCCTGGATCCGGTTCTGCCGCACGCGCGGCCTGCGGGCGTCGGATGGGCGCGCCATGTTGGTCGCCCAGGGGGCGTACGCGTTCGAGCGCTTCTTCCCGGGCGTCACGGCGCCTCGCGAAGTGATGGCGGCTGCCGTGCGGCAGGCCCTTGGCGACTAGACGGGGCCACCGCGAGGGTTCACCGCAGAGGGCGCAGAGAGCGCAGAGAAGGACAGGAGCGGTGAGCACCCAGGGGAGCGTATTCCTGGCGCTGGAACGGCTGCTGTTGCCGAATGCGTGCATCGCGTGCCAGCGCTGGGTCGGGGACCACGATCCTGATGCCCTGGTCTGCGGCCGCTGCCGTTTGCGGCTCCAGCCGCTCCTGGGAGGCTGCGAGCGCTGCCGGCAGCCCCTGCCTCCCATCGGCGG
>DATECF010000137.1:0-2675 GCA_035287045.1 Gemmatimonadales bacterium | reverse complement strand
TTTCTCGTGGCCCTGCTGCGTGACTTCGGCTGGAGCCGCTCGGCGCTGGCGGGAGCCTTCTCGGTATTCACCTTGGTGCACGGCGCCATGAACCCCCTGCTCGGCTGGTTGTGTGACCGTCTCGGGCCCCGGCGGCTCATCGCGGCCGGCGGGGTCCTCCTGGCGCTCGCGTTGTGGTCCGACGGCCTGGTGACCGCCCCGTGGCAGCTCTACCTGACCTTTGGGTGCTTCACGGCCGTCGGCGTGGCCACGGCCGGCTGGACCCCGGCGGTGGTGCTCGTCCAGCGCCAGTTCACCGAGCGTCTCGGGCTGGCGCTGGGCATCGCCGGCGCCGGGATCGGCCTCGGCATCTTCCTCGTTGTGCCGCTCTGCCAGGCGTTGATCGACTCCTTCGGCTGGCGGTGGGCGTTTCGCGTGCTGAGCGGCCTGTGTGCGGTGTGGATTCTGCCGGGGACCTGGCTGGCCGTGCGGGACGCGCCCGCCGCGGCCCTCATCGAGCGGGGCGCCAGTCCGGCAGACCGTGCGACTGCGCCGGGGCAGGTCGCTTCGACCGCCGGCATGTCGCTGGCCAGCGCCATCGCCACGCGGTCCTTCTGGCTGATGGCGGGAGCCACCTTCCTCGGCAACCTGTGCTCCCAGACCCTGCACCTCCACCAGGCGGCCTTCTTCGTCGATCATCACGCCACCCCGATGGTGGCCGCGTCGGTGGTCAGTGTGGTCGGGGCGTCGAGCATCATCGGAAAGACGGGCGGCGGCTGGCTCTCGGACCTGTTCCCGCGAGAAGCGGTGTACGTGCTGGGCATGGCGTCCATGATCGCCAGCATCGCTGTCCTGCTGGGGAGCGCCGTGAGTCCGACCCCGTGGCTGCCGTACGCCTACGCCGTGCTGTTTGGCGCCGGGTACTCGGTCACCGCCGCCCTCATTCCCGCGATGGTCAGCGATCGGTTTCAGGGCCGGCATTTCGGCTCGATCTTCGGTGTCACGCAGATCGGGGGCGCCGTCGGCAGCGCGCTCGGCGCGTGGCTGGCCGGGCACCTGTACGACGTCACGGGGAGCTACCTCGTGGCCTTCACCCTCGCCGGCGCCGCCGCCCTGGTCGCGACGGCGGCCGTGTGGAGCGCCCGACTGCCCCGGCGGCAGAACCCCTGAGTCGATCGGCAGCGCCGAAGAAGGTCGCGCGTCAACACCTTCGTGTCCTCCTCCCTGCGAGCCCGTTCCTCGATGGAGACGACGACCTCCGGGTGCCGCTTGGCAAACCGTTTGAAGGACTCGAGCGATGACGACGCGAAGACCCGGACGGCGAGACCCGCTGGAGGCGGCGATCGAGGTCGCGCTCCAGCCAGGACGATTCATCTGACCGTCAGAGCGCGGGCACCGGGCCGTACCGCATCCTGTCGTGGCAGCGCTCGCAGCGGGTGCTCCTCCGCAAGTTCGACGGCTACTGGGGTGGCTGGAGGCAGGCCAAGCACTTCACCGCGGTGAACATGCTGATCATCCCGGAGGCCTCCACGCAGCGGCTCATGCTCGAGAAGGGCGAGCTCGACATGGCGATGAAGTTCCCGACCGAGGCGCTGCCCGCCTTCCAGAAGAACCCGGACGTCCAGGTGGCCCGTGGGCAGGGGCTCCGCGTGCTGTACCTCCGCCTGCAGAACGCGGCACCGCCCACCAGCGACGGGCGCGTGCGCCAGGCCATCAACTACGCCTTCGACGGGGCGAGCTTCCGCAAGGCGACGGAAGGCACCTACGACCCGCCCACGGGGCCGGCGCCGGCGCTGTTCCTCGGCGACTGGTCGCCCAAGTTCCCCTACACCTACGACCCGGCGAAAGCCAAGATGCTGCTCCAGGGGGCGGGGTATGGCGAGGGCCGGAAGGCGAAGCTGATCGCGGATCTCCTGATCGCCACACCGGACCAGCGCAAGGCGGCCGAGATTCTCCAGGCCGGGCTCGCCGCCACGGGGGCGGCCGAGCTCGAGATCCGTGAGAACGAGTGGCCGGTGATGCTCAAGTACAACAGCGAGTGGCAGAAGACCAGGGACCCGGCCACCGCGCACCACCTCTTCGGTCTGTTCACGCCGCCCCGCGTGCCGGACGCGTACGCCTACCTCTGGTACACGTACCACTCCAAGGCGATCGGCGCCTTCGCGCGAAATGTCATGAACTACGCGAATCCCAAGGTGGATGACCTCCTGGACCGCGCCGCGGCCTCCACCAGGTCCGCGGAGAAGATCGCCTTCTACCGCCAGGCCACCCAGATCATCGTGGACGACGCGGCGGATCTCTTCGTGGGCACCCAGACGAAGGTCTACGCGCTCCGCAAGCACATCAAGGGCTTCTACGTCCATCCGCTCTGGTTCCCGACGGTGACGGTGTACCCGCTCCACCGCGAGTAGGCGCAGGTCGGGCGTGCTGCGCTTCCTCCTGCGCCGGACGCTGTTCCTGGCGCTCGTCGTGCTGGGGGCCCTGGCCGTGGTCTTCGCCATGGCCCACGTGATCCCGTCGGACCCGGCGCGCGCCGCGCTCGGTCAGGACGCCTCGCAGGAACAGGTGGACGAGTACCGGCGGAAGCTGGGCCTGGACGACGCGCTCTGGTGGCAGTTCGTACGCTACGTGGAGCGGCTGGCCCGGGGCGACCTCGGCGTGTCCATCGTCACCGGGAACCGGGTGGTGGATGACCT
>DATECF010000136.1:0-18811 GCA_035287045.1 Gemmatimonadales bacterium | reverse complement strand
CATCTTAGCCGCACCACCCGGCGGATCGCGCAACGATCTGCGCACGACGGCCCGCTTCTTAGCCTTGTTCGCGCACGAGCCGCTGCAGTTCGAGCCGGGTAGCCGGCAGCAATACTCCAACGCCGGTTACGTGGTGCTGGGCGCGGTCATCGAGCGCCTGTCGGAGATGAGCTACTACGACTACGTGCGGGCCAACGTGTTCGGGCCCTCAGGAATGACGAGCACCGGCTCGTACGCCAAGGATTCCCTGCCTCCCAACACCGCCGTCGGCTATACGCGTGGGGGCCCCGGTAGCGAGGCGCGGGGTCCGCTGCGCCGGAACACGGAAACGCTCCCGGGGCGGGGCAGCTCCGCGGGCGGCGGCTACTCGACCGCCGAGGACCTCTTACGGTTCGCGCGGGCGGTGCGGGAGGGCCGGATTCAAGGGGGGCCGCCCGGCGGAATGGGCGTTGCCGGCGGCGCGCCCGGGATCAATGCGATCCTGGAAACGGGCATCGCGGGTTACGACCTGGTGGCGCTGGCCAATCTCGATCCGCCGGCGGCCGAGGAGGTGGGCCGGCAGGTCCGGGAGTGGCTAGGCGTCAGGGATGAAGAGGGACCGCGCGTTATCCGAAGGCCGGAAGAGTAATCAGGGCCCCACGACCCGCGCGAAGTACGCGTCCAGGTCCAGGGTCAACCCCTCGGCAGCACCGACGGGCTGCCAAGTCAGCACGTCTCGCAACACCTCTGGCCGGGCATCTCCTGGCCGCCAGCGTTCGATCAGGCGCGCGTCCAGATCCACAATCCAATACTCGTTTACGCCGGCGCCCTGATAGCGCTGCCGCTTGGCCCCGCGGTCGTACTTGGCCGTTGAAGGTGACAACACCTCCACGGCCAGCATCGGCACGCCAAGATCTTCCCACTCCACCGGCCGTGCGGCGCCGGCACGGTAGACGACAAAGTCGGGCAGGTAAACGTTGTACTGGTTGAGGAAGACGGGTGCCCAATAGTGGTAGAGCTCACCGATACCCCGTCCGCGCACAAACGCCGCCACCAGCGCAGAAAGCTCCTCCACAGCAAGGGCATGGCGCCACTCGGGGATGCCGCTTACCACGAGATCCCCTTCGATGACCTCGAACTTCTCCCCTTCCCTGGGCACCAGCTCGCGCCAGCGAGCCACGGTCCAGAGGTCGTCGGTGGTATGGGGCATGGACATAAGATGGTCGCCTCCGCGATCGGGAAACAAGAGGGCATGCCACACGATAGAAGCTGTGGCTCTCGCGGAGGGAGCCATTTCTTTGCAGCCTGGCACTAGAAGACGCCTGAATCGGGCCGGCGGCACCTACGGCGATTGCTCAGACCAGCTGGCCGAACGCCGCCGCCGCGGCCGCCACCCCGCCGGTGATGTGGTCGTCCGGCGTGGCGAAGGAGATCCGGAGGTAGCCGTCCTGCTCAAAGGCCGCGCCTGACGCCGTCACCACACCAGCGTTCTTGAGTAGATAGGCGGCGAGATCGTCCGAGCCTTTGATGGTGCCGCCGTCCGGCATGCGCTTCCCAATCAACGCGCGCACATCCCAGAACGAGTAGAAGGCCCCGGCCGTCGGCCAGACCCTGACGCCCCGCATCTTGGGCGCCTCGCGAAGCAACAGGTCTCGCTTGTGTTGGAGGTCGTCGCGCAGCTCGTTGCTGTAGGGACACGCGATGCCGGCCAGCGCCGCGTGCTGGGTGGGCACCGCGGGGCCTGACGTGTAGTGGCTTTGCAGGTTGATCATGGCCTTGGTCACGTCGGTGGGCGCCACGGACCAGCCGATCCGGATCCCGCCGGTCCGGCGGAAATTCTTGGACAGCCCGTCCACCTGGATCAGCCAGGGCTTGGTGTCGTCATCCACCCGGGGCTCGGGGTAGGCGTTCCCGTCGAACATGAGCCGCCAGTACAAACGGTCCAGCAGGAAGTACACTCCTTGCTCCACACACACCTGGAGCAAGGCCTCCACTTCATCCGCGCTGTAGACCTGCCCGGTCGGGTTCACCGGACTGTTGAGCAGGAACACTCTGGCTCCCGGCTCTTGCTTCAACGCACGGCGCAGATCGTCCCCGGTGATCTTCAAGTAGTTGGCGTCGCCTGCCTGGGGCTGGACCACCACGTGCCGAGTTGAGGCCGCGGCGGCCTGGGGGAGATAGCTCACCCAGGGCGCGGCATCGAACAGCACCGCGTCGCCGGGATTGCAGACGGCCAGCATCACGTTGAACAGCGCCTGCTTGGCGCCGCTGGTGATCACGACGTTCTCGACCTGGTACTGGCCTTCCAGACCCAGCCACGCCAGCACCGCCTGGCGGACGTCCGGCAACCCGGCCGGATCGGCGTATTGGGTGCGGCCCTCGTGGAAGGCCTTCGCGCCCGCATCACCAATGCGGGGCGCCAGATCGCCCTTGGTCTCCCCCAGCCCAAAGTCGTAGACCGGCAGGCCGGCGGCCAGACGCTCCTGGACGATGCGTTTGAGCTCGAGCGTGAGGGACGGACGGAAGTGCCCCAGCTTGCTGGAGATGCGCTCGTGGTGCCCCATGCCGTGACTCACCTGTGGGAGACGTGCCACGTAAGTATGCCGGCCCCCAGCGGAACGCAAGCACTAGCCACGCGGGGAACCCCCCATAACTTTTCAGCCTCGAACCGTCCCTCTCACATGGTGGAGGCAGTCATGAGCAGGATCGGGTTGCTGGGAACGGCGGCGCTGCTCGGCTTGGCGGGGTGCCAGGCAGCCGAGACGCCGGAGCAGATGCAGGCGCGGGTGGATCAGGAGTCCGCGGCGTTGAAGCAGCACGTGGACGGCATAGCACAACGGTGGAATGCCTGGATTGCCGCGGGCCAGGTGGACTCGATCGTCACCTTGTACATGGAGAATGGCCGGGAAATGCCACCCAACGGCCCGGCGGCCGTTGGCAGGGCCGCGGTCAAGGCCATGTGGGAGCAGGGGTTCAGCATGGGGAGGACGACGATCGACGTACGTCCAGCGGCGGTCGTGGCAAACGGTCCGCTCGGCATAGAGCGCGGCACCTACACGACCACCTTCACCGCGAACCCCGGCATGTCCGGGATGCCGATGCCGCCACCCGCCGACACGGGCAAGTACCTCGTCCATTGGCACAACGTGAACGGCACCTGGCAAATCGCCGAGCTCATGTACAGCAGTGACTTGCCGCTGCCGGCTCCACCCCCCGCGCGACGGCGCTAGCCTCAAGACGGGGAACGAAAAAAAGGAAGGGAGAAGGGTAAGACGTCGTCGGGAACCCTTCCCCCTTCCCCGTTCCCCCTTCGCCAAAGAAGATCCCCCGATTCGCCCTTCCCTCACATTCCGGATTGCATATGGACTGGCTGACTCAGCCCGAAGCCTGGATCGCCCTCGTGACACTCACGGTGCTCGAGATCGTCCTGGGCATCGACAACGTCATTTTCATCTCGATCCTGGCCGGCAAGCTCCCGCGCCACCAGCAGGCCAAGGCGCGCCAGGTAGGCCTCGGGCTGGCCATGTTCGCCCGGATCGCGCTGCTCGCGTCCATCGCCTGGATCGTCCGCCTCACGGCGCCGCTGTTTGCGGTGTTCGGTCACGCGGTGTCGGGTCGCGACCTGATTCTGATCTTCGGCGGTCTGTTTCTCATTGCGAAAGCCACGTTCGAGATTCATGAGCGGTTGGAGGGCGAGGAGGGACACGGCAGCGCCAGGGTCGCCGCGGCCTTCTCGGCGGTGATCACGCAGATTGTGCTGCTGGATATCGTGTTCTCGCTGGACTCGGTGATCACAGCGGTGGGCATGGCCCGGCACCTGCCGGTGATGATCGCGGCGGTGGTGATCGCGGTGCTCATTATGATGTGGTCGGCGGGCCCCATCAGTGACTTCGTGCAACGGCACCCCACCATCAAGATGCTGGCGTTGAGCTTCCTGCTCCTGATTGGCGTCTCGCTGCTGGCGGAGGGACTGGGGCAGCATATCTCGAAGGGCTACATCTATTTCGCCATGGGCTTCTCGGTATTCGTCGAGATGCTGAATCTCAAGATGCGAGCGAAGGCGAGGCCGGTGCACCTGAGGGAGGCGTACGTGGAAAAGGTGGCGGAGGCGTAAGGGGCCGCCTAACGCGCCCTTCAAGATTCCCCCACGGCCTCCTACCCCTCGCGCCGGTTATCATGGCGCGGGGCGACGTGGTATCTTAAGGCGCGCCGCCCGGTTACCCCGTCCCGTCCGGAGGATACCGTGGCCAAGCATACGATCCCGATGACCGGCGCCCGCATGGGTACGAAGACAGCCGGGTCACCACCTGTGACGTTTCCATCCGAGGCAACCGTGGCACCCAAGCAGACGTTGTCCATCACCGACAACCGCACCGGCAAGGCCTACGAGATCCCCGTCAAGGACGGGACCATCCGCGCCATCGACCTGCGCCAGATCAAGACCGATCCCGAGGACTTCGGGTTGATGTCCTACGATCCGGCGTTCAACAACACGGCCTCCTGCCGGTCCGCCGTCACGTTCATCGACGGCGACAAGGGCATCCTGCGGTACCGAGGGTATCCCATTGAACAGCTGGCCGAGAAGGGGAACTTCCTGGAGACGGCGTATCTGATCATCCACGGCGAGCTCCCCACCAAGACCCAGCTCGGCGACTGGACCTACAACATCACGCATCACACGTTCATCCACGAAAACATCAAGAAGCTGATGGATGGCTTCCGCTACGACGCCCACCCCATGGGCGTGTTCGTGAGCACCGTCGCGGCGCTCTCCACTTTCTACCCGGAAGCCAACCAGGTCCGGAACGCCGACGTCCGGTACCGGCAGATCCTGCGGCTGATCGCCAAGACCCCCACGCTGGCGGCCTTCGCGTACCGGCACAGCATCGGCATGCCGTACGCCTATCCGGACAACGACCTGTCGTATGCCGGGAACGCCCTGAACATGATGTTCAAGACCACCGAGGCGAAGTACCAGCCCAACAAGGTGCTGGAGCACGCGCTGGACGTGCTGTTCATCCTGCACGCCGACCACGAGCAGAACTGCTCGGCCAACGCGATGCGGAGCGTGGGATCCAGCGAAGTGGATCCCTACAGCGCCATGGCCGGCGCCGCGGCGGCGCTCTACGGCCCGCTTCACGGCGGCGCCAACGAGCAGGTGCTCCGGATGCTGCGGGACATCGGCGGCATGAAGAACATCCCGGACTACATCAAGCGGGTAAAGGCCAAAGAAGTGAAGCTGATGGGCTTTGGGCACCGGGTGTACAAGAACTACGATCCCCGGGCCAAGATCATCAAGCAGGTGGCCGATGAAGTCTTCGAGGTCACCGGCAAGAACCCACTGCTGGAGATGGCGGTGGAGCTGGAGCGCATCGCCCTCCAGGACGACTACTTCGTCTCCCACAAGCTCTACCCCAACGTAGACTTCTACTCCGGGATCATCTACGAGGCCATGAAGTTCCCGGTGGCCATGTTCCCGGTGCTGTTCGCGATCGGCCGCACCCCGGGCTGGCTGGCCCAGTGGCAGGAGCTGCTGACGGACTCCGAGCAGAAGATCGCGCGGCCGCGGCAGGTGTACGTGGGGAGTGATACGCGGGATTACGTGCCGATTGAGAAGAGGAAGTAGGACCGGTTACGGGGAGGCCCGATTGGGTCCCTTCGCGCGCTAGCAGTCCGCGCGCGCGATGAGGAATGCGTCTACATGGCGCACGTACTGACGCGCGCTCCCGGACCCAATCGGGCCTCCGGCTTTTCCAGACCTAGGGAATCCTGACCGGCAACCGCCTCGTCAGATTCCGTATTTCGTTTTCCAGCTCCGCTCTCACACGCTCCAGCTCCGCCCGCCTCGCCGCGACTTCCACCTCGACTTGCGTCTGCACCTCGCCCACGCGACGCTCAGCTTCCTGAACCTGCTGTTGCACCCGGGCGTCCACCTCGGCCCGTAGCCGCTGCTCCTGACGTCTCACCTGGTCACCCAGCTCACGCCGCAGGGCCTGGGCCACCTCCCGCCCCACGTTGGATCGCACGCCAATCGAGGGCGCCGTCACCCGGCCGGCCACGCGGACCTCGACCTCGACCGAGTTGAGCCGGGATACGGTGCGCCAGAGCAGGTCCTGCGCCCAGGCTTCGCCGCCGATCGGACCGGCGGACGGGCGGTCAGGCGGTCGGGCGGTCGAGTCACCGCGCAGCCAACGAACGCTGTTCGAGCTCCAGCTCATGGAGCCTTCGACGTTCTCACCGCTCCGCAGCAGCCGGAGCCGGACGGCGCCGGTGCCCAGGGCCAGCGTCGCGCCGGCGGCCGGGAGATTCACCGCGGGCAGGCCAACCCCATCCAGCGCGGCAACCACCGAGTCGTTGAGAGGCGCGCTCACGTGGTTGAAGGTTGCCACCACGTTGCCCGTCGCGGGGCCTCCGGCGGCCGCCCGGCGCTGAGCGGCAAAGCGGGCGGGACGGCCAAGCAACGCCGGCGCGGTGGTGAGCCCGGTGATCGTGGCGGCGTAGGCACCGGCGGCGCCGCCAACGCCTCTCACCTCGGCATCCGCGCCCGCATACACCAGGAGGAAGCCCGGCAGCTCTCGCTCCCGCGGGAACCGCACCGTGGTCCCTGACGCCCGGGCCCGATCCGGCCCCATCCGGCGACGAGGATCCAGCCCCGGCGGGAGGTACTGCTCCGCCAGGTTGAGCCAGTAGAGCACGGGCTTGAGCCGCTCCACGGCCATTTCGCCGAACAACGCGGGGGAGAGGTCCGGCGCGTCCAGCGACGGCAGGTTCACCAGCCCGCGCGCGTAGGCGTAGTCCTGCTGGCGCGACTCGGCCAGGCCGCCTAGTAACGACTCCGGACCCGCGCGCACTCTGGTCTCGAACGCCCCGATGCGGTCCGTCGTCTGGCCCAGCCGGCTCGAGGTGGCACGCGCCGAGTTGACCAGGTCCCGCGTCCCCGTAACACCCAGCGCCCGCACGTCCGCCTGCCGGAGGCGCGCGATCATGGCCCTGGCCGAGTCCACCTGCGGCTGGGGATCGAGACCGGCAAGCTCCGCGCGCCAGGCGGTACGCAGCGAATCGGTTCGTCCGGGCATCGCGCGCGCCGCCGCGATGGTGCGCAGCGAATCCGGGTGGATCCGGGAGACGTCCACCACGCCCGTCAGCCCCTGGAGATTGAGCGGAGGGAGGCGGATCCGATTGGCCCATTCGCTGATGGCGCGCCCCACCCGCCCGGTAGTGGGGCTCGGGTGCTCGAGGGCGCCCGAGGTACGCCGCGGCGTACCGAAGCGCACCCCGCGAACGGCCATGGTGTCGATCACCACCTTCTTCTCGAGGAGTGGGAGCATCCGCACCCGGGCCACGATCTCCGCGGATTGCACCAGGTTGGTCATGGGTTTGTCCGGGTTGGTGACCTCCAGGCCGCGCAGCACCACGAGCCCTTTGCCCGGCGACACGTCCGCCGAGGCCAGGTCCACCCGCGCGCCCACGATTTCCGTACCGGCCCATTCCACGGCGCGCTCCACCGCCAGGTCCAGCAGCAGCCACCAGAACAGGACCACCAGGACCAGCGCCAGGCCCAGCGGGATCACCGCCTTCCACCGAAGCGCGCGCACGGTCATTCCGGCTGGAACATGCGGTAGATGTTGTACAGCTTGGACGCCGTCACGGCTTTGAAGGCCCGGCTCTGGGTCAGCCGCTGGTAGAGCGTGGCCCGATAGCGTGCCACGCCCCACCGCGCCAGCAAGTAGATGGGCAGCGACAGCACCACCCAGGACAGTAGGCTCCCCAGCACGATGGTGTTGTTGAAGTTGGTGAGCGGCAGCACCGGCAGGTTGTACCACGAGGTCCAGAGCGGCGTGAGCGCGGGCGTGTCCAGCAGGAACCAGCGGCCCACGAGGTCGAATACCGGATCCAGGAGGAATCCCACCGGGATCGCCAGCGCCCATCCCAGCATCGCCGCGGGGAACGAGACGTTGAGCACCATGATGGCGCCCAAGATCACCAGGTTGTGCAGGTTGATGAGCGGGGTCAGGCCCAGCGCAGCGCCCAGCGCCATGCCCGCCGCGACCTGACCGGGTGTGCCCTCGGAGTTGAGGGTCCGGACGAGTTGCTGAAGCAGTTTGATGAAGAACAGCATGGGCTGAAAAGTGGCGGCGCGGACCTCCGGATGTCCACCCGTGCGACGGCGGCTGAAAGGGGATGACCCGGTGGTTTGCAGGCGGCGGCGCGGCATGGTAGTATCGTGCGCTCACAGTCATCCCGGCGCCCGCCCGGTGCCGCCCTCTCGAAGGAGCGCCCCCATGAAACGTGTCGCGATTGCCATCGCCTTGGTTGGACTCGCCGCCTGCCGACAGGCGCCCCCGCCGGAGCAGGCGCAGACCGGCCCAGCAGCAGGCACGCCGGAGTGGAAGATCCAGAATGCCATGAGCGCGGCGCCCGAGGCCGTTTCCGGAGGCGCGACCATCATGGAGTGGGGAGCGACGCCCGAGGCGCAACCGACGCAGCTCCGTGCCGGTACTAACGGCTGGACCTGCTTCGCCGACAACCCCGGCAGCCCCGGCAACGACCCCATGTGCGTGGATCAGAGCTTCATCGCCTGGGCCACCGCCTGGATGAGCCATGCCAGGCCGAACATCAAGGGGGTGGGCTTCGCGTATATGCTTCAGGGCGGATCGGACGCCAGCAACACCGATCCGTTCAAGATGCAGCCGGATCCCGGGTCGCCGTGGGTGGACACCGGCCCCCACGTCATGATGGTGACGCCGAACGTGACGTCGCTGGCCGGACTTTCGACGGATCACGCCGCCGGTGGCCCCTACATCATGTGGCAGAACACGCCCTACGCGCACGTGATGATGCCGGTCAAGTAGCCGGGGAACCAACCGTAAGGGGTAAGGGGTAACTGCGACACACGCCTTACCCCTCACCCCTTACGCATTTCTTCAAGGTGATTGTCAGCCTCGCCGGTGTAGATTCCTTCCCGTGCACCCGCTCGACCCCATCCTGCGTCCCCAGTCCATCGCCGTGATCGGCGCCTCGCGGCAGCCGAATACCATTGGCTGGATGATCCTCGATAACCTGCTCCGATTTGGGTTTCAGGGCCCCGTGTATCCGGTGAACCCCAAGGCCACGGCGGTCCATTCGATCCCCGCGTTCCCCTCGGTCCAGGCCATCGGCCGGGCGGTGGACCTTGGCATCATCGCGGTCCCCAAGGAGCACGTCGTGCAGGTGGCGCGCGACTGCGTGGAGGCGGGGGTCAAGGGGCTGGTAGTGATTTCGGCCGGCTTCAAAGAGGTGGGGGGCGACGGCGTGGAGCGGGAGCGCCAGCTGTTGGAGGTGGTACGGAGCGCCGGCATCCGGATGGTGGGACCCAACTGCATGGGCGTCATCAACACCGAGGCCGGTGTGGGGATGAATGCCACGTTCGCGCCCTCGATGCCGCCCGTGGGTCCGGTGGCGTTCATGAGCCAATCGGGCGCCATGGGGCTCTCGGTGCTGGACTACGCCGAGAGTCTGAATATCGGGATCTCGATGTTCGTCTCCGCCGGCAACAAGGCGGACCTCAGTGGGAATGATTTCCTCGCCTACTGGCAGGACGATCCGAAGACCCAGGTCATGCTGCTGTACCTGGAGGACTTCGGGAACCCCGGCCGGTTCGTGGAGCTGGCGCGCGACATCACGCCACACAAGCCGATCTGCGTGGTGAAATCGGGGCGTACCGGCGCCGGGATGCGCGCGGCGGCGTCTCACACCGGCGCGCTGGCGGGCACCGAGTTGGCGACGGACGCGATCATCGCGCAGGCGGGCGCCATCCGGGCCCAGACGGTCGAAGAGATGTTCGACTACGCGATGGCGTTCGCCAACCAGCCCCTGCCGGACGGCAACCGGGTCGCGATCGTCACCAATGCCGGTGGGCCGGGCATCATCCTGGCCGACGCCTGCGAGGCCAGCGGCCTGGTGGTCACCCCGCTGAGCCCCGAGACGCAGCAGCAGCTCCGCGCCAAGCTCCCGGAGGAAGCCAGCGTGGGGAATCCGGTGGACCTGATCGCCAGCGCCATGGCGCCGAGTTACGAGTTCGCCCTGAACTGCGTGTTCCAGGATCCCAACGTGGACGCCGCCATCGCCGCGTTCGTACCGCCGCTGGGGGTGCAGGCCAGGGACATCGCCGAGGCCATCGTGCGGGTGAACGCGCGGAATCCCAAGAAGACCCTGCTCGCGGTGCTGATGGGACGGCAGGGGCTTCCGGCCGGCATGGCGGAGCTGCAGAAGGCGCACGTCCCGGGATACATCTTTCCGGAGTCGGCCGCCCGCGCGTTGGGGGCGATGTGGCGCCAGCGCCAGCGGCGCGACCGGCCGCCCGGCACGGTCAAGGCGTTCAAGACCGATGACGCGGCAGTGGAGCGGATCCTGGACGCCACGCTCGCCGCCGGCCGGTCCAAGCTGAGCGAGCCGGACGCGCTGCGTCTGCTCGAAGCCTACGGCATCCCCGTAGCGCCGTGGCAATTCGTGTCGCACGAGGGCCAGCACAGCCTGGCCACGGCCGCCGCCGAGGCGGCGGCCAAGCTGGGATGCCCGGTCGCCCTGAAGATCGTGAGTCCCCAGGTCGTCCATAAGACGGACGTCGGCGGCGTGGTCCTGAACCTGCAATCGCAGGATGCGGTGCGGCGGGCGGTGCGCGAGCTGGTGAAGAACCCTGGCAAGGCCACCATCGAGGGGGTGCTGGTCCAGCGCATGGCCCCGGCGGGCCGCGAGACCATCGTCGGCATGACGCGGATGCCGCGGGCGGGCCCGCTGGTGATGTTTGGCCTGGGCGGCGTGTACGTCGAGGTCCTGCGCGACGTGGTACTGCGCCTGGGCCCGCTCCGCGACACCGACGCCCACGAGATGATTCGCGAGGTCAAGACCTACCGGCTGCTGGAAGGCGTGCGGGGAGAGCCGGCCCGGGATCTGAAGGCGCTGGTGGACGCGCTGCTCAGGGTCTCGCAGCTCAGCCAGCGGCATCCGCGGATCACCGAGCTGGATATCAATCCGTTGCTGGCGTTGGAGCGGGGGGCGATCGCGGTGGATGCGAGAGTCCAGGTAACCGGGTCAACTGCGTAAGGGGTACGGGGCGGCCCCTTACCCCTCACCCCGTACGCAGTACGTTCCAGCACCATGCACGTCTTCCTCACCGGAGCTACGGGGTTCATCGGTAGGTATTTCGTCCGCGCCCTGCTGGATCGCGGCGACCGCTGCACCGTCGTGTCGCGCACCGGCCGCCACCCGTGGGCGGATGCGCGCGTCACCGTCGTTCTGGGGAATCCTACCCAACCCGGTGACTGGCAGCGCGCCGTCGCGGGCACGGACGCCGTGGTCAACCTGGCGGGCGAGCGACTGGTCCATCCATTCCGCCGGTGGAGCGGCACGCGGAAGGCCGTGCTCGTGGCCAGCCGAGTGGAAACCACCAAACAGGTCGTGGCAGCCATTCGCGCCGCGGATCCCCGGCCGAGGGTTCTGGTGAATGGATCGGCGATCGGCTTCTACGGCGACCGGGGCGATGAGATCCTGGACGAGGGCGCGACCGCGGGCCGGGATTTCCTGGCGGACCTCGTGGTGGCATGGGAGCGGGCCGCTCGGGACGCCACGGAGGTCACGCGGGTGGTGTTGTTCCGGACCGGCCTGGTCCTGGCGGGTGACGCGCCGGCCATCGCGCCAATGCTCCCGCTGTTCCGCCTGGGGTTGGGCGGGAGCTGGGGCAACGGCCGTCAGTGGTGGTCCTGGATTCACATCGCCGATCTGGTGGGGCTGGGGCTGCTCGCGATCGACGGTCCCCTGACGGGTCCGGTCAACGTTACGGCGCCGAACCCGGTCACGGTGGACGACTTCGCGTTCACCTTAGGCGCCGTGTTCCGGCGGCCGGTACTGTTCCGGATGCCGGCGATCGGGTTGCGCTTAGCACTGGGTGAGGCGGCGGACGCGTTGCTGCACCTGCAACGCGTGGTGCCGGCCAACGCCCTGGCCGCGGGCTACCGGTTCCGCTTCCCCACGCTGCGCGAGGCGCTCGAGGACCTCTTCTGACCGGCATCAACCGCGCCCGCCCGCTCTTCTGGGTGGCGCTGCTCGCTGTGGGGCTCACGCTGGCCTGGACCACGCGCGCGGGCACGCGATGGCCGGGCATCTACTACATGACCGGCCCTTCCATGGAACCCACCCTGCGGGCGGGCGAATACTTCCTGGTGTGGAATCCGCCCGGCGACCTGGCCCGCGGCGACCTGGTGGTGTTCCGCTATGAGGATGAGGACGGGGTGTTCCACGTGCTCCGCCGGCTGGCGGGCATGCCGGGCGACACCATCGCCATGCGGGACGGCGCCATCATGGTCAACGGCGCGCTACAGCCATGGCGCTTTCGGATCGTCGCTCCCGAGGCGCGCCAATCCGCTCTGGCGAGAACCGGGGATCTGCACACCTGGGGACCCTGGATGGTGCCGCCGGACTCGGTGGTGTTGCTGTCGGACACGCGGGACATGCTCGGCTGGCCGGACAGCCGCTTCCTGGGGTTCATTCCGCTGGCCGATATCGTGGGAAAAGCGACCCGCACCGTGAGGGGCCGGGCCCTGAACGACTGAGCGCCCGGCGGCGAAATCTCGCCACCGGGCGCCCGTCCCACCGTGGTATCCGGACCGGCTACTCGCCCGAGAGTGCCCGCCAGGCCGCGTTGCGGCGGTCTTCCATGGCGCGCCGCTCGCCGCTGCGCCGGTCCTCACCCCGCCGGCGGTCCATGCCGGTCCGCAGGTCCCGCGGCACCGGCTGGAACGTCAGACGGCGGGCCTCAGCGCGGCGGTCAGGTAGGGCGCGGCGTTCCGTGCCGATCCGGCGTCCGGCGAACTTGCGCCGTTCACGGTTGAACTGCTCGAATCCAGATTCCCGGTAAACCATTGAGGGGACTCCCTTACGTCAAGACGGGTCCTAGGGCATTGGGAGCGTCCCAAACCTAGTAGGTCCAATGGGTGCGGCAAGCCCCCCTGCCGGCGCGTCACCAGCACGGCGCAGGGCGCGGTGACGGGCGTCACCAAGTGAGGGAGAGCCACCGGTCGGATTTGAACCGACGACCGCTCGATTACGAATCGAGAGCTCTACCACTGAGCTACGGTGGCTGGAACGGCGGGATGCCCTGGCCCGGATTCGAACCGGGACGCCTTGCGGCACTGCCCCCTCAAGACAGCGTGTCTACCAGTTTCACCACCAGGGCGTGCAGGCTGCCTGTGGGCGAGGGCAACTTACCCGGCGCCCAAGGGAGGGTCAAGCATGCGACTGGCCGCAGATCCCCCTGGCGCAATACATTATCCCCGGCCACGACCCGAACCCATGCGACCACTGAACGTCCTGGTCGTTGAAGACGACCCCGACACCAGAGCCGGGATGCGAAAGGTCCTCGTCGAGGCGGGATTCTCCGTCACCGAGGTGGATGACGGACTGCGCGCCTTGGAGGTCGTGGCGCAACGCCGGTTCGATGCGATCGTCTGCGACCTCCGGCTCCCCTACCTCCCGGGTGGCGGCTTCTACGAAGCCCTGCTCCAGCGCGATCCCGACCTGGCGCGCCGGGTGATCTTCGTCAGCGCCATCGCCCACGATCCGGCCGTGCGCCGGTTCCTGGACGGGACCGGGCGGCCGTATCTGCTGAAGCCGTATGAGGTGAAGGCGTTTGTCGAGGTCGTGAAGCGAGTGGCAGCTTAACCAACCGCACTCGTGCCGCTGGCCCCGGGAGCGTAATACGGGTTCTTGCCGGAAGAATGATCCGTAATGTCCTTAATCCCCCGCACCCCGGGCACCGCCTGGCGTAGCGCGGTCTCGATGCCCTGCCGCAGGGTCACCGTCGCCATGCCGCATCCCTGACAGCCGCCCATCATGCGGACCACCACCGTGGCCTCCTGCACGTCGAGCAGCTCGACCTTGCCGCCGTGCCGAGCGACCATGGGGTTGATTTCCTCACGGAAGAGCCGGTCTACCACGTCGTAGATGGCATCGTCGGAAGCGGCGGGCCGAGTGGCCGAAGATGTGCTCATATACCGAAGTGTAACCGCGTGAGAGGTAAGGGGTGAGGGGGCCACCCCTTACCCCTCACCCCTTACGCAGTTGGTTTACTGCTCCTCCGGCACCGGCGGCGCGGCCACCGCCCCTTCCCGCTTGGGCTTGGAGGTGTCAATCGGCGGCAGGTTGTTGTTCCGCAGCAGCTGGTTGAGCTGCGCCACGTCTGCCGATATCACGGCTTCCACCACGTCGAGCTGCCGCCGGAGCAGCGTGTCGAGATGGCGGAACACGTCGTACGACTGCGCCGTGGGCGGCGCCTCCGCGCTTCCCACCACGCCCGACAGGGCCGCCAGCTTGTTGTTCAACTTGATGGGATAGTTGAGCGGGTCCTGGTTGCTCCGGTTCCGAACCTGATAGATCTCCTCTTCCGGCGCGCTCAGCTTGGTCTTGACCGTGCCGCCCAGGCGCGTGATGGCCGGATCCCCGGTCTGCTTCAGGCGATCGTCCACCTGGGACTTGATGGTGCGCACCTGAACCACGGTCTCGTTGGCATCGCTGACGCGGTCACGGATCTGCATGGCGAAGTCGAACTGCTCCTGGAGCTGCGCCACGGTCACCGTCCCCGTGAGCCGGGGATCCAACTTGACGTCGAACTCCTGCGTCTGCGTCACGTCGCCCGCGCGCAGGCGTACCTGATACCGGCCCGGCACCGCGACCGGCCCGGCGTTCCCCGCGGCCCAGAAGATCCGGCCCTCGAATTCGGTGTATCCGGGATACCGCAGGTTCCACCGGAACGCGTGGGACCCCGCCTTCGCGGACGGGCGCTGGTCGCCGCCCCCGCCAAAGAAGAAGCCACCGCCCGCCGGCGGACCCGGTCGCTCCGGGTCAGTCTGCTTGCCGGTAAAGCGCTGGATCAGGGTGCCGCCGCCGTCCAAGAATTCGAGCGTCACCGAGTCGGCGTCGTTCCTCAGGTAGTAGACCACCTGCACGGCGTTATCCACACCGCGCACCGGATCTGAGGGATCGAACAGGTGCGCGGCCGCCGAGGCCACCTGCGGCCCCATCTGCCGGAGCGGCCCGATGTCGTACATGATCCAGAAAGCCCGTCCGTGGGTCGCGATGACGAGATCGTTCTCGGTCACCCGGAGGTCGCTCACCTGCGCGTCCGGGAGGTTCTGGGTCAGCCGCTGCCAGTTGGCTCCGTCGTCCCACGACACGTACACCGTGTGCTCCGTCCCGGCGTAGAGCAGCCCCGGCCGCTTGGGGTCCTCGCGGACGGCGCGGACGAAATGGTCGTCGGCGATCCCATTGACGATCCTGGTCCAAGTGGCGCCGTAGTCCGTGGTCCGCCACACATACGGCCGCCGGTCATTGTCCACCAGGTACCGAATGCCCGCGACGTAGGCCTTGCCCGCCGTGGTGGGCGACGCCTCGATGGTGTTGATCCGCACGAACGGCGGCGCGTCCCGGGGCGTGATGTTCTGCCAGGTCCTGCCGCCGTCCCGCGTCACGTGCACCAGCCCGTCGTCCGACCCGGCCCAGAGGACGTTCGCGTCATGATAATCCGGCGCCAGCGCGAAGACCTCGGCATAGGTCTCGACCCCGGTCTGGTCCTTGGTGATGGGACCGCCCGACGGACCCATGGTGGTGGGATCGTGCCGCGTGAGGTCCGGGCTGATGCGCTCCCAGCTCTGGCCCTCGTTGGTGGACTTGAAGACGTGCTGGCTGCTCACGTAGAGGACCTTGGGATCGTGACGGGAAAACACGATGGGGAAGGTCCACTGGAACCGCTCGCGGATGTCGGACGCCGAATGGCCCATGGGATTCTCGGGCCACACGTTGATGACGCGCTCCTGGCCGGTGCTGTAGTCGAAGCGGGTGAGCAGGCCCCCGTACGATCCCGCGTAGAAGACATTGGGATTGCTGGGATCGTTCGCGATGTGGCCGCTCTCCCCGCCGCCCGGAGCGAAGAACAGGGGGCCCGATCCGAACCCCTGCTCGCCCAGGTGGTTCCATCCCTTGTGCGCCACGCACGCGGTGCTGTTGTCCTGCTGGGCACCACACACGAAATACGGCTGGTGGCTCGAGGTGATCAACCGGTAGAACTGCGACGTGGGGAAGTCCTGCTCGGTCCAGGACTCGCCGCCGTTGAACGAGACGTTGGCGCCGCCGTCGTTGGAGTTGATCATCCGATCGGGATCGTTGGGCGCAATCCAGAGATCGTGGTTGTCGCCGTGTGGCACGCGGATGCCCTGGTAGGTCTTGCCGCCGTCACGCGAGCGGTAGAACCCGGTATTCAGCACGTACATGACGTCCGGGTTCCGGGGGTCGGCGTAAATGCGGGTGTAATAAAAGGCCCGCTGCCGGAGCCGGCGCTCATCGTTCAACTTGGTCCAGGTGGCGCCGGCGTCGTCCGAGCGGAACACGCCGCCCGAGTCGTGCTCCATGATGGCGTACACCCGCCACGGCGCCGGCGGAGAGATGGCCACGCCGATCTTCCCGTACACGCCGGCCTGCGGCAGGCCGGGCCGGCGGCTGATCTCGGTCCAGGTTTCCCCAAAATCCGTGCTCTTGAACAGCCCGCTGCCGGGACCGCCGGAGGACATCCCCCACGACTTCCGAAACGCTTCCCACAGCGCGGCGTACATCACGGCCGGGTTGTTGGGATCCAGCGTCAGGTCCACGGCGCCGGTCGTGGGGTCCCGGAACAGCACTTTGCGCCAGGATTCGCCGCCGTTGGTGGACTTGAAGACACCCCGGTCCGGACTGGGCGCCGAGTGGACGCCGAGGGCGGCCACCCACACCATGTTGCAATCGGTGGGGTGCACCCGGATTCGGGCGATGGACTGGGTCTCCCGGAGACCCGTGTGTTTCCAGGTCTTCCCGGCGTCCATGGACTTGTAGACCCCGTCACCCTGCATGACGTTACCCCGGAGCTGGGTTTCACCCATGCCGACGTACACCACGTCCGGGTTGGCTTCGCAGACGGCCAGCGCGCCCACCGAGGAGCTGGTGATCTGGCCGTCGGTGACGGGCCGCCAGTTCTGGCCGCCGTCGGTGGTCTTCCACACGCCGCCGCCGGTGGCGCCGAAGTAGTACTCCATCGGCCGGGCGCGGCTTCCCGCCACCGCAATCGATCGCCCGCCGCGATCCGGGCCGATGTTCTGCCACTGGAGCGCGTCGTAGAGTTTCGGGTCGAACTGCTGGGCCATCGCCCCGGCCGAAAAGACCGCAGCGGCGAGGGCACTCAAGGGGGTGATTCGAGACATGGCAGGACTCCAAGCAAGACGGCGGAATGCACGGGGGAATCGCACACGATCGGGGATGTTATCGTCGGCCCGGTGGCGTCGCCAGGGGCCGGCACCATCTCAGGCCGTCCAGCGCGCTCAGGTGGTGGTCTCGGGGCTCCCCAGGTCGATGTCCGGGACCTTGGGCGCCTTCCAGGGCGCGGGCGACGGGCGGCCGAGCAGGTAGCCTTGCACCAAATGGATCCCGACGCGCGCGACCGCGGCCAGCTCCTCGCGCGTCTCCACCCCCTCGACGACGATCGGGACCCCCGCGTCCCGGCAGAAGCCGGCCACGGCCTCCAAGAGCTGCATCTTCACCCGGCTGTCGTGCGCGCCGCGGGTCAGCTCCATGTCCAGCTTGATGAACTGGGGCTGGATCTCGGAGATGACGCGCAGTCCTGCGTATGCCGATCCGACGTCGTCGATGGCGAACCGGAACCCCGCGGCCTTCACCACCTGCACCGCCTGGCGGAACGTGGAGAAGTCCTTAATGGCGGCGCGCTCCGTGATCTCGAGGACCAGGCGGCCCAGGTAACGCGGCGGCACGCCCGCCGGTAGCTCCGGATCGAAGATCGAGAGCGGCTCCATGTTGACGAACAGCAGCTGCTCGCGCTCCAGCCGCCCGATGGCCCGCAACGCGTGTTGGCGGCACAGGCGCTCGAGCCGCCAGATGAGATCGGTCTCGTAGGCCGCGCTGAACAGCACGTCGGGCGTGTGGAAGTCCCCCGGAGGCCCGCGGCTCAGGGCCTCGTACCCCAACACGGCGCGCGAGCGGAGATCGACGATAGGCTGGTAGAGCGTCGTGATACGGCGTTGGTCCAGAATCGCCAAGAGCTTCCGCGATCGTCCCTTCCGGAGCGACTCCTCGTCCGAGGTGGCATCCGTCAGGGCCTGGTCGATGGCGCGATAGACCACCCGCTCCATCCGCAGCGCCGGATCGTTCTTGATGATGGCGGTGCCGATGACGTAGGCGAACCGCTGCCGCAGGTCGGGACTCAGCACTTTGGCCAGATAGTCCTCGAGCTTGGCGGACAGGCGCGCCTTGACCCGCGCCAGGTCTCGCTGGCTTACCGCGTGCTTGTGGCGGGGCGGTGACAGCAGCAGCACGAACACGTACCCGTTCACCATCAGCTCGGCGATCGCGTCGCCCGCCCGCAGCACGTCCTCCTTGACGGACTTCATGCATGACGCCACGCCCCGCACGATCTGGTCGAACGACTCCCAGCCGTACACTTCCTCCAGCTGCGAGAATTTGGCGATGCTGAGCGTCAGCAGGCCCAGGCGGCTGCGGCGCGACAGCATGTCGCTGACCTGCGGCAGCAACGTCTGGAAGCCCGGGAGGGCCGTGACCGAGTCGAACAGGAGGTTCTTGACCGCTCGTCCGCCGGCTCGCCGCAGCGTTTGCTGCAGCACGTGCTGGAGGTCTTGGGACTTCCTACCCATCACTGCGCCTCGTTGCGGGCGGCATGTGGAGGCCGGATCGCACGAACCGGCGACGTGGACGGTGGCAGGGCATTCTACACGGGGGGCGACGCCGCGCCAGGGGCGCTGCTCGG
>DATECF010000135.1:0-2057 GCA_035287045.1 Gemmatimonadales bacterium | reverse complement strand
GGCGGCCGAAACACAATCTCTTCTTGGAGGTGTCCGGCACCCGGAACGACGTGGATCTCCCGGAAGGCTCGTTCCTGGCCGACCTGGCCTCCGCTCGAGTCCGATTCGCCGCGTCCACTAGGTTGTTCGGGAGCGCGTTCGCGCAGTACAACGCGGAGACGGATCAGGTCGTGAGCAACCTGCGGCTCGACTTCCGCCACGCGCCGTTGAGTGACGTATTCCTGGTCTGGGTCGATCGCCGGCACGCCCCCACCGGTGTCACGCTGGAGCGGTCGGTGGCGGTGAAGATCACGCGGCTCTTGGCCTTCTGAGCCCGCGCCGAGTCCGGAACCCGACGAGGTACACCGGTATCCCGAGCGCCACGATCGCGGCGCCCAAGAAGGCTTGCAGCGGGTTGAACGCGGCGAGGAGCACCAAGAGACCCGCCGCGAGCGCGAGGAAGACGACCACCGGCACCGGGTATCCTGGAACCCCGTACTCGGGCGTGCTGGAGGCCCGCCCTCGCAGCACCAACACGCCGGCCACCGTCAACGTGATAAACGCCACCGTGGCGAAGATGAAGTAGGCCACGATCTGGTTGAACGTGCCCAGGAGCACGAGGAGCGAGGCCAGCACCGCCTGAAGCGCGATGGCGCGCGCCGGGGTTCCGAACCGCGGGTGCAACGCGCCGACCGCGTGGAAGAAGACGCCGTCCTGAGCCATCGCGTAGTAGACCCGCGGGAGCGCCATGAGCAGCACCATCAGGCTCCCGAGCACCGAGACCACCACGACGGCGGCGAACACCCGCCCGCCCGCCGGGCCGAACAAGACCTCGCCTGCCTGGGCGGCGAAGGTCTCGCCGGAGCCGACGCCCTCCGGAGGAACGAGGTACAGGAACACGGCGCTGGTCACGATGTACACCAGCGTGACGATGACCACTCCCAATGCGAGCGCCCGGGGCATGGTCCGGGTGGGGTCGCGCACCTCGCCGGTCATCTTGCTCACTTCCCACCATCCACCGAAGGCGAAAAACCCACCCACCACCGCCGGGGCCAACGCTCCGGGAAGCGGCGCCGAGCCGGCGCGCTGCGCCAGGAACGGGACGAAGTGGGACCAATCCCCGGCTCCGGATCCGAGCGCCAGCAGCACGATCAAGGCCAATGCGCCGAGCTTGAAAGCTGTGAGCCACCGGATCAGGCCGGCCCCGACGCGGAGCCCCAGGACGTTCACGGCGGCCAGCGCCAGGATCACGCCGAGCGCCACGGCCTTCATGCCCAGCGGGGATAGCGCGACGAGATACGTCGCATAGCCCGCCAGCCCCATCCCCAGGGCCGCGGTGATTCCCGGGTCCATCACCAGCAGGCACTTCCACCCATATAGAAACGCGACACCCGGTCCATAGACCCGGCGCAAATAGACGTAACCGCCGCCCGCTTCGGGGAACCGCGCCGCCAGCTCTCCGTAACACCAGGCGCCGCACAGCGCCATGGCGCCCATGGTGAGCCAAACGACCAGAAGCCAGAAGGGGGAGCCGAGGGACTTGGCCATGCCGGCCGGCGTGAGAAAAATGCCGACCGCGATCACCTCGCCGATCACCAGGGCGGTGACGGAGACGAGATCGAGCCGGCGCTCGAGCGAAGGGCGCGGAACGGTCAGCGGGCCGCCTGCTCCATCTTCCAGAACGCGATGCCGCTGGCCTGCTGGCCGACGTCCACCGACGCCACCCGGGCGAGCGCGCGCAGGTCGTAGACGTCCACTTTGCCCGGCGCGGCGCCCACCCCCTCGCAGCTCACGAAGGCGTAGCGCGAGTCGGACGAGACGGCAACCCCGTGCGTGAGCGTGGTGGAGCTTGACGCCTGCATCACGCTGGCGCCGGTTCCGAGATCGAACACCTGCACGCCGTGACCCTGCTTGAGCGAGGCGATCAACAACCCACCGTCCGGCGTGACCGCCAGGTTGTACGGTCCCCGGCCGGTCTGGAATCGCCGCGTGACGGTCCACTGCTCGCGGTCAATCTCCACGATCACGTCCGCCTTGTTGCAGGCCACGTAGATCCGCCGGCCGTCCGCCGAGGGCTG
>DATECF010000134.1:0-6684 GCA_035287045.1 Gemmatimonadales bacterium | reverse complement strand
CACCAGGCGCAGCGGTCCGGTTTGAGCAACCAGATGGGCGGTGGTGTCGGCGAACACGTTGCTCCCGGTGAGCGCCACACCGGCCACGAACACCTTCTCCCCCGCCGGCAGCGCCCGGACCTCGGCCACCGTGGCCATGGGGAAGCTCAAGCCCACCGAGACTGACACGGTGTCGTCCAGCCCCAGGTCGATCTGGCTGGTGTCCACCCGTACCACCACCACCGTGTCCCCGGCGGACGCCTGGTCAACCGTCACATCGTACCGGCCGACCGGGACCGCGTTGAACCGGAGTACGCCGGTCGCATCCGAGACCGCCGTGGCCACGTTTTCCGAGGTTCCGCGGGCCGTGAGGTAGACTCGCAGACCTTGCATGCGGGTGTCGGTGCTGTCGAAGCTGAGCGAGCGATCGGCGTCGAAGTAGGCGATGCCGCGGACCTCGCTGGTCGCCTCGATGCCGAGTACGCGGTCGTGGCCGGCGTTCTGGCAGCCCACGAACAGCGTCCCCATGAGGCATGCTCGGCGCAAGTCACGCCGTAGGTCTCGTCGCGCGCTGCAGTTCGCGCGCGCCGCAGACGAACCGGGTTTCATGGCGCGCGCTTCACTGACGCGCGCTCTGAGACCCACGGCGCGCCTTGCGCACCTGCTCATGATGTGCGACGCCATCAGTGGTTCACCCGCAACCCGAGGCGGACAGTCCGGCCCGGCGTCTTGAGCACCAGCCGGCGGCCAAAGTTGGGGTTCACCACCAGCGGAACGGTCACCTGCCCGCCGGCGCCAACCACCAGCGGCACCGCGGGATCGACCGCGTACAGCGCGTGATCCCACACCGCCAGCTCCGGCTCCGTCAGATTGAACCCCTCGATCCAGAGCTCCACCGGCACCCGGCGCACCGGCGCGATCCCCAGCCTGAGGTCGAGCGTCCCCACTCCCGGATCCCGGCACGTGTTCCGCTCGGCGAAGCGATCCACCTGGGTCCGGAGGCAGCTCGACGCGGCCAGGAGATCGGCCATGCCGGGCAGCGTGTCGTCCACGAAGGCCGGGTCGTTGGTAAACGAGCCGTCGCCGTTGGCGTCCAGCCCCGGCGCAAAGCCCGGCGTGAAGGTCGCCCCCGAGCGCCAGCGATAGCGCGCCGCCAGCGTGAGCGCGTTCGATCCCAGCGGCCGCAGCTCAACGCCCGCCACCACTCGGTGGGGAATATCCAGGCTCGACGTGCCCGAGGCCCAATCCCGCCCAGCCAGACTGTCCGGGAACGGGCTCAGCTCCGCGTACGGGCCGCCGTTGAGAGCGCCCAGCCAGTTGTCGGTGGTCCGCGAATAGCTGTACGACCCGTTGAGCCTCAAGAAACGCCCGGCGGGCTGCACCAGGCGCAGCGTGACACCCCAGTAGTCGGAGTAGCCGTCCGGATCCAGCGCGGACACCAGCTCGAACCCGCTGAAGCGGCGAGGCGACGAAGGCGCCGCGGCCACCACGCCGCCCTCTTTGGCCAAGGTCCCGTACAGCGGTCGCCCGTACTGGTCCTGGCTGGTGGTCCCCAATGGCCGGTTCAGGTCGTGACGGCGGGGGAGGAAATCGGTGTGCCTCACGTTCAATGACAATTCGAGCATACCCGAACGGCCCAGGCGACGCGCGAGCCCCAGACTCGATTTCACCGAACGGGCCGGCTGGAAATCGGGGCCCAGGAGCGTGAGCCGCGCACCCACGTCCGGAGCCGCCGCCGCATCCGGCGCCGCCGGCCAGGCTCCCAACGCGCCAATCCCCCGGCGCACCAGGTTCCGGCCCGACTCGCCGATGGCCTCCGCCAGCACCGCCGGATCGGCCCGATCGTGGTACACGCCCACGCCGCCCTGAATCCGCCAGTCCTCGGTCTCGCCCACCCGCCAGTCGAACCCGATCCGCGAGCTCCACTTGCCCAGGGTGCGCGGGATGCTGTCGTTGGCCAGGCCGGTCTGGTCCAGCCACGCCTGGCTCCGCGGAATGCTGGACCGGGGAATCAGCTCCAGGTCGTAGCGGAGCCCCACCAGGAAACTGAACCCGGGTGCCAGCTCCCAGCGGTCCTGCAGGAACGCGCTCAGCTCCGGCACGCTGAATTGGGCGACCGAAGGCGAGCCGCTGGCGCCGAGGTACGCGCCCCGCGACCCCGCCAGCCCGCCCGCGTCGCCAAAGTAAAACGCGCCGCCGGTGCCGAAGGTGTAGGTCTGGTCGTACGAGCCGAACGTGGCCCCCAACCCCACTTTGAGCCGGTGGGTCCCCAGCTCGGCGTGCAGCGCGTTACGCAGCCGGACCGCGGTCAGCTCGAACCGGCCCGGCACCGTGGGATCGGTGCCCGCCGCGACGCCGTCGCCAAAGAACGTAGCGGGAAGCGGCCCCGCGGCGTACTCCCGCGTGCTCCGGGCAAACCCGCCGCGCAGCTCGTGGGCCACGCGTTGGCTCAATCGGGAGGTGACGCTGGCGCCGGCCGCGATGTCGGTCCCTTCCGCCCGAGCGCCCAGGCCGGGCGCCGCCAGAGATCCCACCTCCGGCTCATCCAGCGTGAACCGCCCGCCGCTGACCCAGGCTTCCACGGCATTCGTGGGCGTGAGGTTCCAGCTAAAGCGGCCGAACCCCCCGGCCGTCTCCCGGCGCACCACCCGCGGCGCCAGGTACGCCGCCAGCGACTGGCCCGCCGAGTCCAGAGCCACGGACGCGATGGTTTCGGCGGCGCTCCCGCTCCAGGCCGCGGGCATGACCCACTCGAGCCGCCCACCCTCGGCGCCGATGGCGAAATCCGCCGTGTCGGGCACCACCGGACCGGCCAGCACCAGGCCGCCAAAGAAGGTCTGGTGATCGGCGGCCGCCGGGTCGAAGAACTTGGAGCTGCTCATCGCCCCCGGCGCCCAGTGCCCGAACGCCTGGCCCGAGACCTCTCTGGTGCCGCGCCGGGTGAGGCCGGAGAGCAGGCCGCCGGCGAAGTCTCCCCACTCGACGTCCAGCGGGGCGAGCTGGGCCGCGGTTTCGCTGAAGGCAATGAGGGGAAAGGCGGGCCCCGGCCGGTCGCCCAGTGGGAGGGCCGGGTGTCGCGCCATCTGGTAGGGAAAGCCGTCCACCACCAGGTCGGTGGCGGCGGGGAGGCCTTCGAGCCACCAGGCCTCGCCGGGTCCCGCGGTGAGGCCGTCCAACCCGGCCAGGCCGTGGCGCGGCGTGGCGAACCGCTGAAACAGCTCGCGCGGGAGCCCGAGCGCGGCGCCGGGCTCGCTGGCGAAGCCGGGTCCGGAGCGCCAGACGGTGTCAATCCGGGTGACCGGGAGGGAGTCGAGCGGCAACGTGAGCGTGACCGTGGGGCGACCGCCCGGCTCCACCCGGACCCCGCGCATCACCACCGGCCGGTAGCCGATCTGCTCGGCCAGCACCTGGTAGGTTCCGGAAGCGAGAAACGTGAAGCGGAACGTTGCGTCGGCCGAGACGGTCACGATGCGCTGCCCGCCCACGGTCTCGCCGGTGAGCGTGACCAGGGCGCCGTCAATGGGGGCTCCGGCGGAGTCGCGGACCGAGCCCTGCAGGTCACCGAGCGTGAGACTTTGCGCGTGGAGGTTGCTCGCCGAGAAGACCAACCCGGTTACGACGCCGAGCGTCGTTAGCAGCATTACGTTTCTCGTCAACGCCGAATTAACCTTTCGTGGCCGGTGGAAGCTAGCGGGGGGGTAACCGCAAAGTCAGTACCGCGCTCACCGGAGCAGGCGAATCCCGCCCCGGTAGAGACGCTGCGTTTTGTCTGTTGCGTTCACGCGACATCTGGGGATCGTATGGGCAGACAACGGTTTTCGAGACTGAGGAGCTGGGCGTACATCGCCCCGGCTGTCCTGCTAATCGCGGCCGCGACGCTCTACCCATCGAGCGAGCCATTGGACGAGCCGTCTGCCACCGCCCCCTGGGTCTTCACGGTGTTCGGCGAGCGGGGCCTGGCGGACGGGATTTCGAACGTGCTGTTGTTCGCCCCGCTGGGCGTTGGTCTTTCGCTGGCCGGGGTCGCGCGGCGCCGGGCCATCATCGCGGGGGCCCTCATCTCGAGCCTGATCGAGCTGGCCCAGGTCGTGATTCCCGGCCGCGACCCGAACCTTGGCGACGTGCTCAGCAACACGGTTGGGGTGGCGGGCGGCGTCCTGCTGGCAACCACCGCTGCGCAGTGGCTGCTTCCTTCACCGCAGCGCTCCCGGATCCTCGCCGGGGCGTGGACCGCGGGAGCCGCGTTGGTGGCGTGGGTGACGGTGATGCTGTTACAGCCCTCATACCCCACGTCTGTCTACTACGGCCAGTGGACGCCCAACCTGGGCCACCTGGAGTGGTACCGGGGCCGAGTGCTGGCGGCTCAGGTGGGCGCGTTGCCGGTGCCATCGTGGCGCGCGGCCAACTCAAGCATGCTCCGGGCGGCGTTGCTGGCCGGCTCGCCCATTCAGGTGCGGGCCACCGCCGGGCCACGCGTTCCAGCACTAGGCTCGCTGTTCAGCATCGCCGACCAACAGCAACGAGAGATCGTGCTGGTGGGCCCGGACCGGGATGACCTGGTGTATCGCTATCGCACCCGGGCCGTGGCTCTGCGCCTCGACTCGCCCGACCTCCGCGCCCGCCATCTCCTGCGCGGGATCCGGCCGGGTGATTCGCTGAACGTGGTGGTGTCGTTCTCGGACGGCGACACCTGCCTCGCCGCCAACGGGCGCCGCGTGTGCGGCCTGGCGCCGGGGCCGGGCGCGGGATGGTCCGTCCTGTTTTTCAGTCGCCACATCCCGCCCTGGTTGGCCGCGGTCCTCAACGCGGCGTGGCTGGCGCTCCTGGCGGCGCCGGTTGGCTATTGGAGCCCGGAGAAACGGACGCTGGCGATCCTGGGGGGAGTGTTGTCAGTCGCGTTCGTCGGAGCGTCGGCCCACGGGTCGGCTCTGTCCATTGTGGACCTCGTCACTCTTGGAGCCGGCCTGGCGCTCGGCGCGCTCGGGAGAGCCCACACACGGCCCGTCGCAGCACCCCAGGGGCGCGCGCCCAGCCGCCGGTCTTAGACCCCAGAGTCGCCAGAACGTCGAATGCGAATTCGGGTGTCTTCCACGATCCACAGAGATCGGGCGATCCCCCACCGAGGCCTTCGTCCGCTGCCGTGTGGCATTCGTGGCCGGCGGCTCGGCACAAAGCAGCGGCCTCAGCGGGTAAGTTTTCGTCAACCTTGCATTGCACGGAGCCGCTTAGGCCGGCAGTGCGACCACGCGCTCTTGGGCGAGGTCAGCGGCGTAGGCGAGGGCGGCCCTGATAGCCTCGGGAGTGAGGGTCGGATAGCTGCGTAAGATCTCTTCGGAGGTCAGGCCCGCGGCGAGGTTGGCAAGCACCACGGCCACCGGAATCCGAGTGCCGGTCATACAGGCCTGGCCATGGCAAACCGCGGGATCGACCGTGACGTGATCCTGCCAGCGCATCGGACGCTCCTGAATGCTCGACTATTGAAAGATAGTTCGATGTACCTATCGCTGTCTAAGGACTGAGCGGGGGTTCGCCATCACCCGTAGTGGTACCGCGCCTGAAGGAACTCAATCCGGTCCGAGAACGCTTCGTAGACGAGACGATCGACCTCGTTGATACGGCGGGACCAGACGTTGCTCCCGAGATCCTTGAGATGCTCCGGTTTGCCGATACCGCTATGCGGCTCGCGGAGCGTGGCGTCTACCAGGTCCAGCACTCTCAACGCCGCCTTGCGGCTGGTTTCGACCCAGGATCGGAGGTCCTCGAGAAATTCGTCCTGGAAGACTGCTTTTCGCTTCCGCTTGCCGCCCTCGCTCAGGATTCCTCCGCGAGTCCAAGCTCCCGCCGGAGGGTAGCGAGATCCTTTGCCGGCGTCCGGCCGCGTCGAGCCCGCGCCAGGGCGGCGAGCAGCCGGGCGGCGTTCTTCGGGGACCGGAGGAGATAGGCCGTCTCGCGCAGGCCCGCCAACTCCTCGGCAGGGATCAGGGCCATGGTCTCGTGGCCGCGCCGCTCAATGACGGCGGCTTCGCGGGAGTCTTCGACCTCGTCCCAGAGGTCGGCCAGGTTGTCGCGCGCGTGGCTGTAGCTCACCTTGACGGGCATTGGGGGGCTCCAATCAACTTGTACAGGAAGTATGTCCAAGAGCGAGCCGCCAGGTCAAGGCTCGCCGCCTCTTACCGCCTCTGCCATCGCCGCCAGGCACTGGTCAATCTGGCCATAGACCCGCTCGAACGTCTCCAGCGGCTGATCGATTGGGTCCGGGATCACGCGCGCCTCTCCGAATGCAGGGAGCAGGTCCGCCAGGATCAGGACGGCATCACGGCGCTTCCCGAATCGAAGGCGGATCTCGCGTTCCTGGCGGGCATCCATCACCACCACCAGGTCCGCCACGCGAACCCGCTCCGCGTCAACCATCTCAGAACGGTGAGCTTCAAGGTCCACGCCGCGCCGCGCCGCCGCCGCGACCGCCGTAGGTGGGGCCGGGCGTCCTGATCCCAGGAATCCAGCGGAACCCACCTCGATGCTGTGAGAGGACCCTTGCAGGAGTGCCTGGCGGAACGCCGTCGCGGCGTATGGGCTCCGGCAGATGTTGCCGTGGCATACGAACAAGATGGACTTGATTGTATCCCGACGCCCGTACAATCGCCGCAATGCGGCCCCGCGACGCGACTTATGCAACAGCGCTCCGGCGCGGCGACGAATCCACCG
>DATECF010000133.1:0-5824 GCA_035287045.1 Gemmatimonadales bacterium | reverse complement strand
CATAACGGCATGACGGCATGACGGCATAACGGCATAACGGCATGGCGGCATCGCGGCATGATGCGCCGCCATGCCCCATGCCGGGCAGCCCGTCAGTGCTGAATCAGTTCCGGCCTTACCGCCAGAATCACCGTCCCACCTTCAGGATTCAGGCGCGCGTTGCCCAGCACGGCGGTCTGCCCCGTGCGCAGGCTCACGCTCGCCCGGAGCGCCTGGCCAACCCTCGGGATCACCAAGGACGCCTCCAACCGCACGATGCCGCTGTCGGCTGAGCCGCTCACATCCGCGATATGCGCGACGATGGTGTAGGGTCCGCCGACCCCGGCGATCTCCTGGGCCGACTCGCTGAACTCCGTGCCGCTGACCAGCGCTTCGGCCACCAGCCGGTATCCCCGGAATCGGAACAGCTTGCGCAGGGCGTCCTCGACCTCGGCGATCGCGGGATCGGACCGGGTCGCGCCGTCGGCCTGGATAATCTGGAAATGGAGCTGGACGCTGGGCGCCGGCCGGTCATACTGGGTGAGAACGCGCCCAATCTTCTCCAGATTGTCCGGTGTCTCACGAACCGTGATCAGAGGCCCCTGGTGACTGATCTGTCCCGGTGCATCCGGGCGATCGTCGAAGACGTAGGGGCGGATGATGTCCCGCGCCTCCTCTCCCCGCAGGTACTTGAGCTCGAACGTCCGCGTGTCGAGCGTGGGTCCCGAGCAGGCCGTGAGCACTCCCAGCCCTGCCAGCGCGAGCCATTTCATCGTTGCCTCCTAGAAGGACCAGACGACCACAATGCTCGGATTGTCGGTCTGGAATACGGTGAAGGTCTGTCCCGGCGGCATCCGCACGTCGAGCGACGCCGGTGCCGGCGCCATGTGGTCCGGGATGGCCACGCCGGACGCCGGTGGGCGGTCTGCCTGGCGACGACCCAGGAGCAATACCGCCAGGCCGGCGGCGAGGGCGAGCGGGACGGCGATCGCCCAACGCCGTGTACGCGCGCCAGGCACGGGGCGCCGTAGCCTGGTGAGGCCGTGGGCCGGCGTTGGCGGAGTCACGCGCTCCAGGCCGGCCGCCAGCGCGGCGGTCTGATCGAGGATCCGCCGCGCCCGGCTCTGGCAGGTAGAGCAGTGGTGCAGGTGTTGTACCAACGCACCGCCGCCCTCGCCCCGTAGTTCGGTCAGGTCCGCTTCGAGCAAGAGATCTCGCGCGTTCTCGCAATTCACGGCTTCATGTCCTCCAGCAGCGCTGGATGCTCGGCCAGCATCCGGGCCCGCAGCGTGCGCCGGGCGCGGAACAAGTGGGCCCGCACCGTAGCCGGGTCGATCTTCAGCATCTCGGCGATCTCATTCGGCGCGAAACCTTGAAGGTCCGCGAGGTCAAGCACCTCGCGCTGCCGGCCGGGCAGCTCGTCGAAGAACGTCTTCACCACGCCCGCTACCTCGGCGGTGTGGACGTGGCCAAGCGGATCGGGAGGGGCAGATCCGTCATCGGCAGCCCATTGCGCCAGGCGTTCGACCATCCGCCGGCGCGCGGCGCCGCGCCGGAAGAACCCGCCGGCCGCGTTGGCCGTGACCCGATAGAGCCACGTGGTAAAGCGGGAGCGGCCGTCGTAGCGGTGGAGGTGGGTGGATAGTCGGACCAAGACGTCCTGGGCGACATCATCCGCATCATCCGCATCTCCGGTTCGGACCAGGGCCCAGCGGTACACCTGGGTGTGGCACCGTTCGACGAGCCGGCGGAAGGCCTCCTCGTCTCCCGACTGCGCCTGACGGACGAGCTGCTCGAAGACCTCGTCCGGCGGGGTGGGTACGGCCACAGGCCTCCGGGGCTTGAGGACCAGACCGGTCATGAGATGCGGGAGAAAGGGAAGGCGTTTACCGCAAAGGGGAAGGGTACGGACAGGGTGGGATTCGAACCCACGAACCGGTTACCCGGTTACACGCTCTCCAGGCGTGTGCCTTCAGCCACTCGGCCACCTGTCCACGGTGCGGCTAACCAAGAACGGCGCTCCAAGTTAACGACGAGAAGGCATACGTGCACCAACGCCGCGTCCGGCGCCGAGGTGTGGCCCTAGGCTGCGTCCTCCCATAGCGCTCTTGCTCACGTGGCACCGGATGGCGATCTTACTAGTAAGACTGATGGAGGGTGGGCACCATGGCACGCGTTGCAACGACCAGACTGTCGTCAAAGGGCCAAGTGGTCATCCCGGAGGAAATCCGCCGGCGTCTGGGGCTGGCGACAGGGGTCCAGTTCGCCGTCGTCGGCGAAGGTGATGTGGTAGTCTTGAAGGCGGTTCAGCCTCCGTCGATGCGACAGTTTGACGATTTGGTGCGCGCCGCCCGGAAGGCGGCGCGCAAGGCTGGCATGAGGCGCAAGGCCATCGCCGGAGCCGTCCGGAAGGCGCGGCGCGCTCCATGAAGGTGGTCGTCGACACGAACGTGTTGATGTCGGGAGTCTTTTTCGGAGGCGTGCCAGGGCGGATTCTTGAAGCATGGAGCGTACGCACTGGAAGGAAAACGACCAACGAAGTAACGAAGCGAGGTCAACCCCGCGGCGAACCAAGGCCACCCCGGCTACGAGCTAAATCGAATCGATCGTCGGCAGGTCCAACTCAAAGTAGAAACGCGTCCCCCGGTGCGGCTGGGTTTCCACGTTGAGCTCGCCGCCCATGACGGTCACCAGCTTCCGGCACAACCCCAGGCCGAGGCCGGTCCCGGAAAGCATGTAGCCCTGTCCGGTGGGGCCTCGTCGAAAGGCGGAATAGAGGGTGCTGGCCGTTTGTTGGTTGATGCCCGGCCCGGTATCGCGGACCGAGAACTCGATCCGGGACACCCCGGTTTCGCGGGCGGCGATCTCGACGAACCCCTCGCTGGTGAACTTCAGGGCATTGGTGGTGAGATTGAGCAGGACCCGGCTCAACGCGACGGCGTGTCCCCGGCGGTGGTCCGACGACGGGACGTGAAGGCGGATCTCGATGCCTTTCTCTTCGGCCATCGGCCGCACGATGTCCTGCACCGACGACATCACGTCCGTGACGGAGAACGGTGCGGGGCTGCCGTCGGTCAGCCGGTTGCCGCCGTGGGCCAGCTCGATCACGTTGCCGGCCAGCTCGGTGAGGCCCAGGGCGGCACTGTAGATCAGGCCCAGCTGTCGTCGTTGGAGGTCGTTGACGGCGCCGCTCTGTCCCTGGCCCAACACCTCCGCCAGGAACAACACCGAGGTGAGCGGGGACCGCAGGTCGTGCGCTACCTCGACGACCAGCTCGAGCCCGTCCGGGCCGGCGAGCCGGGACGCGAAGTGGTCGCTCCAGTGCGGCTCGATCTCGGCCCGGAGCACTTCGATGGCTTCCATCAGGTGCCACAGTTCAACGGCCGGTAGCGCCTGGCCACCGCGCACCACCAGGTGAACCAGCTCCGACCGGACCAGCTCCAGCAGGCGGCGTCCCAGCGTCGATCGCAGGCGGGCATCGGGCCGGCGATCACCCGTGAGCAGCGAATCCCGGATGGCCGTGAGCAGCTCGCTCACCTCGGCGGCCGACAGGGCGTCGCCCGACTCGTTGGTCCAGTCCGCTTCGACGCGCTGGACTGCCCGCTCCAGCACCGCCCGCAGGGCGCCGGTGCCCCAGGCCCGGGGAAGGGCCAGCACCGCCGCCCCCTGCCGGCGCTCCACGCTCCGGCGCTCGTCCTCCGCCCGCCGCTCGGCCGGGACCACCAGCCGCACCTGCCGGCGCTCGTAGGCCCGACGGTCCCACCCAGTGCGCCGCTCGCGGCTCGGCCGCGAGCGGCGTTCGGAGGCCGTGATCATGCGGTGTCGGTTACCGGCTCGCTGGGCACGTCGACGGACCGTTGCGTCCCCTGTTTCTCGAGCATCCGATACAGGGTTGACCGTTCCACGCCCGCGATCTCCGCGGCCCGCGACATGTTGCCCTCGGTCTGATCCAGGAGGGCCGCGAGATACTGCTTCTGGAACCGGGCCAGCGCGTGCTCGCGCGCGGCGTGATAGGGCCCGACCGGCTTGGGACGCGCGGAGGCAACCGGCTCATCCGGCAGCGGTATCGGGCCGCCAATGAACGGCAGGTCGCCGGGGAGAAGCTCCGCCCCCGCCTCCGCCAGCACCACCAGGTGCTCGACCAGGTTCTGGAGCTCCCGAACGTTCCCGGGCCAGGCGTGATGCTGGAGCGTGCGCACCGCCCCTTCGGAAAACACCGGGAGCGCCTGCCCGGCGCCTCGGTGCCGGGTCCAGAAGTGGCGGAGGAAGTGCTCCGCCAGCATCCCGATGTCCTCCTGCCGGTCCCGCAACGCCGGGATATGCAAGGGCACCACGTGCAGGCGATAAAACAGGTCCTGGCGCAGCAGGCCGGCTTCGGCCGCTGCCTGGGGATCGCGGTTGGTGGCGGTGATGAACCGCACGTTCACCACCGCGTCCACGTCCTCGCTCCCCACCCGCCGGATGACGCCGTCCTGGATCACCCGCAGCAGCTTGGCCTGGATCGCCGGCGACATTTCCGTGACCTCGTCCAGGAACATGGTGCCGCCGTGGGCCACTTCCAGCAGTCCGGGCTTCTCGCGCTGCGCGTCGGTAAAGGCGCCCTTCCGGTGGCCGAACATCTCGGATTCGAGGAGGGTTTCCGGCAGCGCCGCGCAGTTGATCGACACCATGCGCTGGGCACAGCGACGGCTGTGCTGATGGATGAACTGCGCCACCAGCTCTTTCCCGGAGCCGCTTTCTCCGCTGATCAACACCGAGGCGTCGGTCCGGGCGACCTTGCGCGCCTGCTCGAGGATCCGCCGGAAAGTGGGCGAAGTGCCGAGGACGGTGAGCTTGTCGGTATTGCCGTAGAGGGTTCCGGCCGCGGCACTATCTGATTCGGCCGCCCGGGTCATCAATACGGCGTGCGCGGCGCGACCCAGCAGGATGCGGAGCTGCGTGGCGGAAAAAGGCTTGGTGAGGTAGTCCCAGGCGCCTTGCTGGAGCAGCTCGACGCTGGATTCCACGGTGGGCTTGCCGGTCATCACCACGGCGATGGTCTGGGGATGCCGCGTCAGGGCCACCGGGAGCAGCTTGGCCCCGGGGACATCCGCCATGTACTGGTCTAACAGTACGATGTCATATTCCCGGCGGGTGAGCAGGTCCAGCGCGTCCTTGCCCTTGCCGCAGGTTTCGACCTGGTAGCCTTCCGAGGTGAGATACGAGCTGCAGGTCTCCCGCAGCGAGTGCTCGTCGTCCACGACCAGCACGCGGATGCCGGTCTTGGCCTTCTCGTCCAGCTCGAACCTGGGCCGAGGCTTCGCCTTCTCCAACACGGTCATGCTGCCGGGTCGGCTCCTTCAGGACTCTTCGGTTGTGGTAAAACAGTAGCCTCGCTTGCAACGAGCTACTTCAACCCGCGTCGCAGCGTCCCGCGGGCGTTGAATCCAGCAGAGGAACGCCGTATGTATCACCCAGGCTACAGTTCCGCAAGCCCCCTGCTGCCCCTGCGGTGTGGCCGGGAAATCAGGACCGAGATGCCCGGGTTGCGCTACGTGCGCCCCGGAACAGAGTGCATGGCCGCCGGTGGAAAACGGTGACGGGCGCGGTGGAGAATTCGACCGCGCAGACAATACCACGGAGCGGCTGGAGAGGCTGTGAGACCAGTCACAGGAGAGGAACTTCGCCCGTGAGTATCCGGTCTTTCTCGTCGCGACTCTGGCGTCGGTGGATTCGTCGCCGCGCCGGAGCGCTGTTGCATAAGTCGCGTCGCGGGGCCGCATTGCGGCGATTGTACGGGCGTCGGGATACAATCAAGTCCATCTTGTTCGTATGCCACGGCAACATCTGCCGGAGCCCATACGCC
>DATECF010000132.1:0-22452 GCA_035287045.1 Gemmatimonadales bacterium | reverse complement strand
CGGCGCAGACCCGCCTCATCGCGGGCCGCGTCACGGACGCGACGAGCGGGCTGCCGATCGCGTCCGCGGAGGTCTCGATTGAGGGGACCAGGACGAAGGCGGCCCTGAACCCGGACGGCACCTTCAGCATCGTGGCATCGCTGGACGCCGTCACGGTGGTGGTGCGGAGCATCGGGTACAAGAGCGCCGAAATCCCAGTCCCGGCGGGACCGTCGGCCCAGAATCTCGATGTGGCCCTTCAGCGGGACGTTTTCCAGCTGGACGAGGTGGTGGTGACCGGGCAGGCGACCGTGATCCAGCGCCGCAATCTGGCGAACGCGGTGGCCACCATCTCGGCGCAGGCGGTCGAAGAGGTCCCGGCGCAGAGCGTGGAGCACACGCTCCAGGGCAAGATCGCCGGCGCGGATATTCAGGCCAACTCGGGCGCCCCCGGCGGGGGCCTGCAGGTGCGGCTGCGGGGGGTCACCTCGATCATCGGCGCCTCGGAGCCGCTGTACGTGGTGGACGGGGTGATCGTGAGCAACGTGGCGATCGCGTCCAACCAGAACGCGGTCACCAACGCCGCCGGCGGATCCAATCCCTCGTTGGACCAGGACGCCCAGGTCAACCGCATCGCCGACTTGAACCCCAACGACATCGAGCATATCGAAGTGCTGAAGGGGGCCTCGGCATCGGCCATCTACGGGTCCAAGGCGTCCAACGGCGTGATCGTGGTCACGACCAAGCGCGGCCGGCTGGGGGCTCCGCGCTTCGAACTGATGCAGCGCGGCGGGTTCTTCGCGCTGTCGAGGAAGATCGGCTCGCGCAGCTTCGAGACGCTCCAGGAAGCGACGGACGCGTTCGGCCCCGCGGCGGCGACGTACTACCAGCAGGGACGGGTGTTCGACCACGAGGCGCAGCTCTCGCATCGGAAGGACCTCTCGTACGAGACGGCGCTCAACATCGGGGGCGGGACGGAGGCGACCCGGTATTTCGCGTCCGGCACCTGGAAGCAGGACGCGGGCATCATTGACAATACCGGCTTCCAGCGGCAGAGCCTGCGCGTCAACCTGGATCAGTTCGTGGGCTCCCGGCTCAGCACCTCGTTCGGCAGCAACGTGATCCACACGGTCGCCAGGCGCGGGCTCACCAACAACGACAACGCGGGCGTGAGTTTTTTCATGGTGTTCCCGTTCACGCCTAACTTCGTGGACCTGAGCCAGCAGACGGACGAGACCTTCACCCGGAACCCGTTCGTCGAAAGCAATCCGCTCCAGACGGCCGCCCTGATGCAGAACGACGAAGATGTCTGGCGGTATCTCGCCACCGGCCGAATGGCCTTCGACGCGGTCAACACCGGCCAGCATTACCTGCAGCTCATCGGCAACGGCGGCGTGGATTTCTTCAACCAGAAAAACACGCTGCTGTTTCCGCCGGAGCTGCAGTTCGAGCCGGCGGATGGTCAGCCCGGGACCTCGCTCCTCGGCGCCAGCAACAATCTCAACTTCAACCTGAACGGGAACGTGGTGTACACCTTCTCGCCCGCGGGCGGGGGCCTCCGCGCCACCACCTCCGCGGGGGTGCAGTATGAGACGCGTGACCTGACGGTGTCCCGCATCGTGTCACGGAACCTGATCCCCGGCCAGGGCAACGTGGATGCGGGGACCAACATCCAGGTGCGGGAAGAGCGCGAGCGGGTGGAAGATTTTGGATTGTTCGCCCAAGAGGAAGTCCTGACGATGAACCAGCGGCTGTTGCTCACGGTGGGGGCCCGGGCCGATCAGAGCAGCTCCAACAGCGACCCCACCAAGCTGTTCTTCTATCCCAAGGCCTCCGCGTCCTACCGCATCGAGTCGGGCGGCGGCGCGTTGGACGAGGTGAAGTTCCGGGTCGCCTGGGGCCAGGCCGGCAACCAGCCCCTGTTCGGACAGAAGTTCACGCCGCTCACCGGGACGAACAACATCGGCGGGCTGCCCACGCTGGTGGTGCAGGGCACGGTGGGGTCCGATCAGCTCAAGCCGGAGCGGGAGCAGGAAATCGAGGGCGGCGTGGACGCCGCCTTGTTCGGCGGCCGCGCCTCGGTAGAGCTGACGGCCTACCGGAAGAACATCAGCGACCTGCTGCTCCAGCGTGCGCTGGCGCCGTCATCCGGGTTTGCGACCGAGATCTTCAACGGCGGGAAGATGCGCACCAGCGGGTTCGAGGTGCAGCTGGGGTTGGTCCCCCTCCAGACGCGGGATGTCAGCTGGGTGACCCGGACGACGTTCTTCCGTTCCACCAGCCGCATCACGGAGCTGCCGGTGCCCTCGTTCGTCACCGGCGGATTCGGTGTGCTGCTCGGCGCGTTCCGCATCGAGCAGGACTCCTCCGCCACGCAAATCGTGGGGAACGACACCTTGCCCGGCGGGCAAATCATCGAGCGCAAGCTCGGGGACGCGACGCCCGACTTCAAGATGGCGTTCACCAACGACGTCACCTTCAGGGACTTCAACCTCTCCTTCCTGCTGGATTGGCAACGAGGTGGCGACATCATCAACCTGACGAAGCTGCTGTACGACTTCGGGGCCAACACCGCCGACTACGACGAGGTCGTGGGGCAGGATGGGTCGGGGACAGACATCCTGAAGGGAGCCCAGCGCCTGGGCGGCTGGCTCGCCGGCGTCACGTCCAACTACATCGAGGATGGGAGCTACCTCAAGCTGCGGGAGGTCACGCTCTCTTACGTGTTGCCCCGCAACCTGATTCCCGGCGTGCGCGATGCGCGCTTGAGCCTCAGCGGCCGGAACCTGATGACGTCCACGTCATACTCCGGTCACGATCCGGAGGTCAGCAACTTCGGCAACCAGAATATCGCCCGGAACATTGACGTGGCCCCGTTCCCGCCGAGCCGGAGCTTCTGGCTCTCGGTGAACCTCGGTTTCTGACCCATGACGACGCACACGAGGGCTCATACCATGACTCGCACTCGCACGCTCGCAGGCGTCACGGTCGTCCTGGGGTGCCTGACGCTCAGCGCCTGCACCGATCTCCAGGTCCCCGATTACAACAACCCCAGCCTGCAGGACCTGCAGGACAACCCCACGCCCACCAAGATCGCGGCGGCCGCTCAGGGCCTGCTGGTCGGCACCCGCGCCGGCATGTCGGCGCCCAACGGCTACATCTCGCTGCTGGGCATTTTGGGCCGGGAGTCGTACAACTTCGACGCCGCGGACCCGCGGTTCGTCACCGAGATGCTCGAGGGGGAGCTCAACGGCGGCAGTCCGGCGTTCGGTGGGAACCTCTGGGGGGCTCCGTACCGGAACATCCGCAACGCCAACATCCTGCTGACGGCGGTTCCCCAGGTGACCGCGCTGTCCGACGCCGAGAAGGCCGGTGTCGCGGGATTCGCCAAGACCGTCCAGGCCTTGGACCTGCTGAACGTGATCAACACGCGGGATGCCTACGGGGCGCCGATGGACGTGGATATCGCACCCAACGCGGACCCGGCGCCCATCGCCACCAAGGCCGAGGTGTTCGCCCAGATCGTCTCCCTCCTGGACGACGCCAAGACTGATCTTCAGGCCGCCGGTACGGCATTCGCGTTCGGCCTGAGCGACGGGTTCGCCGGCTTCGACACGCCAGCCGCGTTCCTCCAGTTCAACCGGGCGCTGCGGGCCCGCGTCGCCGTGTACAACGGCGACTTCTCCGGCGCCCTGACCGCGCTCGGCGAATCGTTCGTCTCGACGTCCGCGTCGCTCGATCTGGGCGTCCACCACGTGTACAGCACCCGGTCGGGCGACGTGACCAACGGGCTGTTCGATCCCACGGCCGCGGACCTCCTGGCCCACCCGTCCCTCCAGACCGACGCGCAACTCCAGGCCGATGGGGTGACACGGGACCAGCGGTTTCTGGACAAGGTGCTGCCGCTGGCGGAGGCCCGCACGGTGCGCGGGATCACGACCCAGCTGGGGTTCAAGATCTACGCGGCGAACACCAGCCCGGTGCCGATCATCCGGAACGAGGAGCTGATCCTCCTCCGGGCCGAGGCGAACATCGGCCTGAACACGGTGGGGTCGAACACGGCCGCGCTCGCCGACATCAACGTCGTCCGCACGACCTCCGGTGGGCTGGCCACCATCGCGCTGGTGGATTGGCTGGCGATGACACCTGACGAGCGGCTCACGGAGTTGCTGTACAACAAACGCTATTCGCTGCTGTTCGAGGGCGGGCATCGGTGGATTGATCTGCGCCGCTACGGGCGGCTCACCCAGCTGCCCCTGGATCTTCCGGCCCACCGGCGCAACGACAAGTTCCCGTTCCCGGCGGCGGAGTGTGACGCACGGGTGCCAAAGCCCAGCAGCGGCTGCACCTGATTTTCGGGCGGTCAGGCGGTCAGGCGGTCAGTCCGGCCGCCTGCCCGCCTGTCATTGCCCTACGATCTGATCCTTTAACGCCGACACCGCCGACAGCAGCTCGTCGCGTTCCTTCGCCGGCACCCGGAACGCGTCGAGCGTGGCCACCAGGTGTTCAACGCCCTTGAGCCAGTCCTCTTCCCGGATGTCCAACCCGGTGTGCGCCGTCTTCATGTCCTTTCCCACATACACGCACGGCCCACCCGTCGCCTCGCAGAGCTGATCCACCAACATCTGGCGCACGCGCTGCTTCTCGCCGAGCTGCAGATCGCGGAAGAAGGGTTCGATCTGGGGGTCGGCCAGCAGGCGTCCCAGGAAGTCATCCACCACGGCGGCCAGCGCGTCGTACCCCCCGATCCGGTGATACAGCGTGCCGGTCGAACGAGCCGCCGCCGGCGCCGCGGCGGGCGCTGGGGGCCGCGACGCGCAGCCGGCCACGGCGGCGAGCGCGGCGCTCAGGATGAGAGACGGCATCAACGGTTTCATGGCGAGTCGCTGGGCGGAAGGGTGCCGGAGTTTGTTGGCCGGTGCCCGCGGGCGCAAGCCGTCAACGATCCAATCCCGGAAGCGAGCCCCGCAGCGTCGCGAAGGGCCGGGCCCACCACGGCTGCAGGCTCCGGTATAGCGCCGTGGCGTACTCGGCGGCACTGGCAAACCGATCGCCGGGCGAGCGGGCGGCGCCCCGCGCCAGGACCTCCAGCAATGGGTCGGGCACGTCGTTCCGGAATGCCTTGACGTCCGGCAGGTGACCCACCGTCTGCCGGGCCACGATGGACTCGATGGAGCCCCCGCCGAACGGGGGCGCGCCGGTCAGCGCGAAGAAGGCCACGGTGGACAACCCGTAGAGGTCGGCGCGGTGGTCCACCGGCTCACCGAGGAGTTGCTCCGGCGCGGCGAACTCAGGGGTGCCCGAGCGTGATGATGACGCTCCCCCGAATCGCCCCTGCCCCTGGAAGGCCAGGGCCAGGCCGAAGTCGGTGATCCGCACGCTCCCGTCCGCCTTCTCGATGAGCACGTTCTCCGGCTTGAGGTCGCGGTGGACCACGCCTTGGGTGTGTGCATGCTCGAGTGCCGAGAGCCCCTGCCGGAGCCATCGCACCACCTGATCGAGCGGCTGAGGACCCTCAGTCTTGACCAGGGCCGCCAGACTCACGCCGTCCACGTACGCCATGGTGTACCACGACAGGCCGGCACGGCCTCCGGTGTCGTAGATGCTCACGATATGCGGATGGCTGAGCTGCGCCGCCAGCTGGGCCTCCCGGCGGAACCGCTCCACCACGGCGGGGTCGCTGGTGAGAAACGGGTGCAACACCTTGAGGGCCTCTTCGCGCTCCAGCTCCAGATCACGCACCAGATACACGCGGCCGAAACCGCCCGTCCCCAGCTCCCGCAGCAGCTCGTACTCGTCGCCCAGCGCCCGCCGCAGCCGTTTCTCCCAGGCCCGTGCGTCCTCGGTCCAGGCGCCGCTGCCGCGCGGCGACGAGACGATGGCCTGCAACTCGAAATCCCCCAGGTCCGACAGCAGGTCGTTGCCCATCTCGGACGCCGTGAAATAGCGCTCCCGCGGATGGGTCTTCACCGCCCGCATGATGATGCGCTCGAGGGCCTTGGGCGTGGCTTCCCGCACGGTGCACGGCGGGATGATGCCTTCCGGGTCAGCCGCCGGTTCCAGGCCGGTGACGGCGAAGTAGAGCAACGCGCCGGCGGTGTACAGGTCACTGGCGGGCTCGCCGGGCTCCCCGCGACGCACCTCAGGAGCCAGGAAGGGCTGCGACGCGGGATCCGTGTCCGGCACCGCCACGTCGAGACAGGGATTGGCCCAGCGAAGGTCCGTCACGATGGCGTGATCGCTCAGGTCCAACATGACGCTGGTCGGCACGATGCGCCGGATGACGATGCGCTGCGCGTGGGCATATTCCAACAAGCTCAGCAGGTCTCGCGCCAGCTGGAGCACCGCCGGAATGGGGCGGGGGCCCCGCTCCACCGCTTCCAGCAGGCTCTCGCCCTCGATCCACTTCGCCACCCGGTAGGCCCAATTGCCGCGGTAGCCGGCCCCGAACACCGGCCGCAGGGTGGGGTGATCGAGGGCGGCGAGCACTTCGGTCTCCCGCTCGAACCACGCGCGCCCACGCGTCTGGGGTGTGAAGTGGGCCCGTAAGGCCACGCGGCGCCGCAACACCAGGTCGCGCGCCACGAAGAGCGCCCGCTCATCCGAGGCCGCGACCAGACGCTCCGGCGCGTACACGCCCTCGAACAGCTCCTCGGCCTGCTGGAACAGCTCGACCGGGTTGATGTGGGCGGCGATCAGGGTGTGAGAGCCGGAGGAGCGTCGGGTCATAGAGTGGGGGAAACATAACTACGGCATAACGGCATAACGGCATAACGGCATGGCGGCATAACGGCATGGCGGCGTGAGGACATAGACCGCTTCTCCCGCTCCGCCGCGCCCCGCGCTAGTTTAGCCCCCGATGCCCTTCCTCCGTTTGCGCGATCTCAAGTCCGGCGAAGCCCACGAGTTCGAGACGTCCACCGTGCGGATCGGCCGGGACCCCGCCTCAGAGCTGCCGATCGCCGGCGAGGCCGCCAAGGTCGTCTCGACCGCTCACCTGCGCCTGGTACACGATGGCGCCGCGTGGTGGGTGGAGGACCTCAGCAGCCGGAACGGGACCTATGTGGACGCCAGGCGCCTCACGGCCGGCTCCCGCGAGAAGCTGACCGCCGGCACCGTGCTCGGCTTGGGCGAAACCGGTCCCAGGCTCAAGGTCGAGGCGGTCGCCGGCCAGGCGATGGAAGCGACCATGCTGGAGTCGCCGCGGGGTGAGGCCACCATCGGGGAGCAGCCGCGCATGGCGCGACCGTCGGCCGCCACGGTGAGAATGGAAGGGCTCGATGACGGTGCGCCGCCGTCATCGCCCCCGCCGCCGCCGCCGCGGACCCTGCGTATCGTGTTCCGAGAAGCGCGCACTGGCGAGGCGTACGAAGGTACCGGTGGCCGCCTCCGGATTGGCCGGGGGCAGGAGTGCGAGGTCCGCCCGGTGGCCGCGGGCGATACCGCGGTCTCGCGGGTTCACGCGGAGGTGGTCCTCAAGCCGGACGGCAACGTCGTCGTCCGGGACGCGCGCAGCCGCAACGGCACCTTCGTGAACGGCAAGCAGCTGGCCACCGAGTATCCGCTCAAGCAGGGCGATCGCATCCTGCTGGGCGACGGCGGCCCCGAGCTGATCGTGGAACGCCTCGTGGCTCCCGGCGCCCCGCCGCAGGCGACCCCGAAGCTGGCGGCGGCGGGCATTCCTCCGGCGGCGGAGGCACGCGGCCGGCGCAGTTTCGGCGGCAAGGGAGCCACGGTCTTCTTCAAGGAAATGATGGCCGAGACCGACCGCCGGGCCCGCGGCCGGATCCGCTGGGTGGTATGGTCGTTCGTGGGGTTGCTGGTCCTCGCCACCGGCGGACTGTACCTGTGGAGCGAGACCCGTGTCCGCCAGACCGCGCGGGCGCTCGAGGCGCAGCAGGCGGCGGCGCAGCGGGCGGCGGACTCACTGCGGCAGGCGGCGCTGGCGGAATACCAGCACCTTCGGATTGCGCTGGACAGTGCGCGGGGAAGCTCGGCGCCGGCCGCCGTGGTGGAGAGCCTGCGGACCGCGCTGACGCAGGCCAGCAGCCGCACCGCGGCGCTGGAAGCTTCGCTCCAGCGGGCCCAGGCATCGCTCAACCAGCAGTTGGCCGCCGGGGATTCGCTGCGCCGCCTGGCCCAAACCGACCTCCAGCGTCTTCGAGGGGAGCTGAACCGCGCCAGCGGCGACCAGGTCTCGAGTGCCCTGCTCGACAGTCTCCGCCGGGCTCTCCGCGGCGCCGAGGAGCGGGCCAACAGCATTGACCAGCAGCTCCGCGCCGTGAAGGGCGTGGACCTGGCGGCCATTTCGCAGGCCAACCAAAGCGCAGTGGGTCTGGTCACCGCGTTCGTGGGCACCGAGGCGTGGGACGGCTCCGGGTTCGTGATCACGCGCTCCGGATACTTCCTGACCAATCGTCACGTCGCCACGCCCGATGGGCGGGCGGCGGATTCCGTGACCATCACCCTGGCGGACCAGCAGGTGGCGCGGCGCGTGGCGGTGGTGGCGGTCGCCCCGTCCTCCGGTCCGGACCTCGCGGTCCTCAAGATCCCCAATTACGCCGGCCCGTACATCGCCAAGGCCGACTGGACCGGCACCCGGGCACGCCAGGGAGAGCCTGCTGCCCTCATCGGGTTCCCCACGGGTGCGGGTCTGGCCTACGACCGGACGCGGACCGTGCGGACCTCGATGAGCGCCGGGATCTTCAGCAAGGTCACGGAGGACCGGATCCAGTTCGACGGATTCACGGTCGGCGGTTCCAGCGGCAGTCCCATCTTTAACGCCAACGGCGAGGTAGTCGCGGTGCACGCGGCGGGGCTCAGGGAAGCCGCGGGCCTGGGGCTCACCGTGCCCATCCGGCTGGTCATCCCGCTGCTCCCTCCGGACGCCAAGGCCGAGCTGGGCATCAGCTAGTGCCGGAGGCTCCTCCGTACAAAGTCTGCGCCAGCGCCCCGCTGCGGGTGGACCTCGCCGGCGGCGGCACGGACGTTCCCCGGTTCGCCGCGAAGCACGGCGGGGCGGCGGTCGGCGCGGCCATCAGCCTTTCGGTCCACGTCGAGGTGCGCCTCGGCGGGAGCACCATCCGGTTGCGGTCAGAGGATCGCGGTTCCCGCGTGACGGTGCCGCAGCCATCGGCGATCACCTACGATGGGAACCTCGATGCCCGGAAGGCCGCGCTCAACATGTTGCCGGTGACCGGAGGCATCGAGATGCTCACCCGGAGCGACGCACCGCCGGGGGCCGGGCTTGGGGAACGCGGCGCGCTGAACGTCGCGGTCCTTGGCGCATTGGCCAACTGCCGGAATGAGGCGTACGACGCCCCCGAGTTGGCCGAGCTGGCGTTTCACCTGGAGACCGAGGAGTTGCGGCGGCTCAGCGGCCGGCAAGACCCGTACGTCGCGGCGCTGGGCGGCGTGCAGGCGCTGGATGTTGGCGCGGGCCGGGCCGAGGCGCGGGCCGTGTCGCTCGCCCTGGACCGGATCGCCGAGGGCGGTGCGCACCTGCTGGTGGTGTACCTCGGCCGGGCGTACGCGGCCGAGTCCGCGGCGCGGCGCGTCTGGGAGGCGGTGGACGGGTGCGAGGCAGACGTGGTGGAGGCGCTGGCGGGGCTGCGAGATCTGGTGGCGCCAATGGTGGAGTCGTGGGAGCGGGGGGACTGGCGGCGCGCGGCTGGACTCTTCGAGGACGCGGCGCGTCACTATGCCGTGCTCGATCCCGTCTGGTCCGCACCGCCCACCGCGAGGCTGGTGGCTGCCATGCGTGACGCGGGCGCGTGGGGGGTGAAGCCGGCGGGTCCGCGCGCGGGCGCCAGCCTCCTGGTGCTGGGGCCGGCGGATCGCCGGCGTGAGATCGCGGGCGCCGCCGATGCCAATGGCGGCGTGGTACTGGACTGCGCCATCGCCACCCAGGGCGTGAGCGCGTGGCGCGAGGACCTCCCGGAGGCCTAACGGTGCCCCTGGTCGTCGTGCTCCACCGGCCCCAGGATCTGGTGAACATCGCCAGCGTCATCCGCATCATGAAGAACTTCGCGCTGCGCGATCTGCGGCTCGTGAACCCCGCCGAGTACGATGCTTATCGCGTGGAAGGCATCGCGCACAAGACGGGCGACGTGCTGAAGCGCGTGCAGGTGTTCGACACGCTGGATGAGGCGTTGGCCGATACCCACCACGTCGTCGGCTTCACCGCCCGGCAGCGGAGTGCCAAGCGGAACGCGCAGCGCCCGCGCGAGGCCGCCGGTGAGATCCTCGCCGCGGGTGAGGCGTCGCTGGTGGCCCTGGTGTTCGGGCCGGAAGACCAGGGCCTGACCAATGAGGAGCTGGATCGATGCCATCGGATCGTGACCATCCCCACCAGCTCCGACTACGCCTCGCTGAACCTGGCACAGGCCGTGGCGGTGATGGCGTACGAGCTGTTCCTGGCGGGGGGGACGCCGCCCTTCAAGTCGCCGCGCCGGTCCGCGGACCCGGCCACGCAGGAGCAGCTTGAGCGTTTGTTCGCGGATGTGCGAAACGCCCTGGAGGCCATTGATTTCTTCAAGACCCGGAATCCGGAACTCATCATGCGTACGGTGCGCGAAGTGCTGCACCGCACGCCGCTCGATGCCCGGGAGGTGAAGTTGGCCAGGGCGATCTGCATAGAGGCGGCAAAAAGAGGCGTGAGGGGGAAGGGGTAAGGGGTGGACGGCGGGCGCCGGCTATCCACCCCTCACCCCTTACCGTTTCTCGGTGGTTGTCTTGGGCCGCTCACGCTGTATTTTAGGTGGCACCGCATGTGAATTATTTCACGAGCCTCTAGCACGGGCGACCTCGGCCCGGTGGACTTGGAGTGGGTCACATGGGCGGCAGCGGGCGATGACTACGAAGCAGCGGCGGGCCCTCCGCGTCGCGGCGTGCGTCATCGTCACCATCCCGGGATGGGCGGGCGCGCTCGGCGCGCAGCAGCCTCCGGCGGCCCAACAGCCGCCGGCTACTCCATTTGAAGCACCGGAAATCACGGACACGGCGGGGCTCAAAGGGCCCCGCCAACCGGTCTTTTTCCGGCACGATGTCCACGCCGGCCAGTATCAAATGGATTGCCGCTATTGCCACGCCAGTGCCGAGACCGCGCCGTTTCCCGGCATGCCCAGCATGAGGACCTGCATGGGCTGCCACCTGATCGCCGGGGCGACCATCCCGGAGGTGGCCAAGGTCCGGGAGGCGTGGAGCGCCAACCAGCCGATCGAATGGCTCAAGGTCCATCGCATGCCGCCCTTCGTCCACTTCCCGCACATGCGTCATCTCAAGGGCGAAACCGCGGTGAAAGCGGAGATCACCTGCCAGACCTGCCACGGGCAGGTGGAGCGGATGCCCCAGGTCTATCAGTTCTCGTCGCTCAAGATGGGCTGGTGCCTGGACTGTCATAAGCAGAACAAGGTCACGACGGACTGCTCGGCATGTCATTACTAGACGGTCAGGCGGACGGGCGGAAAGGCGGTCAGGGGCCGGTGGAGCAGTCGTCCGCCGAGGCCTCGTCCGCCCGACCGCCCGACCGCCCTGAGGACGGCATGAACCGACGGCGCTTCTTGAAGGTGTTAGGCGTGGCGGGCGGCGGCTCACTCGCGGCCACGGCCTGCGGCAGTTCGTCTCCCGAGAAGCTTATTCCTTATCTGCTCCCGGTGGAGGATCAGATCCCCGGGGTCGCCACCTGGTATGCCACCACCTGCCGCGAGTGCCCGGCGGGGTGCGGGGTGCACGCCCGGGTCCGTGAAGGCCGGGCCGTCAAGCTCGAGGGCAATCCGGACCACCCCATCAATCGCGGCAAGCTGTGCTCGCGGGGGCAGGCCGCGCTCCAGGGCCTGTACAATCCCGACCGGGTGCGCGGGCCGATGGCCAGGAACGCCTCAGGCAACTTCGAGCCGATCTCCTGGCAGGACGCCATCACCCGCGTGGGCGAGCGCCTGGGAGCGGCTCCGGGAGCCCAGGTGCGGTTCGTCACCGGCAACGAGGCCGGCACGTTCGACCGGCTGGTGAGCGACTGGCTCACGACGCTGGGCTCTTCTGGGCACGTGGTGTATGAACCGTTCGGCTACGAGGCGCAGCGCCACGCCACCCGCGAAGTCTTCGGGACGGACGAGCTGCCCTGGTACGATTTCGGCGCTGCCCGCTACGTGCTCTCGTTCGGGGCCGACTTTCTCGAGACCTGGGGCTCGCCGCTGGAGTACACCCGCGGTTTCGTGGCGTCGCACGCCTTCGCCGACGGCACCATGGGCAAGTTCGTGCACGTCGAGCCGCGCATGAGCTTGACCGGCCAGAACGCCGACGAGTGGATCGCTCCGGTTCCGGGAACTGAAGGGGTTCTGGCGCTCGCGATCGCCCATGTGATCGCCCGTGATCGCCTGGGATCGCCTCCGTCCGATGCGGCTCGGCTCCGACCCCTGCTCCAAGCGTACGCGCCGGAGGCCGCCGCCGAGCGCTGTGGCGTGAGCGCGGAGACGATCGAGCGGCTGGCGCGGGAATTCGCGGCCGGGCCGAGCGTCGCGGTAGCCGGCGGCATGGGGGCGCAACACGCGGACGCGCATGCGACCGCGGCGGCCGCCCACCTCTTGAACTACGTCGCGGGGAACGTGGGCCGGACGGTCCGGTTTGGCGTGGCCCCCAATCCTGCGGGCGGCAGCCGGTACCAGCGCCTGGCGGAGCTGTCGCAGGCCATGCAGGACGGACGGGTCGCGGTGCTGTTGGTGCACGGGGCTAACCCGGCCTACGCCAGCCCGGCCGGATTGGGCTTCGCATCCGCCATCGCCAACGTCCCATTCAAGGTGAGCTTCTCGCGCTTCCTGGACGAGACCGCCATGCTGGCGGATCTGATCCTGCCGGACCACGACCCCCTGGAACAATGGAACGACTTCGAGCCCCGGGCCGGCGTCAACCTGCTGCAACAGCCGGTGATGCAACCGGTGTTCGACACGCGCCAAACCGGCGACGTGCTGCTGGAGCTGGCCCGTCTGATGGGCGGCCGCATGGCCCAGCGGTTCCCGGCGGCGACCTACAAGGACCATCTCCAGAACGGGTGGCGCCGGCTGCACCAGCAGCGGGGCAGCCGCGACGCGTTCGAGGCGTTCTGGACGGAAGCGCTGCAGCGGGGCGGGGTATGGTCGGAGCCGCGTTCGCGAGGAGCCGCTCTGGCGGCCGGTGCCACGCGAGTGGCGGCCACGCCGCCGGCTCAGCCGGAGGGACGGTTCACGCTGATTGCGTATCCATCGTCGGTGTTGTACGACGGCCGCGCGGCCAACCGTCCGTGGCTGCAGGAGTTGCCGGATCCAGTCAGCAAGCTGGGCTGGAGCACCTGGCTCGAGATCCATCCGGACGCGGCCAACGCCCTGGGCGTCACGGACGGCGACATGGTGGAGGTCACGTCCGACGCGGGGACCGTCAGGGCCGTCGCCTGGGTGTACCCGGGCATCCGGCAGGACGTGGTCGCCATGCCTCTGGGCCAGGGGCACACCGCCTTCGGCCGCTATGCCCAGGACCGTGGGGCCAACGCGTACCAGTTGCTGGCCGCTGAGCCGACGGCGTTCGGTGGCGTGCAGCACTACGCCGCCGTCACCGTGCGCGCCACCGGCGAGCACGAGAATCTCGCCACCCGGGCCGGCAGCCGCCGTCAGCTGGGCCGGGGCATCGCCCAGGCGGTGACCCTCGCCGCGATCACAGCCGAAGGCTTCCATCCCTTCCACGAGGCCCATGCGGCTCCCGTCCCCGAGCCCATCGAAAAAGTCCTCGATGAGTGGCAGGAAGAGCAGTACCGCGACTGGAAGGAGCGCGGCAACTATGCGGGCGCGCACCCGCGGTGGGGGATGGCCATTGACCTCTCCCGCTGCACCGGGTGCAGCGCCTGCGTCACCGCGTGCTATGCCGAGAACAATCTGCCCGTAGTGGGCAAGGAGCTGATGCAGCGCGGGCGCGAGATGTCGTGGATGCGAATCGAGCGGTATTTCGAGGGCGAGGAAGGGCATCCGCCGGAGGTCCGGGTGGTACCCATGTTGTGCCAGCAGTGCGGCAACGCGCCCTGCGAACCGGTCTGCCCGGTGTTCGCCGCCTACCACACGCCGGACGGGCTCAATGCCCAGGTGTACAACCGGTGCGTGGGCACCCGCTACTGCTCCAACAACTGCCCCTACAAGGTCCGCTACTTCAACTGGTTCGACTATCAGGAGCCGAGCGACCAGGCGTTCTCCTGGCCCGAGCCGCTCCACTGGCAGCTCAATCCGGACGTCACGGTGCGCTCCAAGGGCGTCATGGAGAAATGCACCTTCTGCGTGCAGCGGATTCGTGGGGCGCAGCACGATGCCCGGATGCGCGGGACGCCGCTCCGCGATGGCGAGGTCGTCACCGCCTGCCAGCAGAGCTGCCCGGCGGACGCCATGGCCTTCGGCGACCTCAACGATCCCGGCTCCCGCGTCTCCCAGCTCGCCGCGGACGGCAGGGGCTATCACGTGCTGGACGGCCTGAACACCCGTCCCGCCATCACCTACCTCGCCCGGGTGTGGAACCGGGCGGAGGCGTAGCCGATGGCCGCCGTGGCTCGGCCGGAGCCGGTGCGGGTCCCGCCCACCTACAGCGAGATCACGCACGACATCGCGGCCACGCTGGGCCGCCCGGGCCGGACCTGGTACATCCTGCTCGGCTTCGCGATCTCGGTGATGCTGTTGGGCGCCATCGCCCTGTTGTACCAGATCCGGTACGGCCTGGGCGTCGCCGGCTACCGGCCGCCGGTCATGTGGGGCGTCTACATCACCACGTTCGTGTTCTGGGTCGGTATCGCGCACTCGGGCACCCTGGTCTCGGCCATCCTCTATCTCTTCCGGTCGGCCTGGCGCACGGCGGTGTACCGCACCGCGGAGGTGATGACCGTCTTCGCGGTGTTGACGGCGGGGCTGTTCCCGCTGATTCACGTGGGCCGGATCTGGTACGCCTACTGGCTGGTGCCGTATCCCAACCAGCGGCAGCTCTGGGTCAACTTCAAGTCGCCGCTGCTGTGGGACGTGTTCGCCGTGACCACCTACCTGACGGTGAGCACCTGTTTCTTGATCGTGGGGCTGATTCCGGACGTCGCGGCCGCGCGCGACGTGGCCACGGGGTGGCGGAAGAAGCTGTATTCCATTACGTCACTGGCCTGGCGCGGGACGGATCAGCAGTGGCGGCACTACACGCGGGCCTACCTGTACCTGGCCGCCCTGGCGACGCCCCTGGTGCTGTCGGTGCACAGCGTGGTGTCCTGGGACTTCGCCATGTCCATCGTGCCCGGCTGGCACACCACCATCTTCGCCCCGTATTTCGTGGCTGGCGCCATCTATTCCGGCTGCGCCCTGGTGATCACGCTCCTGGTGCCGCTCCGCAAGGCGTTCAAGCTGGAGCGCTACATCCACGAAGACCATTTCGAGAACCTGGCCAAGCTGCTGCTGCTCACCGGCATGCTGGTGGGCTACGCGTACGCGGTGGAGTACTTCATCGCCTGGTACAGCGGCAACGAAGCCGAGCGCGCCAGCTTCTACAACCGGGCGTTCGGTCCGTACTGGTGGGCCACTTGGACCATGATCATCTGCAACGGGTTCCTTCCATTGTTCCTGTGGTTCAAGAAGATCCGCCGCAGCATCCCCGCGATGTTCCTGCTGTCACTGTTCATCAATCTCGGGATGTGGTTCGAGCGGTTCGTGATCATCGTGGTGTCGTTGTCGTTCGAGTACGAGCCGTACGCCATGGGGCACTACACGCCATCCTGGGTAGATTGGTCCGTCCTGGCCGGCAGCTTCGGCTGGTTCTTCATGTGGTTCCTGCTGTTCGCCAAGAACTTCCCCATGGTGTCCATCGCCGAGGTGAAGGAGATCATCCCGATGCCGCGGAAGGAGGATGCGCACGCATGAGCGGGCGGCCCGGCGGCGTGCTCGCCGCCTTCCGGCACGTAGACGCCGCGGCGCACGCCGTGCGGCAGGTGAAGGAGCTGGGGTACAAGGACTTCACGGTGTATTCGCCGGTGCCCAATTTCGAGGTCATGAGCGCCGTGGGCCACCGCGTGAGCCCGGTGCGGGTGTGGACCCTGGTGGGTGGGCTCACGGGGTGTCTGTCCGGATACGCCATGACCATGTGGATGTCGTACGACTATCCGCTCGTCGTGGGGGGCAAGGCGCTGGGCTCGGTGCCGCCCTACATCATCATCATGTTCGAGCTCACCATCCTGCTGGGCGCCCTGGCCACGCTCGCGGGGCTGGCCTTCCACACGTTCAGGACCCATCGCGCGGCCGCCTACGATCCCCGCTTCACCAACGATCTCATCGGGATCTTCGTGCCCTGTCCGGCGGAGCGGCAGGCGGCGGTGCAGCAGGCGTTGCAGCAGGCGGGGGCGACGGAGGTGCGGGTTGAGCAGTAAACGGCATGGACGGCATGGACGGCATGACGGCATGACGTCATGGAGTGCAGTTGTCACGCCATGCCGTTATGCCGTTATGCCGTTATGCCGTTATGCCGTCATGCCGCTATGCCTGTTGGCCCTCGCGTCGGTCACGGCGTGCACCAGGGACCAATGGCAGCGCTTCCCCGGGCCCGACGACGCCGTGGCCGCGATTCCCTGGTTCGCGGTGTTGCACCGCGGGATCGCGATCCAGCCGTACGACATGCCGCGGCCGCCTGTGCCCGGCACCGTCCCGATCACCGGCACCGAGGTCACGGACACGGTCATTCCCCGGTACTACGATCGGATCAATCGGCTGGTCAATCCGATTCAGCGGACCTCGGTGTCGGTTAACCGGGGGCGGGAGCTGTACGGGGTCTACTGCCTTCCGTGTCACGGCGACGCCGGGCACGGGGACGGACCCATCACACCCAAGTTTATTCGTCCCCCGGATCTCACCTTGGCGCAGGCTCGGAACTACACGGACGGGTACCTCTACGCGCTGGCGGCCAGCGGCCGGGGCCTCATGCCGCCGTATGGCGACAAGATCCGCGGCGAGGATCGGTGGCACCTGGTGAATTACCTGCGCGGCGTGATTCAGGCGGGTGGCCAGTGACCGCCTCCGCCAGCCGGCAGGAGCTGTACCGCCGGGCGTCCGGGGTGTCGGTGCCCTGGATGATCCAGGGCGGCGCGGTACTGGCGGTGTTGGGGGCGGTGTCCTTCCTGATCTTCGCGCTGGGAAGCGATCCGGGGCGGGCGTGGCGCATTTACCACGTCAATTTCCTGTTCTTTACCGGGCTGGCCCAGGGCGCCGTGGTGTTCGTGGCCGCGTACCGGATCACCAAAGGCTGGTGGGCCGGTCCCATCGTGCGCTTCGCCGAGGCGATGTCCGCCTTCCTGCCGGTGGCGCTGGTGCTGTTCCTGGTCCTGTTCCTGGGGCGGCACCATCTGTTCCCCTGGATCGAGCATCCCACGCCCGTGCGCGGGCCGTGGCTCACGACCGGGTTCGTGTTCTGGCGCGACCTGCTGTCGCTGGTGGTGCTGTTCGGCGTGACCCTCACGTACGTGTACCACGACCTGCGGCCCGACGTCGCACCCCTGGTGGCCACCGCGACCGGCTGGCGCCGGCGGTTGTATGAGTGGATCGCGGGCGACTACACCGGGACGCCGGAGCAGCTGGCGAAGGTGGAGCACCGGTTGACGTGGATGGCGCCGCTGCTGGTGGTGCTGTACGGCTACCTGTTCTCCATTATCGCGTTCGACCTGGTGATGTCGCTGGCGCCGTACTGGTACAGCACCATCTTCGGCTGGTTTTTCTTCATGGGGGCGTTTCTCACGGGTCTCACGACCACCGGCCTCATGATGGTCTACTGGCGCCATAAGCTGGGACTGCACGAGTTGATCCGCCGCGAGCAGTTCCACGACCTGGGCAAGCTGGTGTTCGGCTTTTCGGTGTTCTGGACCTATCTGATGTTCAGTCAGTTCCTGGTGCAGTGGTACGGCAACCTGCGCGTGGAGACGGCGTACCAGTTCTTCCGCATGGCGGGTCCCTGGCGGCCCCTGGCCTGGACCGTGGGGTTGATGGTGTTCTTCGTTCCCTTCTGGGGGTTGATCTGGGTGCGCTCCAAGACCACGCCCGCCACGTTCAGCGTTTTCCTGTCGGTGAGCTTCGCCGGGGTTTGGCTGGAGCGCTACCTGTTGGTGGAGCCGGTAGCCGTGGACGTCGAGCCCGCGTTCGGGCTACCCGAGGTCGGGATCACCCTGGGATTCTTGGGGTTGTTCCTGCTGTGTTATGGCCTCTTCGCCCGCGCCTTCCCCATGATCAGTCCGCGGCACGCCGAAGACGCGGCGAAGATGGTGCATCACTAGGCCCTCCGGCCGCTTAGATTACCGGCGTCGAGTCCCCTCGGAGCCCGAATGCCGGAGTCCCACCACTCGCTGGCCGAATTCAGACATTTCCGCGAGAAGATGAACGCCGCCATCCTCGCGGCGGATAATCTGGTGATCCAGCGCTTCTTCGCGCTCGACACGCAGACCTACCAGGCCGGTGCGCTGGACGCCAAGACCAAGGAGCTCCTCGGCCTGGTGGCGTCCATGGTGCTGCGGTGTGATGACTGCATCACCTACCACATCGTGCGGAGCCGCGAGGAGGGAGTCACGGACCAGGAGTTCTTCGAGGCCTTCTCCGTGGCCCTGGTCGTCGGCGGCTCGATCGTGATTCCCCACCTGCGAAGGGCCGTGACGCGGCTCGAGGAGCTGCCCGCCAAATGAACGAGCGGGCCGCCCTCTGGTTGGCCGCCGCCGAAGCGGTCGAGGCGGGACGGCCCGCGGCCTTCGCCACGGTGGCCAGGAAACGCGGCTCGCTACCCATGGCGAGCGACGCCAAGATGCTCGTGACCAGTGATGGGGGACGGTGGGGGACCGTGGGGGGCGGCTGCACCGAGGCCGACGTCACGGCGCAGGCGCTCGCCACGCTGGAGGCCGGCCGGCCGGCGTTCGTCAAACACACGCTGAACGCCGATCTCATTGGGGACCTGGCGCTGTCGTGCGGCGGCACCGTGGAGCTGTTCGTGGAGCCGCTGGTGGCGTCCGCGGAGCTGGCCCGGCTGTGCCGCGCCGTGGGCGAGGGAATCGAACGCCGCCGTCCGGCGACCGTGGCCACGGCCACCGAATGGCCCAACGGCCCCAGCAAAGCTGCCGAAGTAGGCGGCGAGCGCTGGGCCGTCGGGGCGGGGGACCGTCTGCTCGGCGCGGCTCGCCCTGGGGCGCCCTCGATCGCCCTTGATCGCCACGGGCACCGTCACACGGCCGCGTTCGTGGATGAGCGGACCGGCGCCTTCGTCGAGCCCATCGTGCGCATGCCGCGCCTCACCATTTTCGGCGCCGGGCACGTGGGAGTTGAGTTGGCGCAGCTCGCGGCCCGCGCGGGGTTCTACGTCGTCGTGGTGGACGATCGCGCCGAGTTTGCCAACCCCGAACGCATGCCGTCGGCCAACGAGATCGTGGTGGAGGACTTCCGCAGCGTGCTGGACCGGCTGGCGTTCGACGAGGACGACTACGTGATCGCGGCCACGCGGGGGCACAGCTACGACGCGTACATCATTGAGCGCACTGCGGCGTCCGGCGCCGGCTACGTGGGGATGCTGGGCAGCGAACGGAAGCGGGCGGTTATCTGGAAGTCACTGGAAGCGGCGGGGGTGGATCCGGTCGCGTTGAAGCGGGTCCGCTCTCCCATCGGCATGGAGATCGGCGCCGACACGCCGGCCGAGATCGCGGTGTCGGTGGTGGCGGAATTGGTGAAGCTGTGGCGGCTGGGTGAGCGCGCCTAGCGAACCCGGGAGATCATTAACCCCTCCCGCTTCATCAGCTCGAAGCTCACAGCGTCGGTCAGCGGCGCAGCACCTCGGCACGGGACCACCCTTTGGTCCTGGCAACCTGCTCGAGCAGCTCTCGGTCCTTCTGGTCCAAGTACACCTGAACCGGCTCCCGGACCTGACCGGCGCCGCGCGGACGCTTCCGATCGTACGTCGTCTTCTTCTTCACGCGCGTGAACGTGCGACATGTATGGCATACATGCAACGCGATCGCCCGGGGGCGTGGTTGGCCGGACCAGAACCTAGGGGCGGTGAAGGCGGCTGAGGAGCCTGCGGAGCGAATCCGCCGGTACCAGCGCTCGGCCGGTCACCGAGAAACCTTCCCACTCTACCGTCAGCGACTGACCGGGCTCGCTGCCCATTGCCCGCCCGGCTTGCGGCATCGCGGCCGGAGCCGTGGCGCGCTGTTGGAGCAACTCGATCGTGAGGCCCGCACCCAGGACCTGGAGGGTGCGAGCCACCGCCGCATCCCCGGTACCGAATACCGAGGTCCCCAGTGACGGCAGACCCGGGATCATCGCGACCGGACCACCCAACCGCCGTTCCGCTTCAGCTCGCGTGACCGTACGCCAGGATTGCTCGGCGAGATCGGCGGCCGCCGCTGGCGGAGCTGCGCGCAACCTGACGCGCTCGGCCGCCGCACCGGGTGCCGCCGCGGCGCTGGGCGCCGGCGCCTCCGCGATCCGGAGCGGGGGAACCTCGGTATCCACGGCGGCCTTGGCTTCCACCGCCGCCAGATTCGCAAGCGGACGGTCCGCGACCGCCGGCGCCGCCGGCTCGGCGACCACCACGGCTTCCTCCCGCGGTGCCGGTGCCGGTTGCGCGCGCGCGGGCGCGCTCTGAGCGATCTGCCGTGGGGCCGGTGGCGCCGCCTCGATGCCGCCGGCACGCACATCTTCCGCTGGGGCGTCTGCGTCTTGCGCAACCGTGGCGACGGTTCCGGTCCCGCCTCCCGTCAGGACGAGGCTGCGCGCATACCAGCCCACCGTGACGGCCAGCGCCAGGCTGGCGGCCCAGGCCAGGACGACCGTCGGCGGCACCCGCCGTCGGCTGGCCCGCTTTCGCTCCGCCCGTTCCAACACGGCTTCAAACGGCGGCGTCGCGACCTTCACCGGGCCGGCCGCGCCGAGGATGGCTCGGGCCCGGTCGCGCACCCGGCGCTCCTCCTCCAGCCTGGCCCGGCATGCGGCGCACTCGGCGAGATGGCGCTCCACGTAATCCCGCCCCACCGTACCGTCACGCAGGTGGCCGTCGAGGTAGGCGTGGAGCCGCCCGTCATCGAGATGTTGCACGTCGCTCATGTTACACCTGCTTCTTCCGCGGTTGCTCCGCTTCCGGTACCACGGCCTGGTACGCTTCGACCAGCTTCCTTCTCGCCCGCGCCAGTGTGGTCCCAATGGCGCCGGGGCTGAGACCCGTCTGCCGGGCAATCTCTCCGTAATCGAATCCCGCGTCCCAGAGTAGCAGCACCTCTCTGTCCCGTTCGCTCAACTCGTCCAGAGCACGACGTACGGTGTCGGCCCGCTCGTTTTCTTCCGTCGCTTCTGCCGCTCCTGCCGCCTCTGCCGCCCCTCCCGCCATCAACGTCAAATGCTTCTTTCTTCGAATCGCCGCCCTCGCCTCATCCCTCGCCAGATTCGCCGCGATGGTGAACACGAACGCCCGCGGGTTCTCCGGATCGTGGTCCAACGCCCGCACGAACGTCTCCTGCGCTAAGTCCTGCGCCTGGTCCGCATCCCACACCTTGCGGTGCAGGAAGCGGACCAGGTCGGCATACGTCTCGCGGTACACGACCGCCCAATCCACGCGCACGTGGCGAGTTTACCGGCCGCGGAAATCCTGCGCCAGCCGGGCCAGCTCAGCCGCGCCGAGACTGCTCTCGCCACGCGTGTCCAGGGCAATGCTCACGTGCTTGCCGGACACCAGCACCCGGTCGAGCTCGACCCAATACGGCTTGAGCTCCGGCAGCCGCTCGAGCAAGGCGAAGTACGCGGCGCTGAACGGCTCCACCCGCACCACGCGCTGCGATTCGGCGTGCAGCAGGTCGGTCCACGCCCCGTCCTTCAGGACGAAGAGCCTGCCGGCTACGTGCCGGGTGGTGGGACCATGCGCCCGTCGGGTCACGTCCATCTCGGCGGCGGCGATGTTCGCCATGCTCTTGGCCTCGCGGCTCGCCCGGGCTTGCTCGGCCCGCGCCACGGCTCCAGCGCCGGAAGCCTGAGCCGGAGCCGGCGCGGCCATCGGAGCCAGCATACGGTCACGCAAATCGCGGGTGCGAATGGCGACGTCCATGGGCTCCTGGACCAGGTACGAGGTGTACTCGGTCAACAGGCCGTACCGGAGCGCCGTCTCCCGAATCTCACGCTCTACCTCCGGGTTGGCCCCGTTGAGCTTAATGGACTGAGTGAGCGCGCCGATCTTCCGCGACGCCCACAGCCTGGGGATGTAATCGTTGTCCCGCTGGTGCTCGGGGAACGTCACCCGGACCTCGAAGCGCTCGGTGCGGCCCGCGCGTCGCCCGGTCAGTACCAGGCGGCCGGTAACGGATTCCCGGGAGCCGTCCCGGCGATCGCCCCAATCGCGTACCCGGTCGCCGGCGTACCGCCCGAACAGCACCAGCTCCTCGCCGGCAAACAAGTCCGGCAACCGCTGGGGATAAAGCTCGGTGAGCCGCAACGG
>DATECF010000131.1:0-5212 GCA_035287045.1 Gemmatimonadales bacterium | reverse complement strand
GGGGTGGCCCGGAACGCGGCTCGCCCGGACCAAACTCCCAGGACTGCGGCGTCGAATCCCGCCGACCCCAGCCCATCAAGGACCGCGCGCACGTTCGGCCCGAACCAATTTGAGGGGTCTCCACCCAGTTCGCCGTGCCGATAGAACTGCCATAGGGGGACGTTCGCCAGTGTGCGGGAAGCCCTCCGGAGCAGGAACGAGCGGAGGCGGCTCCGGTTCGGGGGGATGAGGCCATCGTCGATGACGTGGCTCTCCACGAGGAGCACTCCCGTCGTCAGGCGGCGCAGCTTGTCGAGCGCAAGGAGCGGGTACCGCAAATGATACAGCACGCCCAGGAAGAGCACGACATCGAAAGTCCCTACAGTCCTGGCGTCGATGTCGTAGATGGAGCCGCGATGGTATTTCACGCTTGACCCCAGGGCATCCCTCAGCCGGTTGAAGCCCGCCGCCTCGGGATCCTCGGGGCCAAACGCCACCACTTCCGCCGCGCCCCGCCGCTCACACTCGAAGCTGAAACAGCCGTTCCACGCGCCGATGTCTAAAACGCGCCTCCCGCGAAGATCCCGTGGCAGTTGAATGTGCTCGCACAGTAATGCAACCGGGTTCGGCCCCGGAGTGAACACGCCCCGAAAAATCTCCCAACGGTGATGCCAGGCGATGCCCGCGAAAAGTGTCTCGCCGAATGCCGGGGGTGCGGAGTCGGGTGGCCTGGGATTCCAGACCGAGCTCATTTCCGCTCCTTTCTTGGAAGCGACGAACCGTGCCGCTCGGGCGCCCTTGAGCGCCTCACTCCTGGGTACCCGCTACCGGGCAGTGAACGATCCATCGCCGATCCATTCGGAAGGCAATTCACCGACGTCCCCAAACGGCCCTTTAGGTGGTCGAATCAACGGCCTACACTCCGAGCGGGGTCACCGCTGGTCCCTTCAGCGTGGGCTTTCCTCGTGCGGCTCCCTTTTTCTTTGGGTGCGGCTCTTTTGGAACGGCGCAATTTGCTCTTGCCAGATGTTAGCCCCGTGTGAATGTTGACGTGATGTTCGCAGGTTCTCGACGGAACGCGGGGGGACTACTTGACCCGCTTGAGGTGCCGCTGGCGCCGCCGGACGGGGACGACCTGCCCGTCCGCGTAGCGAGCGGCGTGGTGGCGCCGATACTCCTGCTGCTCGTGGAAGCGCCAGTAGGCGTCGAAGTCCCCGCTGCTCCGCAGGGCCCGGAGGCGGAGGACCGCTTCGGCCCCCGCCAGACTCCAGCGGGCCCCGGTGCGGTCCATCCGATCCTTGACCAGGTGCCGGCAGGCCCCTTCGATCACGCCGGTCCCGATCGGCAAGCCCTCCGCGAGGGCCCCGTCGTAGCGGAGGTACGGGGCGTACTTCAGCAAGTAGTTCGCGCAGCCATCGACGCCCGTTCGCGCCTCCGCGGCGAGCCCCTGCCGGGTGGCGCTGCGCCGCATCCCGGCCGCGACGTGCGAGGCGCGGCCCCGCAGGATGCCGAGCAGGCGGGGCGTGACCCAGGCTTCCAGGGCCGGACTGTCCTCGGGGTGGAAGTCGCGGCCAGCCTTCCACACCCGCTCCGCCACGTGGAGGAAGTCGAGCACGATCCAGGGCCGGTACCCCTCCCGCCGAAAGAGCCGCTGCAAGTTCTCCAGTTGGGGCTCGTTGCCGTCCACGAGGGCCACCCAGCGCTTCTGCCCGTCGGGGTCCCGCCGGCGGGCCTCGCGGAAAGCCTCCCGGAGCACGGCCTCGGGCTCCTGCGCGAGGCTGGCCCACACCCGCTTGCGCTCCGGGCGGGGGCGGTCGGGCGGCTCCCGTCCATGCTGCGGGGCGAGGCCGCCCAGCACCGCCTCGGGGGTGCGGACGTAGGGCATGATCGTATAGACCGCCGCCACGGTGGCCATGCGCTTCGCGTGGCGCTTCTCCCCCCGAGTCAGTCGATGCCGCAGCTTGTGCCGGGTCCGCTCGGCCTCCTTCCGTGTCGCCTCCCGGAGATCCTCCCGCCGCATGACCACGCCTTTGCCGTCCGCGCTGATCACGAGGATCGGCCCGGTCGCCTCCGGGGGGCGCACCTCCACCCGCGCCTGGTAGAACGCACCGAAGTCTTGGGCGGCGCGGCCGACGAGCTCCTCGACCTGCCGTTTCCCCACCTGCGCGCCGGTCGCAGCCCGCAGCGCCTGGACGACCTCGTCGAAGGAGTCCTTGGCGGCCGCCTCCGCCACGCGGCGGCGCACCTCCAGCGAGTAGTGCTCCGGCGGCAGGTTCAGGTCCGCGTCGAGCGGGTGCAGGCTCGCGACGCCGGCCGCCCCGTAGCCCACCCGCGCGACCTGGACCTCGCCGAAGACCGTCTCCAGCCCGCGCGCGTGCACGTGCGCCGCGTCCCGGCCCACGCCGTCGGCCCCGGTCACCGGCCCCGCGGCCTCGCCCGGGCCGCGGACCTCGAGGTGCGCCTGCAGGAGTTGCCGCAGGAGCTCGCGCCCCCGCTGCTCCAGTTCCCGTTCCAGCTCACTGTGGGTCAAGCCGCCGGCCTCCGGGGAGCCGAGGAACGCCTCGAGCGCACTGAACGTCGCGCGCGGCGCGGCGAAGGGCTCTGCCGTCCGGGCGGGAAGGGCCGCCACCGGTCAGCCCGCCCGCAACCGCGGGACGGCGTCGGCCACCAGCGGGTAGACCAGCACGGTCTTGGGGGCGGCCCCGTGGCGCGCATGGGTGCGGTCCTGGCGCCCCCGCCCGGCGGTCAGGCCCAGGGCCAGCCAGTTGGCGGCCCGGTAGCAGGTCCCCGCCCGGCCCCGGTCGACCAGCGTCTCGACGAGCAGGGGCTCGACCGCGTACCGCGCGGCCCAGTCCGCCGGCAGCCGCCGCACCCCCTGGGCCAGCACGCTGCTGGCCAGGTTCTTGACCTGCACCCAGGGCAGGAGCAGGAAGCGGCTGTTGTTCACGGCCCGCGGGAGGTTCCGCCGCCGGGTCGCGTCGTCCCAGCCGATCCAGCGGTCCCGGACCGCGAGCCGCCAGGCCGGGCTGGAGAACTGGAGGCACCCCACGACCTGGCGCGGGACGCCCGCGACGACCAGGTAGCGGAGGGACGCCCCGAAGGGCACCGCGTGCCCCTGGTAGTGGTACCGCCCCACCAGTTCCCGGAACAGGGCGTGCTGCCCGGGGGTCTGCACCACCTCCAGGGTGACCGGGCCGAGCGTCCCCACCGGCCCCGTGAGCGGCACGCCCGGCTCGCCCTGCGCGGTCACCGGGACCGCGGTCCGCGCCCCCACGGGGCGGCCGGGCCGCTTGGCGGGCAGGGCGAGCAGCCCCCGGATCGCCAACCCCTCCAGGAACTCGCGGGCCTCCCGGCCCTTCAGCGTGCCCTGGGGGCGGGTCCACCCCAAGAGCTCGCACACCGTGTGCGCCAGCTCTCTCCGGCTGAGGCCCGGACAATCGGCCACCACCTCCCGGATCAGGGCCATCTCGGCCGGCCCCACCGCCCGGCCGGCGCACCGCAAGGTAGCGCTCGGTTCCGGCATCGCGTCCTCCCTCCTCCCCTCGCGTACCATAGCGGGGGGGGAGGGAAATGTCCAGCGAAAAGTGCACCGGCGCGGCGTGCCGCCTGCCGATCGCCGGCCGAGGGGCGGTCGCCCAGTGGCCACCTATGGCACTCGCGAGGCCGTATGTCGGATGCATCGCGCCTGCAGGACCCCAAGAAGGAAGGCTAACTCTGCGCTAACATGGAAGACTCACGCCGTTCCAAAAGAGCCGCACCCTTTTTCTTTGGGCCGGCATTCTTGCTTGGGCCGAAGGACGTCACCGAGGGGGCGGTGGGCAAGGTTTCTCTCGGTCCGGCTCGGCGTGTCTGAGAGCCTCCGAACCGCTGAAGGTCCCCTCGAATTGACTCGCGATGTTGATGGCCGCTGCAAAGTTAAACGTGCCCTTATCGGCGCGGTCCGTGCAGTTTGCTGAGATCTCAGACCCGCTGCCGCTATAGGCACCCAATTCACTTGGTCGCTAGCTCCCCGTGATCGTGAACGCCAGGCTTCGGGTCGCGGTGCCCTCGTACCAATCGACGGTGTTGCCGTTGCTCCGGGCCCAGGCGCCGATGGTGTAGCTCCCCGGGGTCAGGGGGGTCCAGGCGAAGGTGGCGCTCGGCCCCCAGTCCTGCCCCACCCGCCAGACGGCCCCATCATAGACCCACCACTTGAACTGGAGGGGCGGGGTGCCCCCGCTGGCCGTGGCCGTGAAGGTGATGGTAGCGTTGACGGGCTGGGGGGTGGGGAGGCTGGCGGTGAGGCCCGTGAGGGTGAGGGGGGGCACTACGCCGACCCCCGTCACGGTCGGCGCGAAGTCGCCGCCGTTGGAGGTGAAGTTGGCGCTCCCGGCGAAGGTCCCGCCCCCCGTCGGGGCGAAGCGCACGACCGTGTCCTGGCTCGCTCCGGGCCCCAGGCTAAAAGATCCCCCGGAGACAATGCTGTAGTTGGGGGCCGCCGTGACCGCGGTCCCGGTCAGTGTGCCCCCACCCGTATTCTGCACCGTGAAGGTGCGGTCCGCCGTGTTCCCCACATCAACGGTGCCGAAGTCATGGGAGGTGGGGGTCACGGAGATGCCGGTCGCGTCGGCAGTCGGAACCCGCCAGACTCCGCGACCATGGGTGAAGGCGAAGATGTGCGGAGCCGCGCCGACATTGGCGACGGCCAGGGCCTCGGTGATCACGTTCGCAAAGCCGGTGTTCTCGACGGCCCAGGTTGCCCCGCCATCGCGGGACACAAACACACCTAGGTCGGTCCCGACATAGAGCCGGGAGGTGATGGCGGGATCCACGACGATGGAGTGCACCGGGATGTCTGGGATGCCTGTGGCGCCGGACCCGTCAATGCCTGTCCAAGTGGCGCCGCCATCCGTGCTCTTCCACACGTGCGTGCCGCCGAACGTCGAGTAGGTTGCGTAGGCGATGTTGGCGTTGGTCGGGTCGAACGCCAGCCAGGAGACGTAGCCGGCCCGCGGCTGGACGAAGGGCCAGTTGGTGGAGGAATTGGAGGTTAGGCCGATAGTGGTCCGATGGATGAATCCATCGCTCATTCCAGCCAGGACCATATTCGCGTTCGTCGGCGCCACCGCGAGCGCGCTCACGCTTCCGTTCCCGGCTGTGATGGCACTCGCCTGGGTCCAGCTCGCTGCCCCGTTCGTCGTGCGCCACAAGAAGAACCCGCCGGTCCAGAGCCGCTGCGCGTTGCTCGGATCCA
>DATECF010000130.1:0-4351 GCA_035287045.1 Gemmatimonadales bacterium | reverse complement strand
GCGCTGGGCAGCGTGTTGATCAGGCGGGTTGAAGTCCCGCCGGCGCCCGGATGGGGGGCGCCGTATCCAAAGGCGGGGGTAATGCCTCGCTGGCCGAAGGGCACGGAAGGTATGTGTCCTTGTCAAACAGACCCACCGGCGAAATCCCTGACACCCTCGTCGTGCGTGAGCCCTTGAGGCATCCTGGGTTGTCCCGCGAGGCCAACTGACCGATCTGGGTCTCCGGGGGTGCCGTCGCGGGATCTGGCATTCCAAGAGACTGTCGTGGTTGTCTGACGTGGGCCCTCGCGTTCGGGCCCGGCAGTGAGTGCCCGCCCGCTACGGCGGTTGGACCGCCTGGCCTGATCCGGTGTGAGCCAACTCGACCGCACCGGCTTGGGTTTCCTGACAGGTGCGTCGGCCCTCCATCCGGTCCGGCGCTCGGTGCGGGGCAGGTCATGCGATCCCACACTTGCAGGCCGCGATTCGGTCCAACAGGGACAGTCGGCGCTCGACGGGCGCCTCGTAGAGCCGGACGAGGAAGCGGCGGACGGCCTCGATGAGGTGTCGGGCGCGGTCGAGAAGCGCCAGGAGTCGCTCGGTCCAGAAGGCAGCCTCGACGGGGAGGCCGCCCAACGCGGCGCGTTCGGCCAGCGCGCATGCGAGGGTCGCGGGATTGCTCTCGCGTTGGAGCTCTTCGTACTCTGCTTGCTCCATCGACACCCAGTCCTGCGCCTGCGCTCGACACAGCTCGAGCAGCTCGAGTTCCGCACGCTCCAGGTCGAGCGATTCCTGCGTCGACTGGATCACCTTGGTCAGATACCGGTGCGCGTACGTGCGCTCGAGCTCCCCGCGGTCGAGGCGGACGGCGACGATCGCCGCCGCCTGGCGGATGGCGGCCGGCTCGTAGATCGAGAGGTACTCCTGCAGCTTGCCTTCGGGGTCGCGGTCCTCCAGGCCGAGCCGGGCGAACACGGTGGCCAGCAGCCGACGCGACACGGGCTTGACCTTCTCGCGCCAGTTCGAGTGTCGCTCGCGCTCGTGGCGCTGCGCGAGCCGGCGGATGAACGCCCGGTCGGCTGCTTGCCGGTCGAGCGATGGTCGCGCGGTGCGGACGGCCGCCTGCCGGCTCAGACCGTTCAGCTCGACGCGCGGCACGGCGTTCGTCGCCGCGGTATACGCGCGCACGATCTCGCTCACGGCGCTGTCGACGAGCGTGTCCGTGCTGCTGTCGTCGAGCCGGATCGTGCCGACCCGCGCCTCGAACAGGGAGAACGCACCTTCCACGGTGGCTTTGTTCTCCGGTCGCCCCGGTGTCGCCGAGACGAGCACCGTGCCTGCCGCCTGGACCTCGCGCCGGAAGTCCTCCTCCTGGTAGCACGGCTTGTTGTCGCAGAGCAGGCCCGTGGGCGGCACACCACCCAGAAAGGCGACGGACTCCGCCAGGGCGCGCCGTGCCGCCCCGGCACTCTCCTCGCGCGTCACCACCGCCGCGGTGTCACAGCCGGTGGCCTGGTCCACGATGCCCTGCCAGTTCCGGTGCGTCCGGCGCCCGGATCCGGTCAGCAGCACATCGAGCGTCTTGCCGTCGGTCTCGAGCAGCGCGCCGGGCGAGCGCCGCTCGGTGGTCCCGCGATGGCGGAACGCGCGGCGGCGGCGCGGCGCGATGGCGCCGCAGATGCGCAGCACTCGGACCACCTGGCCGGGCGTCAGGCCGTACCGCTCACCCGCAACGCGCAGGAAGGTCTTGGTGGCACCTTCCCACGCCTCGAAGTCCGCCACGATCGACCGCGTCGTCGCGGAGGCGTCGACCGGCACCGACGGGCGGGGCCGGGCCGGCGGTGTGCTCGCCAGCCCCGCCCGGTCGCCCTGCACCCAGTCCTTCAGCGTGTCCGCCGGAACGCGGCACGCCTGCGCGAAGTCGGCCGCCGTGCCGTCCCAGCCGTCGAGCTCGCCGAGGACGAACCGGCGGAACGACGGCGAGTACGACGTCTGGTGACCGTGCTCGACCACCGCGTCCAGGTGAGCGAGCCGGAACTCCAGCCCCCGCACCGTCAGCGCCATCTCGGCGCCCGGACACGACGCCTGCGGCTCGCTCCCTGCCGCCGGGCGACCGGGTCTGGCTGCCGCCAGTTCGGTCAATGCCCCGACCAGACGATCCTGCTGCTGGTAGACCGACGTCCGGTTCGCGCCCAGGGCGCGGGCCATCGCCGCGACCGGCATCGTCACGTCCAGGGCGAGCTCGCGCGCCACGACCTTGGCACAGGCCAGCAAGGCGATCATCAGCGTCTTGTGCTCCAGCACGTCCTGTGGTACGTTCATGGCGAGTCCCCTCGTTGCCCGTGGCGCGTTGTAGCACCCACCACGTTAGCACACGAGGGGCTCGTCTTCATCTGGCTAGCCGAACACCTTCCGTCCCATCAGGTAGACGCTCGGCTGCCCCGCTACCGACACCACCTTGAACACCTCCAGCGCCCGGCCGTCGGTGCTCATCAGGTCCGTCACCTCGACGTCCTGGCCGGCCTCGAGCCGGCGCATCGTCTCGTCCTGCCAGCCGTGGAAGCGGTCCGCCGGCACCAGGATGCCGCCCAGCGAGTGATGCGGCCGCTTGTAGTTGTAGAAGCGCACCCACGCCGCCACCTGGCGGAGCGCGTCGCCGAGGTCCAGGAACTCGAGCTGGCGCACCAGTTCCTTCTGGACGGCCGCGTTCAGCGCCTCCGACTTGCCGTTCACCGCAGCCTCCTGGGCCAGGAAGTGGCTGATCTCCAGCTCCTCCAGCAACCGCTCAAACCGGCTGATCCCGGTGAAGGCGTGGAACGCCGCGCCGCGATCGGTCATCACCCCTTCCGGCTTGCCGTACCGCGCGACGCTCTCCTCGAAGGCCCGGATCACCCCGTCGGCGTGCTCGCTCTTCAGCAGCGTGAAGCCGGTGATGAACCGGGAGTAGTCGTCGAGCACGAAGAGCAGGCACTGCTTCTGGCGGTGGACGTGGAAGTGGTAGAAGTCCAGGTGCACCAGTTGGAGCGGACGGATCGCCTCGTAGCGCCCGGTGTGCTCCTTCCGGCGCAGCTTGGGATGGACGTAGCCGTGCTCCTCCATGGTCGCCCGCACCGTGTTGACCGACGCCCGGAAACCCTTGCGCTTGAGCAGGTTGCGGATCTGGCTCGGACCCAGGCCCGGGTGCTGCCGCCACAACTCCAGGATCAGGCGATGGCGATCCTGTCGTACGGCGTCCTCCCCGGCGCCGGCTGGGTCAGGTTCGCGCTGGGCCGCCTGCCGCTCCTTCCGACGCCAGTCGTAGATCGACCAGGGCGAGCAGCGATGCTTCTCGGCCGCCTTGCCCACGCCGAGCTCGCTTGCGTCCTTCAGGATCACCGCCCGCTCCCCCGGCGAGAACCGCCGACCCCGTGCCGCGTGCTCTCCGCCTTCTGCCTTCGTCTCCACCACACCCTCCTTCGATGGCGGACCCCTGGCCGGGCGTCACGCCGCCGGACGTGTCAGGCATTGCCTGCGGCATTCCGGGTGGAGAGTGTAAGACAAAGACAAATAGGTACGACGCACCCCTTCCTTCAAGTCCCTAGAAAAAGGAAGAGGATGGGGGCAGGCGCCGGGCGTGCGTCTGCGCAGACTTCCAGTGTACCAAACCCACCCGGCCCCGTGGGGCCCGGATTGCTATGGGGCTCCCTGCTGCGGGGCAGGGCTTTCGGCGTCCTGGGGCCGGGTATGGCCTCGGTGCGCGCATGGCATGGTGTATCCGTTGCGGGTTGGTAGACGGACTTGCGGGGATACGACCGTCCTCCCCGCCACCCACCCGAGGCCAGGAAGGAGTGGCCCTACCGCCGTCCCCAGTACTGCGCCGCCGGACATGGGATCTCAATGGCGATCGTCCGGTAGATCCCCAGCAAGTCCTCCCCGTCCGGCGCCTGGTAGAAGTAGCCGGGCCGACTCGCCATCTGCGCAAGGTCGACGACGTTGAGCTCGTTCGGCCGCCCCAGGCCGATGGTGAAGATCGTGATCCGATCGTCCTTGGCCGCCTTCGCCCGCTCGACCGCCACGGACGCCGGCACCGGGTTTGCGAGGCCGTCGGTCAGGACGATCATCACCGGTTTGTTGCCCGCCCGCCGCCGCGCGCTTGTCAACTCTCGGTGGCCTTCCTCGATACCGCGGTCGATCCGCGTCTGTTGGTGCACAAGCCCTGGGACAGCGGCGAGTTGTACCATGATGTCCGCCTGCTTGCCGGTCAGGTCCTGCACCACCCACGCATCACTGTTGAAGGCAATGACCGCGGCCTGGTCCTGGGGAAACACGAGCGTGTCCACGAACGCCCGCGCCGCCTCGATCGCCGCCGCGAGCTTGGGCCGTCCCGTGGAAG
>DATECF010000129.1:0-2115 GCA_035287045.1 Gemmatimonadales bacterium | reverse complement strand
AGGCCCGCGTTGCTCAACCAGCCGAAGACGACCGCGTTCCAGAACCCTGCGCCGACCGTGGCGGGGCTCATCACGATCTCCAGCGTGCCGCTGAAGGTGGGGACGCTCAGGGTCAGGCTCAACAGGTCGGGGAAGAGCTGCATCCCGGCCCACAGGACCCCGATGCCGGTGGCCGCCACCAGCCAGACGATCGCCGCCACCAGGAACACGGTGGCCGCCGCGTCAGGTCCGTCGGGGATCAACGGCACGCGGCGCCGCGTGGGCGTGTCGTACGGTCGCAGCTTCTTGGGGTTCACTGCCATCGACGCGCGCAGAGCCTCCAGCGGAACAGACGGATTGGTGCGTCCGGGTTCGGTGCGGGTCGCGCCACGCACGAACCCGGCGGCATTGTAGCCGACGCTACCTCGCAGGCACCCCGCTCATCGGCGCCGCGGGCGCATTGTTTGACCGATCTCGACGCGGCGACTACCATCGGTGAGCGGGGTGGAGCAGTGGTAGCTCGTCGGGCTCATAACCCGAAGGTCGTCGGTTCGAATCCGTCCCCCGCAACCACGTCAGTTACGCACGGAAGCCGCCTCCCCCCAGGCGGCTTTCGTCTTGCCCGGATAGGCGCCTGACCACGCCCGGACCACCTGCGCGCCGCGGCGACCAGGGCCAGGTCCGCCAAAACCTGACGTCGGAACCAGGTCACGACCGAGCAGTTTCGGAGAAGCCGCCGCGGCGGCGGCTGCCTATCATCAGGGTCGACCCATCAGCTCTCGCAGAGAGGAAACCTGCAATGGCCGACACGCAGAAGTCCGCCAAGAGCACCACCTTCACGGTTGAGGAGAAAGCCGCGATGAAGGAGCGCGCCAAGGAGCTGAAGGCGGAAGCGCGCGCGGACCAGGACAAGGCGGACGGGGAAGGCGCCGTACTCGCCAAGATCGACGAGATGCCGGAACCGGATCGCGCCATGGCCAAGCGGCTCCATGCTGTCATCAAAGCCAGCGCGCCAGCCCTCTCGCCGAGAACCTGGTACGGGATGCCCGCGTATGCCAGGGACGGCAAGGTGGTCTGCTTCTTCCAAAGCGCACACAAGTTCAAGACGAGGTACGCGACGTTCGGCTTCAGCGACGAGGCGAACCTCGACGACGGCGCCATGTGGCCGACCGCCTTCGCTCTGACGGAGTTGACCGCCGCCGACGAGACGAGGATCGGCGCGCTCGTGACGAGAGCGGTGAACTGAGGACTGGGCTCACCACGGGGCTCCGCCCTGGGCGGGACGGCCTGAGCGGTCCCTACCGCGCCTTGGCGGCCTGCAGCTTGACCTTGGCGCGTCCCTTGGCGATCGAGCGGACGACGAGCAGGAAGATGATCGCCACGACCATGCCCAGCGTGGCGATGCGCGTCGCATCAACCGCCGGCTCCCACTCCACCTCGCCGTCACGGATCACCCACGCGCCGGCGGGCGTGGCAGTGACGCCGAAGCCGCCGCCGCCGTTGTTGTCCTTGTCGCCACCGCCCCCGCCGCCGCCGACCACATTCGCCGCGGGGATGATCATCACGCCGTCGCGCTCGATCGGGTCGCCGTACACGCGCTTCACGGTCATCACGTCACGCGCACCGCTGAGCAGCTCATCGACATCCATCGGTCCTTGACCTCCTGGTGTGTGTTCGGGACCAGTCTAGGCCGATGCCTCCCCGCGTACGCGCGGGGCCGGACCCATGCTCAGCATCCGAGCGTACCAGCCGAGATGGGGCCGAATCCTGGCCGAATGCCCAACCGCCGAGCCGAAAAGCCGGGTTGATGGACCCGTTTCGTGGGATCTCGGTCCATGCGCTCACATGCCGAGCATTCAGCAACCGCGGGATCGCGGGCAGCTCCTAGGTTGGCCGGTGCGCCCCCGGCTCCATCTCGACCATGGCGTGGTGGATCCCGTAATGGTCCAGCAGCGCCAGGTACGGGTCCGGGTCCAGCGCCTCGGGGGCCACCACGCCGGTTCCCGACCAGGCCCCGCTGGCCAGCAGCTCCATGGCGATCACCGGGTTGAAGCCGGTCTGCCAGCCGACCACCTGGGATCCGGTTGTGCGCAGGGTCTCCTCGGCATCGGCCATCTGGTAGAGGTACACCTCGCG
>DATECF010000128.1:0-5146 GCA_035287045.1 Gemmatimonadales bacterium | reverse complement strand
GATCGAGAAGCCCGGGGACGGGGTGGCGCTGCACCACTCGGCGGTGGCGGTGCTGCACGTGAGCGGCATGGGGTGCGGGAACTGTGCTCACCGGGTGCGGGACAGTCTGCTCGGTCTGCCTGGGGTACTGGCCGCTCGGGTTGACCTCGCCGAGGGCCTCGTCCGGGTGAACTTCACCTCCGAGCGCACGGAGCTGCAGCAAATGCTCGATGCGGTCGCCACGGCCGGTAAGGACGGCCATCACGAGTACCGCGCCGCGCTGGTCGAAGCGACGTGGTAGCGGAGCTCCGGCTGGCGAGCTAGGTCCCCGACCGCATCCGCGCTGCTGGACCGCCTTAAGAGGAGATGAATCGAGATGCACAAGACAACGCTCGTGGTTGCGATCGCGGCGCTGGTCGCCGGGTGCCATGAGAGCTTCGCGCCTGTGGGGGACACGACGGTTCTGTCAGTGGTACCCGCGGGTGGCACCACGAGCGTGGACCCCAATGGCCCGATCGTGGTCGAGTTCTCGCACGCTATGCGCATGGGCATGGAGCAGTACGCGGCGCTCCACGAGGGCGACGTAACCGGCCCCGTCGTGCAGGGTTCATGGAGCTGGTCGAGTGACCGGCTCACGCTCACGTTCACCCCGGCGGCCCCGCTCAAGGCCGGAACGCGGTATGCACTCCATTTGGGTGGTGGCATGCTGGACGCCAACGGCAACCTGCTCAACTACGACCACTGCACCGGCCAGCACGGCGGGCAATGGGCCACCCGGTCCATGATGGGCGGCTCCATGATGGGCGGGATGTCGGGCATGATGGGCGGGACGTCGAACATGATGGGTGCCGGCTGGCAACATGCCAACGGCACTTACGGCATGGTGTTCCTCTTCACCACGGCCTGACGCAAGCAGCGGCTGTGAGCCGGGAATGGTGAGCTGAATTGCGTCCCAGGTACTCAGTTGGACGGGCGAGAATGAGCCGGCGGGGTCACTGGTCGCGGCTGGTCGTGACGGCACTCGTTGCCGCGTTGGGCTTGGGCCTAGCGCCCCGGCCCGGCGCGGCGGTCGAACACGGCTGCCACGTGCCGGCCTCGCAAAACGTGGTGACGACCCATCAAAACGACTGCGGAGATTGTGATCAGACGACCTGCGCTACGATGCCAGGGTGCGCGCAGATGGTCGTAGCCGTCATTGTGGCCCCGGCCACCAGACCGTTGACGTTACCGGATTACGCCCTCGCTGAACCCGAGACGCTGATCGCGCGCGACCTGTCGTCTCGCGGCCCGCCCACTCCACCACCCAATAGCTGATCCTCGTCGCGGCAACGCGACCGCGTGACGTCCCGCCCCGTCGCGGGATGCGCCCACGCGTGCGCGTTTGCCGCGCCACAGGTTGCCGGGCTTTGATGTCACCTGGACGGGTACAGGACGGGATTGGAGAAAGGCAGGCCACCGATGCAACAATGGAAGCTCTTCGGGCGTCTCGTTGGTTACACGATCGCAGTCGTCATCCTTGCCGGATGTGGCGATGGGGGAGGCTCGCGCCAGGAGGTTACCCTTGCACCGCCGTCCATGCTGCCGCCCGCGGTTCGGAACGCGCCGCCTGTGGTGCAGGACGCCTACCGGTTCGCCCTGGCAAACTCGGAGCTGCTGAGCGCGATCCCGTGCTACTGCGGCTGCGGCTCGATGGGACATACCAGCAACCTCTCCTGTTACGTGAAGGAGTTTCGAGCGGATGGATCCATCGAGTTCGACAACCACGGCTTCGGCTGAGGCCTCTGCGTTGACATCACGCGTGACGTGATGCGGATGGCAGGTGAAGGGAAGACGCTGCGCCAAATGCAGGATCGGATTCATGAGCGCTACGGGCGCTACGGACCGGGGACCAGCCGGATCCGGTTGCAGTAGGAGAGAGGCTGTGCGACGCGGCGCCAGGGTCATCGGACTTGGCGGGCTTGCAGCGCTACTGGTCCTCTGGGGGCCGGCGCTCCTTCGCTCCGGGACTGAGCCCGCGAGGGCCGGCCGGCGCGCGTTCAGGGTGGAGGCTTCCGCTACGGCGTTTCGTCCGGCGGTGCTGGAGTTACAACCGGGCGACAGCGTAGCGATCGAGCTGGTTGCCACCGACGTGGTGCACGGGCTCCTCATCGAGGGGTACGGTCTCTCGGTGACGGCCGAGCCTGGTCGCCCCGGCCGGCTGGCGTTCGTCGCCGATCGTCCCGGTTCGTTTCGACTGCGCTGTTCCGTGACCTGCGGCCCCCTGCATCCCTTCGTGGTAGGTCGGTTGGACGTCGGGCCCATCTGGTTACTGTGGCGCGGCGTCACGCTGGCGCTGGTCGTGGCGTTCCTCGGCCTGTGGGTGGTGCGGCGATGAGGAGCGTGGAGCTGACGCGCGTCGGCCCGGTGAAGTGGCTGGTCTCCTCCCGCTGGCCTCAGCTGGTCGTGACCGCCCTGCTGTTGGGTGGGTTGCTGCTCGCCATCGTGGCGGGCCTGGCCGGCACGCCGGTGGGGAACCGCAACTTCGCCATCGTGGGAGTGTGGATTGCGTGGTGGGCGGCGCTCATGCTCATCGCGGTCCCGCTGTTCGGGAGGGCGTGGTGCGGCGTGTGCCCGGTTGGCGCGGTCGGCGACTGGCTTCAGCGCGGCGCGATCCTGGAGCCGTCGGGAAGCCGCTTCGGGCTGGGTCTGCGTTGGCCCCGCGCGCTACGGAACCTGTGGCTCCAAAACGGCGCGTTTGCGGCCCTCGCCTTGGTGAGCGTGGTGATTCTCACCCATCCGCGGGTGACCGGGTGGCTGCTGTTGGCGCTGCCGGTGGCGGCCGTGGTCACCAGCCTCGTGTTTGAGCGCCGCACATTCTGCCGCTACCTCTGCCCGGTGGGTGGGTTCATAGGGCTCTATTCCCAGCTGGCGCCGGTCGAGCTGCGGGTGAAGGACCGCCGAATCTGTGCGGGGCACCGGAACAAGACGTGCTACACCGGCAGCCCAGCGGGCGCCGGCTGCCCGTGGCTGGTCTATCCCGGCGCGCTGGACCGAAACAGCTACTGCGGCCTCTGCATGGAGTGCGTGCGGACCTGTCCCTACGACAACGTGGCGGTGAACCGGCGGTGGTTCGGGGCGGACGTCGCGGCATCCCGGGCCGTCCACTTGGACGAAGCGTTCAAGGCGTTCCTGATGCTGGGCAGCGCGATCGCCTATTCCGCGGTCCTGTTGGGGCCGTGGGGCGGGCTCAAAGCGGCCGCGCATGCCGTGGGTTCCGGCGCCTGGTTCGCCTATGCCGCGGCATTCCTGGCCTTCGCCGTGGGCGTGGTCCCCGGCGCCTTCTTCGTCGCTGCCTGGATCAGCCGGGCCGTTGGAGCCCCGCTGCTCTCCGTTCGCCAGACCTTCCTCCGTTACACGCCGGTGGTCGTCCCACTCGGACTGACGGCCTGGATCGCGTTCAGCCTCTCGTTCGTGTTCGCCAACTTCGCCTACGTTTGGCCGGTGCTGTCCGACCCTATGGGACGGGGCTGGAACCTCATTGGGACGGTGGACACCGCATGGAGCCCGTACCTCGCGACGATCACGCCCGGCTTGCAGGTCGGCGTCCTGCTGGTCGGCCTGGCGTGGGCAACGGGTGCGGCCCTCCGAGTGGCGAAAACTGCCGTCCCTGACGGCGCGACAACAGCTCAGGCTATCCCGATCGTCGCGTTTTGCCTGCTCGCCACCGTTGGTCTCATGGGGCTCTTGGTCGGATGACGCGAGAACACGCTGCCCGGCTGGTGGTCTTTGGGCTGGCGCTCGGCGCACCGGCAGCCGTGCTCGCTGGGGACTGGGTCTGGGGCGGCGGGACCGAGGTGGAGACCGTGGTCCTGCGGGGCAAGATGGCGCGTGAGGGCGGGTGGGCGCCGGAGCACCTGGTGCTCGCTCCCGGTGCGCCCATTCGCCTGCGGCTCACCTCGGACGACGTGATGCATGGCTTCGGCGTGGGCCACACGGACCTGGCAGCCGTGGACGTGCCACCCGGCCGCTTCGTCGAGACCACGCTGACGCTACCCGAACCTGGGACGTATGTCTTCTACTGCACCCGCTGGTGCGGGCCGGACCATTGGCGTATGCGGGGCACGATCGAAGTACGCGCCGCCGATGGTGCCGCGCCCGTCGAGCCCACCGCGCCGCCCACGCCGCTCTACGTTACGCTCGGCTTGGATCTCGATGCCCCGCGGGCCGCGGCGACGGTCCCGCAGCGGACGCCATCGGCGCAACGCGGAGCTGCTGCCCTGGGCTCTGTGCCGAAGGAGTTCCTCGCCCCCGGCTACTATCGGGCGCATAGTCCGGCCACAGCCTGGAGTGAGCTGCGCGAAAGCGGCGCGCTCCGGGACGTGGCGGACGCGGCACGCTGGGACGTGGTTGCCGCGATCTGGCGGTACCAGACGAGCTCTTCCACGCTGGCGCGGGGTGCCGAGCTCTTCTCCGCCAACTGCGCCGCCTGCCATGGCGTGGGAGGACGGGGCGACGGCGTCATGGCGCGGGCGCTGTCGGCCGACAGTCAGCCGGGGTTGGGCCACGGCCCCAAGCGGCCGGCGGACTTCACCGACGCTCGCCGTATGCTGGCCGCGAGCCCCGCGTTGCTCTATGGAAAAGTGCAGCGTGGCGGCATGGGGACGGGTATGCCCAACTGGGGGCCGATCCTCACGGACGAGGAGACCTGGGCTGTGGTGGCCTATATGTGGACGCTTCAGTTTCCGGTGGAGGCCGTGCCTCGTTGAGGCACGGGACACGCCCCGAGATGCAACGGCAACTGGCCTGACACATGTCGAACCGGTTCCAGTGGATCGTCGTCGCCGCGGTGCTTGGGGCCCTGGGCGCACTGCTAGTGGTCGGCGCGGTCGTCTCGTCGGGGGTGGGGCTTGTTGGCCCCGGCGAACCCGCACCCGGCTTTCGGGCGGTGAACGTGAAGACCGGGGATGTCGCGGCGCTGAGTGACTACCGCGATCAGGTCGTGCTGCTCAACATCTGGGCGACGTGGTGCAAGCCCTGCGAGCTCGAAATGCCTTCCATGCAGCGCCTCTACGCGCAACTGGGACCTGAAGGTCTCCGGGTCGTCGCGATCAGCATCGACACAGACCCCCCGGGCAAGGTGCGGGAGTGGGTCGAGGCGCGCGGCCTCTCGTTTGACATTCTCCAGGAT
>DATECF010000127.1:0-9689 GCA_035287045.1 Gemmatimonadales bacterium | reverse complement strand
CAGGACCGCAACCGTGCAGCCGGCGTCGTTCCATTGATACTCGATCTCCCGCGGTGTGTAGGTCGGGTTGGTGGGCACCGCCACCGCCCCGAGCGCCTGGATCGCGTAGTACGCGATGACGAACTGCGGCAGATTGGGGAGCTGGATCGCCACCTTGGATTCCCGGACCACCCCCATGGCCGCCAACGCGGTGGCGAGCCGATCCACCTGGTCTTTGAGCTCGCGGTAGGTGAGTCGGCCATTGACGAAGCATAGGGCCGGCCGGTCTCCGTGCAGGCGGACGGCGCGCTCCAGCCACTGGGGCAGCGTGAGGTCCTGGAACTCCAGGGATGGCGGGACGCCGGGGTCGTAGAAGCGGTGCCAGGGGCGGGGGTCCATGTGGGAGGAGATTACACCGATTGGAATACTGCGCAACAGACTCTTCTAACCCGCGTTTCACCCTTCGCTCATAGCCAATCCCCACATTGTTATGAGGATACGGTCCCCGTTCACGGGATCGCCGCAGCATCGGGCCCTCCGTAGAGAGTCGTATGTGCCTGGTCGCACATCATCACTCTGGTCGCAGATCATCGCTATCACATCGGGGGTGGCGTATGCACGATAAGAGGTTCAAGTCGCTTCTGGCGCCGGGACTCCTCGGCCTGGTCCTGGCGGTGCCCTCAGGCTCGGCGCACGCGCAGGGGCTCGGGCCGGCGACGATCTCCGGCCGGGTCTTGAGCGACCTGGGCGAGCCGGCGATCGGCGCCATGGTGTACATCGCCGAAATGCGTCTGGAGGTGCGGGTCACGCCGGACGGGCGCTACACGCTGGACATTCCCGGAGACCGCGTGCTGGGGCAGCGGGTGTTCGTCCGCGCCCGGGGCATCGGGTTCCGCCCGTCGCTAACCGAGCTGGCGCTCACGCCCGGCCCGCACCAGGTCAACTTCACCCTGGGCAGCGACATCCACCTCCTGGAAGAGGTGATCGTTACCGGCACCACGGCAGGCACCCAGAAAGCCAAGTTGCCGTTCAGCACCGAGATGCTGGACGCCTCGGTCATGCCGGTGCCGGCGCTGGACGTGTTGGCGGCCCTCCAGGGGAAGTTGCCGGGTGCCAACATCGTCCAGGCCAGCGGCCGGCCGGGATCGGCGCCCACCATCCTGATGCGGGGCCCGAAGTCGATCAACGCGTCGGGCCGGAGCCAGGAGCCCCTCTACGTGGTGGACGGCGTGATCATCCGGGGCGGCTTGCCCGACATCAACCCGCTCGACATCGAGCGGATTGAGATCGCGAAGGGCGCCTCGGCCTCGTCGCTCTACGGCGCCCAGGCAGGGAACGGTGTCATCCAGATCTTCACCAAGTCTGGTACCCGGGCCAGCGAAGGGGTGCGCTTCCACGTCCGCAGCGAGGCGGGTGTGAGCGACATCGAACGGGACTTCGGGATCGCGAGACAACACGCGCTGGTGCTCGACGAGACCGGCACGCGCTTCTGTCAGTTCGTCTCAGGCCAGCCGCTGTGCGCCAGGACGTTCGACTACATCGAGACCCAGATCGCCGTCAACTCCACGCCCGGTGTCACCGTTCCGACACCGCCGTCGATGCCCGTGGATCCGGGGTCCGGCACGTCCGGCCCGGTGCTCCGCCAGCGGTTCCAGGTGGATAAGTGGCCGCACACTACGTACAACGCGGTGGACGTGGCGGTCGAGCCCAAGGCGTACACGCAGCAGAGCGTGGACATGCAGGGCCGGGTCTCTAACACCAGCTTCTTCGCCAGCGCTTCGTACCTGGACCAGCCAGGCGCGATTCGCTTCCTGAACGGCTACAATCGATCGTCGGTCCGGCTCAACGTGGACCAGCAGATTGGTCAGGACTGGCAAGTGGGTGTGCGTACCTACTTCAGCCATTCCCTGGCGGACGGCCTGGACCAGGAGGGCGGTGGCCGGTCCTTCTTCCGGTTGACCCGGGCACCGGCGATCGTGAACCCGCTGGCGCGGGACAGTCTTGGGCGGCTGTTCATCCGCACCAACCTCCAGACCGGCGGGCTCCAGAACGAGAACCCGCTCTACTACCTGGAGAATCAGAAGCGGAGCGACGCCCGAGACCGCATCATGGGCGGGACCGACGTCAGGTACGCGCCGCTTGATTGGTTGGACGTCTCCGGCAACTTCAATTTCGACATCTCCCGAGGTCGGGCTGAGCAGTTCCGAGACAAGGGCTTCCGAGACAACTTCAACAGTCCGGCCACCCAGAACGGCTACATCTACAACAACGCGACCGGCACGGACGCGATCAACGCCAGCGTCAACCTGACGACACGGCACGATATCGGCGATCTCTCGATCCGGCCCAACCTCCGGTACTTCTACGAGCAGGTGGACAACGAGTGGCGCACCCTTGAGGGCAATTACCTGGCCGTGCAGGGTGTGAAGTCGGCCAGCAACGCCACGCTCAACCAGACCATCAACTCCAACTTCGAGACGACCAAGCAGATCTCGGTCGCCGGCGGCTTGGCGTTGGACTACAAGGGCCGCTACATCCTGGACGGCGCGGTGCGCCGGGACGGCAGCTCGCGGTTCGGGGCCGCCAACCGGTGGGATACCTACGGGCGCATTTCGGGCGCCTGGCGGATTGCCCAGGAGCCGTGGTGGTTCGTCGGCCCGGTGAGCGAGCTCAAGTTCCGCGGGTCGTACGGGACGGCGGGCAACTGGCCCAGGTTCAGCGCGCAGTACGAGACCTTCTCGGTCGCGACCGGTGGCGTGGTCAGCTTCGGGACCATGGGGAATAAGAACCTCCGCCCCGAGAAGATGTTCGAGCTAGAGACCGGGGCGGACCTCGAGTTGTTGAATCGCCTCCTGGTCACCGTGACCTACGCCCAGAACGAAACCAGGGACCAGATGTGGCCGGTGCCGGTGCCGGCGGCGACCGGGTTCGGCCAGCAGTGGCAGAACATCGGGACCCTACAGAACAAGACCTGGGAGCTGTCGCTGGATCTGCCCATCGTGCGCACGCGCGACTTCTCCTGGTCTACCAAAGCGACGTATGAGCGGACGCGGACGCTGGTCACCGAGCTCACGATCCCGCCGTTCAACTACGGCGCGGACCTGCAGGCGACGGGGACCATTTTCCGGCTCCAGGAGGGCGAGCGGTACGGCACGTTCTACGGCCGGTACTTCCTCCGCAGCTGCGTGGACCTTCCCAACTGGACCACCAACTTCCCGGCGATGTGCGGCCCGGGGCAGGCGTTCCAGATCAACGACGAGGGCTTCGTGGTCTGGGTGGGCCAGGGCAACTCCGTGGGCGACGGGATCACCAGGAGCCTCTGGGAGACCCAGCTCCCCGGCGCGCAGGCGCCCTACGGGGACGCGCTCAACTGGGGCATGCCGATCATCAAGCGCGACACGGTGGGCGGTGCGGCCTCGGTGGTGACGCTGGGCAACGCGTTGCCGGACTACCGGTTCAGCATCACCCAGGACCTCCAGTGGAAGCGGTTGACGCTGCACGGGTTGCTGGATGCGGCCATCGGCCAGGACATCTGGAACCAGGGCTTCCACTGGGCGCACCTCGACTTCCTGTCGAAGGATGTGGACCAGGTGGGCAAGACGGTCGAGACGGCCAAGCCGATCGGGTACTACTACCGGGCGGCGCCGCCCCACGCCACGGCCGGCATCGGCGGGCTCTATGACATCCTCGCGCCCAGCAATTTCACGGTGGAGGATGCCTCGTACGCCAAAGTCCGCGAGGTGCTGATTTCGTTCCGGGTGGGCCGGATCAGCGGCGTGGGCGATTGGACGCTGAGCCTGGTGGGCCGGAACCTGTACACCTTCACGGACTACCGTGGCTTTGACCCGGAGGTCGGGGTGGGCGGCGGGCAGTCCAACAACGCCGCCGTCAACGCGATCGACGCGTTCACGTTCCCCAATCTTCGCTCGGTGATTGTTGGGGTGTCGACGACCTTCTAGCGACAGGGTGGCGGCGCCGGCTCGGTTCGTGGGATCCACGGCTGGCGCCGGCGCCCCACCTGAGGAGATAAAGATGCGACCTTTACGGTACCTGCTGCTGATCGCCGGCGTCTCGTTGTTGGGCGCGTGCGAGGATCCGCTGAGGGTTACTAACGTCAACGATCCCGACCGCGACCGGGTGCTGTCGCAGCCGGCGGATCTCGAGAAGTTCATCACGGACTCCTGGAGCGCCTTCCACAACGGTCAGTTTGCGGCCAACGACGCGATACGGCCGCAAGTGTTGGTCGCCGGCCTGGAGAACTTCTCCGACTTGGCCAACTTCGGTATGAATCTCCGGGTGGCGATACCCCGCAACTTCATTGACAACCAGCGCGGCAATCCCGTGGAGGGGGGCAACTACCGGGACTTCCTGCGGTTCAGCCGGTCGGCCCGAAGCGCGGCCGTGGGGCTGGCGCAGCTTGCCAAACCCGGGTTCAGCATCGGCACGCCGGCAGCGGACGCCCGGGCCACGGCCTTTGCGCGGTTCGTACTAGGCGTATCGCTCGGCAGCCTGGCGCTGGTGTACGACTCCGCGTCGATCATCACGCCTGAGGACGACCCCGAATTGGTTCCGCCGCTGTCGAGCTACACCGCCGTGAGTGCCGCTGGCTTGGCCAACCTCGACGAAGCCATCAGCATCGCGCAGGCGAACCCAGGGGCATTCCCGCTTCCCACCACCTGGCTCAACACCGCGACGACGACCAGCCAGGCGGACTTCATCCGCGTGGTGCGATCGTATCGGGCACAACTCCGCACGGCCGCGGCTCGGACTCCCGCCGAGCGGGCGGCGGTGGACTGGAACGCGGTCATCGCCGATGCCGAGAACGGCATCACGCAGGATTTCCGGCTTCAAGAGAACCCTGCGGGTGGTTGGAGCATCGGCTGGTTCATCCAGCACTTCGTACCCGGCGGCTGGCATCGGATGCACCAGTTCATGATTGGGTTCGCGGATACTTCCGGGGCGTTCGATGCTTGGCTCGCGCTCCCGCGGGCCAGCCGGGCGATGTTCCTGATTCAAACCCCGGACAAGCGCTTCCCGCCCGGCGCCACCCGCGCGGACCAGCAATCGCAGCCCACGTCCACGTCACCGCTTCCGGCGGGCCGGTATTTCCGGAACCGGCCGCCAGGCGACGACATCGTGGGCGACCCGCTGGGCAACTCGATGTACGACCACTACCGGTTCCGGGCGTTCTACGACGCGTCGCGTATCGGGGCGTTCCCGGTGCTGACCAAAGCGGAGATCGATCTGCTGGCGGCGGAAGGCTACATCCGGCAGAGCAACTGGGCGCTGGCGATGGCCAAGATCAACACCACCCGGACCGGCGCGGGTCTGCCGGCGTTGGCGGCGATTACGTCCCTCAATGATCCGGTCCCCGGCGGCAACGCCTGCGTGCCGCGCGTGCCGCAAGGTCCGGGGTTCACCAGCGCCGCCTGCGGCAACATCTGGGAGGCCATGAAGTGGGAGAAGCGGATGGAAACGGCGTACACCGGCTACGGGAGTTGGTTCTTCGACTCCCGCGGCTGGGGTGACCTGCCGCAAGGCACGGCGCTCCACTGGCCGGTACCGAACACCGAGATGGACACGCGCCGGGGAACGTTCTACAACTTGGGCGGCTGCCAGAATCTGGCGGCCACGCCGGCTCAGTCGGCGGCAGCCAACACCTACGGCCTCACCTGCCAGTCGTGACTACGCCGGCACCGGTCACCGGGTCCTTCAGCCCCACGCGGCTCGAGCCGTCCGCGCTTCGCATTGCGGGCGGCTGGGCGGCCTTGGTCCTGGCGTCGGTCGCGTTGACCGGGTGCTATACCTACGCTCCTTTGCGCGATCCCGAGCCCCGGCTGGGAGAGTCTCTCGCCTTCGAGTTGGCCGAGCCTTTACCTGCGGACGTCGCCCGAGGAGTGGGGCCGGAGACCACGCGGGTGGAGGGGACGCTGGTCCGGCGGACGGACACCGACTTCATCGTCAGCGTTTCCCAAGCCGTCACCACGCGGGGACGAGTCCACCGGTGGAACGGCGAGACCGTGTCGTTGCCCCAGGTGTACATCCGCCGGGTTCAGACGCGGCGCTTCTCGGCGCCGCGCACGGTCCTGGTCGCGGGTGGGGCGGCCCTCTCGTTCGTGGCGTTCGTAGTGACGCGCAGCCTGCTGGGGGGAGGGGGCACCGGGGAGAAGACCAAGCCCCTTCCGGACGACGGGGATATCCAATGAATGAGGCCAAACCTCTTGACGTCGAGACTGCCATGAGAGTACTGCGTCTTGTCTCACTTGCGGCGATCGCCGCGTCGTTGACCGCCTGTGAGCGGGGCACCGAGGGCACGCCGTTCGAGCCGGACCCCCTGGCGGCGGTGCGGTTCATCAACGCGGTGCCCGACACGATGGCGATGGACTACCGCTTTGTGGACTTCGTCACGAACGCGGGGATGTACGATGCCACGTTCCGGACCAACCAGGCGCACTACCAACCGGTTCTGGCGGGCCAGCACACGATCCGCGTGTTCCTGAGCAGCACGGACGTGACGGTCGCCCCCACGGTGGTGAACGAGACCAACTTCACCTTCGTGGAAGGCAAGAATTACACGTTCCTCCACGCGGGGTTTATGAGGGCCGGCCAATCGCCCGCCGTGTCCGTGAACGTGGTGGAGGACAGCCCGCCGACGCCGACGGCCGGGAGGATCGCGCTGCGGGCAGTGAACTTGGCAGCCGGCCTGGGTGCCATGGACGTCTTCGTCGGCACGGCGACCAGCGGTCTCCCATCGGCCACGGCACGATGGTCCAACGTGGCCTTCGGGGCCTTCACGCCCTACGTGGAGCTGGACACGGCCGCCTACCGGGTCGCCGCGACGGCCAGCGGGACCACGACACCGCTGGTGGTCGCCAACACGGCCGCACCGGCTGGCTCGGCGGCGACCGGCACGTCGAGCGCCATCACCGGGGTCAGGATATCGGGCTCGGCCCTGACCATCGTGTTGCTCCCACGGTCCGTGGCGGGCAGCCCGGCCCCGCAGACGTCGGCCTACACGTCGCCGGCGTTCGTGTTCCTGAACGACCGGCGGCCCCAATAGCCGGAACCGGCCGGACCTGACGCGACGCGGCCACCGCGCTGGAGCGACTCCCGCCGGTGGCCGCTCGCTCGTCCGGGATGACGTAGAAAGGACGCGTGACCCATGTTGCGATGGGGGTTCGTGCTTTGGCTGGGCCTGCTCGCCGGCGTCTCCGCGTGCGCCAGCAGAAGCGCCGCCGACCGGAACGCGTCGCGCGACTACTCGGTGCTCACGGCGGAGGAGATTGGTTCGGTGAGCGGCCTGACCACGCTCTACGACGTGATTCGGCTGCGCCGGCCCCGTTGGTTCACCCGTCGCACGCCCACCTCCTTCCGCGGCGAGCAGCAGGCGGACATCGTGGTGTACGTAGACAACGTCCGGTTCGGAGGGCCGGAGGCGCTGCGCCAGCTGCACCCGACCTCTGCGCGGCTGATGCAGTATCTGAGCCCCAGCCAGGCGGAAAGCCGGTTCGGCCAGGGACACCCGAACGGAGCCATCGCGGTGATCACGCGGCCATGACCGGCGTCCGAAAGGTGCTGTGGCCGCTCGTGCTGGCCGGATGTTCGGGCCTGGCGGGACCGGAGAAGGCCCCCACCGGCGTGCTGCGGGTCTTCGCGCAGGCGGGCGACGACGGGCAGTACGTTGGGCGGCCCGAAGCCACCTTCCTGAACACGCCACTGGCCAGTTTCCCGGACAGCCGTGACCCGTCCGACCTTTGTCAACTGGCCGCTCTTCTCACGATCCCTGTCGGCAGGGTGGAGAACCTGGACGCGGGTGACAGCATCGCCTTCACCGCCGACGGCGGCACGGCGTATCTCTATCCACGGGCCGATCTCGGCGGGAACACCGTCTACCTGCCGCCGGCCACGTTCGTGAGCCTGACGCCCGGCACCGCGGTCACATTCCAGATCCCCGGGGCGCCGGGAGGGTTTCCGGCGGCGACCTTCACCGGGCTTACGGCGCCGGCGATCACCCAGCTGAGCCCCATTCCGAGGGCGTCGTCGGCCTCAGATTCCGTCGTCGTCACCTGGGCGCCGACGGGAGACGACAGCTCGCGCTTCGAGGTCTCGCTGCAGTTCGCGACCGAAGGTGCGACCAGCATCAATCGGCAGGTGTTGTGCCAATGGCGGGACGATGGACGAGCGGTGATCGCTGGGAACCTGCTGTCCGAGTGGGCGACGACCGCCATGAGGCGCATCGAAGTATCCCGCTTCCGGGCTGCCCAGCGGGACCTGGGGTCGGGCGGCGTGCTGTACTTCCTCGCCACGTACGACATGATGCCGGAGCCGGCTCCGTAGGGCATGCGACATCAGACAGCGCTGCCCTTCTACCGCTTCCGAGGCGGCGGCCCTCGCCGGGTCCAGATCGCGATCACGCCGCAGCGCAGCCCCGGACGCTGGAACTCCACCGGCACGTCCGAGAGGCCGTAGACCTCGATGCCGTGGATGTCCATCGCCAGAAACCCCTCGGCGGTGGTGGCGAACACCGGCAGGCCGTCCTGATAGTAGAACGGCTGGCAGCCCGGCCACCGCGTCATCCGGATGGTGCATCCTGTTCGGGTACAGGACATCCGTAGGCCGTTCAAGGGGCGCAACAGATCGCCCAGCGTGGATGAGGGGTTCTGGCGCTCGATCTCGGCCCGGGTGATGAATTGCCCCCGCCTTGAGGCTCGCCGGTCCTCAAACCCGCGAAACCAGGTGGGCAGGTCTTCAGGCCGTCCTTCGATCACCGCCGGCGGCAGCACAAAGGCGATGGGCTCGAGCTGGAGCAGCAACTCGACGATCTCGCCTTCGGGGACCTCGACCGTCCACTCGGCCTTGATGTACCCGATCTGGCGGACCTGAAGCAGATACTCACCGGACGCGAGCCGGTAGAGGAACGCCCCGTTGCTGTCCGACATGACGGGACGATGTTGTCCCAGCACGAAGACCTCCGCTCCCACCACGGGCGCGTGCGTGGCGCGATCCACCAGCCGTCCGGAAATGGCTCCGCTCGCCTGGCCCCAGGCCGCCGGAGCGGCCATCAGCAGCGCCGCCAGCGCGCCTCCCACCGCACGATGCACGCAGTTCCTCCTTCGGGGTAACGTAGGGGCCCCGTGAGGGCGTCGAAAGACCGAGATTGACGAGGGGCGTGAGTTTGAAGTTGTCTTCAGGAAAGCAACGGCCCTTAGCGCAACACTCCCGCGAGCGCCGCGACGGCTCCCACCGCGCCGACCCAGAACACGAAGGACCATTTCAACAGGTCCGCCGAGCGGTGGGCGATCTCTTGACGCAGCTCGGCGAAGCCGACTCTCATCTCCTGCCGGACCTCCGCCGTTCGCTCGTTCAACCGGGCCTCGAACCGCTCATCCAACGCCCTCCAACGGGCGTCAAACCGCTCGCTTTGCGCGTCCAACCGGACCTCGAACGCGTTGAACCGGGTGTCGAAACGGGCGAAGTTCAACTCGTTCAACTCCCGGAACTCGGCCCGCTGTTCATCCACTCGCAAATGATCCCGCGCTTTTCAGATGTCCAGGTTTCTCACGAATCTGGCGTTCGACTCGATGAACGCCTTGCGCGGCTCCACCTCGTCCCCCATCAGGGTCTCGAACAGCCGCGCCGCCTCCACAGCGTCTTCCATTTCCACCTTGAGCAGGGTGCGGCTCGAGGGGTCCATGGTGGTCTTCCACAGC
>DATECF010000126.1:0-3831 GCA_035287045.1 Gemmatimonadales bacterium | reverse complement strand
CTCCTGGAGAGCGCCGACCTGACCAGCGGATCCACCTGGCACTCCGCCGGGCTGGTCGGGCAACTCCGCGGCTCGCTCAGCCTGACCCGGATCATGATGTACAGCGCGGAGCTCTATGCCCGGCTCGGCCAGGACACGGGTCATGAGCCGGATTGGCGCCCGGTCGGCAGTCTCCGCCTCGCCTCTTCGCCCCGGCGGATGGAGGAGAACCTCCGCCAGGCGGCCATGGCGAGAACTTTCGGTCTGCCCGTGGAGGTCCTTGGCCCCCGCGAAGCCGTAGAGCGCTTTCCCTTAATGAGTGAGCAGGACGTGGTCGGCGCCGTCTTCATGCCGACCGACGGCCGCGTGGACGGGAGCGGCGTGACCTTCGCGCTCGCGCGCGGCGCGCGGAGCCGGGGGGTGGAGATTCACACCGAGACGCCGGTGCTGGGCATCACCCTGAAGAACGGACGCGTCGACACGGTCGTGACCGCCCGGGGCACGATCCGGGCCCCGGTTGTCGTCAACGCGGCCGGCATGTGGGCCGATCAAATCGGGCGCATGGTCGGCGTCCGGATCCCCATCATCCCCATGCAGCATCAGTATCTCCTCACCCACCATATCGACGGCGCGCATCGCGACCTGCCAGTGCTGCGCGATCCCGACCTGCGCGTCTACTGCCGCGAAGAGGTGCGGGGGCTGCTGATCGGTGGGTTCGAAGCCAACCCCGAGCCCTGGGCGCTGGAGGGAGTCCCACCCGACTTCCATCATCGACTGCTCCCCACCAACTGGCCGGTGTTCGAGCCCGTGGCGCTCAGCGCGACCAGGCGATTGCCGGCCTTCGAGCACGCGGAGATCACCAAGATCATCAACGGTCCCGAAGCGTTCACGCCCGACGGTGAGTTCATCATGGGGGAGGCTCCGGGCGTGCGCGGCTTCTTCGTCGCCGCGGGATTCTGCGCGTACGGGATCGCCGCGGCCGGGGGCGTCGGCCGGGTGCTGGCGGAGTGGATCGTGGAGGGCCAGCCCAGCCTCGATGTCTGGCGGATGGACATCCGCCGCTTCGGCCCGCAATATGTGCATCCATCCCATACACTGGCCCGGTCGATCGAGGCCTATGCCCGGCGCTACGGGGCGGTCAGTCTCCCGTTTGAGGAATGGGATACGGCGCGGCGATTTCGGCTGAGCCCGGTCTACGAGCGGCTGGTGGAACTGGCTGCATCGATGGGGGAGAAGGGCGGTTGGGAGCGGCCGAACTGGTTTGCGAGCAACGAACAGACTGCAGCGCCGGCGGGGAACCCCGCCAACGCGCCGGCACCCCCAGCCTGGGCCCCCGCGGGGTGGGCGCGGTACAATTGGTCGCCGGCGATTGCCGTCGAGCATCGGGCCACGCGCGAGCGGGCCGGGCTCTTTGACTTCACCTCTTTCAGCAAGTTCGAAGTGGAGGGCCCCGGGGCCCTGCGCGCGCTGCAGTGGCTGACGGACAATCAGATGGACAAGCCCGCTGGCAGCGTGACGTACACGCAGATGTTGAACCGCCGCGGGGGGATCGAGTGCGATCTGACCGTCACCCGGTTGGGCGAGGAGCGTTTCTTCATCATCACGGGCAGCGCCTTTGGGACGCACGACCTGGACTGGATCCGGCGGCACCTGCCCGCCGACGGGTCGGCGGTGGCTCGGGAGGTCACGACGGAGTTGGGGTGCATCGGGCTCTGGGGCCCCCTGGCGCGGGACATCTTGCAGCAGGTGACCTCCGACGATGTCTCCAATGCGGCCTTCCCGTACATGACGTGGCGCGACATCGCGGTAGACGGCGTGCGGGTGCGGGCCCTGCGGGTGACGTATGTGGGGGAACTGGGCTGGGAGATGTACGCGCAGCCCGCCGAGGCGCCGCGCGCCTGGGACGCGCTGTGGGAAGCGGGCCGGCCGCTCGGCCTGCTGCCCGTGGGCTACCGGGCCGTAGACTCCCTGCGTCTGGAAAAGGGGTACCGCTACTGGAGCGCCGACATCACGCCCGAGTACACCCCCTACGAATCTGGCCAGGGTTTCTTCGTGAAACTCGACAAGGGGGACTTTCAGGGCCGGGAAGCCCTGCTCCGGCAGAAGGCCGAAGGAATCCAGCGGAAGTTGTGCTGCCTTGTGCTGGCGGAGCCGCAGGTACTCGCGTTAGGAAACGAGCCGGTCTTCGAAGGCGACCGCGTGGTGAGCCGCGTCACCAGCGGCGGGTACGGCTTCTGGGTGGAAGAGAGCATTGCCTACGCGTACCTGCCGGCGCACCTCCAGGCCCTTGGCTCGACGGTGACCATCGAGGTGGACGGCCGCCGCGTCGAGGCGACCGTGCAGCGCGACCCCCGCTTCGACCCGACCAACAGCCGCATCAAGGCGTAGAACGGCGCGCTGCCCGATCACCGGCCGGCGGGCACGGGCACGCGGACGCCCATCTCATCAAGCACGCCACGGATCGCCGTGAGCGCCCCCCGCATGTCGGCCTCGCTGAGCCGGCCGATGCAACCGATGCGGAAGGTGTCGGCCTCGGTAACCTTTCCCGGATAGATCACATAACCGCGCCGGCGGAGCCGGTCGTAGAACTCCTCGAACTTGAACCGTGGGTCCGTGGGCGTGAGGAAGGTAACGATGATCGGCGCCTGCAGGGCGTCGGGCAGGAGCGTGCGGAACCCCATGTGGCGCATCCCTGCGATCAGGACCTGGCAGTTTCGTCTGTAGCGCGCGCCCCGACCCGCGATGCCGCCCTCGGCAGCGTGCTCGGCCAGGGCCCGGTCGAAGGCGGCGATCACGTGCGTCGGCGCGGTGAAGCGCCACTGGCCGGTCCGCTCCATGAACACCCACTGGTCGTGCAGGTCGAGGACGACCGAATGGGCGTTGCCGGCGACCGCCTCCAACGCCGCCCGGCGGCAGATGACGAATGCGGCGCCGGGCACTCCCTCCAGGCACTTGTTGAACGACGACACCAGCGCGTCGTAGCGGATCTCCCGCGCGTCGCAGGGGAGCGCGCCGAACGCGCTCATGGCGTCGATCAGGAGCCGCTTCCCGGCAGCGGCCACGACCGCCGCCACATCGGCCAGGGGGTTGAGCAGGCCGGAGGTGGTTTCGCAGTAGACCATGGCCACATGGGTCACGGCGGGATCGGCGGCGAGCACGGCGGCTACAGCGGCCGGATCGGGCGGGGTGTCCTCCGGTGTTTCCAGCGTGACGTAGGTTCTCCCGATCACCTTGCTCAGTTGCGCCATCCGCCGGCCGTAGGCGCCGTTGATCAGGATCAGCAGTTTGCCCTGCCGCGGCACCAGTGTGCCGATCATGGCCTCGACGGCGAAGGTCCCCGCGCCCTGCAGCAGGATCGCCGTGTGGGTCTCTGCGCCGCCGGCCAGCTCGACCAGGTGGTCCCGCACCCGCGCGTTCATGGCGATGAACTCGCCGTCGCGCGATCCCCAGTCGCGGAGCATCACCTCTTTCGTCGTCCGCGAGGTGGTCAGCGGTCCGGGCGTCAGCAGCAGCGGCTCGTCGGTGCGGTCGGTCATCCCCGGTTACCTCCTCCGCCAGGCCTGGGTGCGCCGGTCCAGCGTGCGCGCGAGCAGAACATGCAACACCTTCACGGTGGCGGACGTATAGACGATCATCATGGCCATCGCCGCGGCCGCCCCCTGCCAGCCGGCATCGTCCATGTAGACGACGGCGATCGAGGCCACTCGAGTAGGCGGCACCCAGAGGAAGATCACGGCCGAGACGGTGGTCATCGCGTTGACGAACATGTAGACGGCGATATCCAGAATCGCCGGCAGGCAGACCGGTACCGTCACCTTCCCGAACGTGCGGTAGAAGGGCGCGCGCAGCGAG
>DATECF010000125.1:0-44220 GCA_035287045.1 Gemmatimonadales bacterium | reverse complement strand
GCGACGCGGGCCGGGCCCGCAGATTCCCGATCCCCGGTTCCCGAGGCGTCCGGCGCCGGCGGGGCCGCCCCGGCATCCGCACAAGACGCCCGCGCCGGGCCGGAGGGGCCGGTGACCGCGGCCCCCTGGGTGTTCGCCGTCACCGGCGCGTCCGGCGGACCGTACGCGGTGCGCCTGCTGGGGGCGCTGGCGCGGGCCAGAGTCCCGGTGTGGCTCATCATCTCGAAGCACGGATGGCGGTTGCTCGAGGTGGAGACGGGAGTGACGTCGGACGCGGAGCTCAAGCAGGCGACCGGCGGCGACTGGTCCAGCATGACCGTCTTCGATGATGCGGACCGCGGCGCGACGCCCGCCTCGGGATCGGCCAGGAGCGCCGGGATGGTCATCTGCCCTTGCTCCATGGGCACGGTCTCCGCCATCGCCCACGGCACCAGCCGTTCGCTGGTGGAGCGCGCGGCCGACGTGGCCCTCAAGGAACGGCGGAAGCTCATTCTGGTGCCGCGCGAGACCCCCCTATCCCTGGTGCATCTGCGCAATCTCACCGCAGTCGCCGAGGCCGGCGCCACCGTCCTCCCTGCCGCTCCCGGGTTTTACCACAGGCCGGCCAACGTGCAGGACCTGGTCGATTTCGTGGTACAGCGGGTGCTGGACCACATGGGCGTCGAGGCCTCGCTCGCGCCCAGGTGGGAGGGGCGTGGCTGATCGCGAGCTGCAAGCGCTGCTCGAGTTCGCGGTCGAGCTGACCCACACCGCCGAGCCACACATTCTCTCGCGTTACCGGAACCCCACCGTGACCCGCAAGCCTGACGGCACCGAAGTCACCGACGCCGACAAGAAAGGCGAAGAGGTGATGCGGGAGTTGATCGGGCGGCGCCATCCGGATCACGCCATTTTGGGCGAGGAGTTCGGGGCCACCGGGTCCGAGTCGGCCGAATGGCGCTGGGTGCTTGATCCCATTGACGGCACGGCGGCCTTTTCGCTGGGTATTCCGCTGTTTGGGACGCTGGTGGGGTTGTTGCGCCGCGGAGATCCGGTGGTCGGCGTGGTGCACTTGCCGGCGATCGGCGAGACGCTGTACGCGGGGCGGAGACTGGGCTGCTGGTTCCACGTTCGGGGCTCGGAGCATGTACGGGCGCGGGTGCGGCCGGTCACCGCCTTGCGCGACGCGGTGGTCATGGGACCGAGCGGCCTGGCGTCGCTCCCGCCGGACGAGCGGGAGGAGCATTTCCGGCGGCTGTTCCCGTTGTTGCGTGGCGCTGGCAAGTTCCGCTTTGGAGGCGATTGTTTGCAGCACGTGGCGGTGTGCCGCGGCCTGGCGCACGTGGCGGTGGACCCGGTCATGCACCCGTGGGACATCGCGGCGCTGGTGCCGTGCGTGGAGGAGGCGGGCGGCGTGGTGTCCACGGTGGATGGCCAGCGTGAGGACGTGGTGTTCGGCGGGAGCTTTGTGTCGTGTTGCAGCGAGCAGCTCCTGGCCGAGGTCCTGGGTGTACTCGGACATCGGACATCGGACATCTGACGTCGGATGCGCCTGGGCATCATTTCCGACACCCACGGCAAGCTCCGCCCGGAGGTCTTCGACGTCTTCGCCGAGGTGGACCACATCCTGCACGGCGGGGACCTGGGGCCGGTGGCGCTGCTGGATCGGCTGGCCGAGTTGGCGCCGGTGACGGCGGTGTACGGCAACGTAGACGGCCTGGAGGTGCGGCAACGTTGCCCTCAGGTGGCGCGGGTGGAGTTGGACGGGTTCATCGTGCTCGTGACCCATGGGGATCAGTTCGGATCGCCCACACCGGCGATTCTCCACCGAGAGTTTCCCGACGCCGAGATCATCGTGTACGGACACACGCACCGGCCGCTGCTGGAGCTGGTGGACAAGACGGTGACGGTGATGAACCCGGGCTCGGCGGGCGCGCCGCGGTTCGGTGTGCCGCCGTCGGTGGGGATCATGGAGCTGGAGCCCGGGATTCCGCCGCGGGCGCGGCTGGTGCCGCTGGTGACCGCCTGACGAGCGTCGCAGGTGTCGGCGAACTACTCCGAATCCGCGCCGGTGGGTTCCTCTGGGCGCTGGTGGTGCGGGGTGGACTCGACGCTTGGGCGCAATGGGCCTGGGCGATCCGAGCGCGGGTGGGTCCCCTCCGCGCGCTAGCAGTACGCGCGCGAGTCGAGGAATGCTGCTACGTGGCGCGCGTTCTGACGCGCGCTCCGGGGACCCACCCGCGCTCGGATCGCCTTGACCTACCGCAGCGCCCTGCGCGCCGTGACCACGCCCACCCCGTCGCGCCACTCGATGCTGGTCCCGAACGGCCGAGACCGCTCGACCAGGTCGCCGATGATCTTCCGGCCCAGCTCCCGGTCGGCCAGCATGGGGCGCCCGCGCGCTGACTCGGGTTGGCCGAACCCCAGGGTGATGGGATGGAGCTCGATCGCGGCCACTTCGTTACCGCGCCATCGCAGTATGACGACCACCGATTCCCAGATCTCCCGCTGCGTGGGGAAGCCGCGGGTGCCCCGAGCGTAGCGGGCGTCGTTGAAGTCCGCCACGCCGGCGTTCTGGTCCAGGCCGTACGGCCGGTAATTCTCATCCGGCAAGCGCAGCACGGTCTCGTTCTGGAACATGAAGTCGCCCAGGCTGTAGAAGATCGGCTTCCCATTGTACAGCTCGATGCCGCGCAGCACGTGGGGCCCGTGGCCGACGAAGAGATCGGCGCCAGCGTCCACCATCGCGCGGGCAAAGGCCGGCAAGAACTCGGCGGGCTCGGCGTTGCTGGCGCCGCGCTCGTGCGCGTGAATGGTGACCAGGACGATATCCGCGAGCCGGCTGGCGTTCCGGACCACCGCGGCGATCTCCTCCACGTCTGCAGGATTGGGGAACGTCCGTATGCCCGGCGCGTCGCCCACGGCGAACTGCGTGTTGAATGCCCGCAGGGTATCGCCACGGGTCGGGGCGTTGATGCCCATGTCCCGGAGCAGCGTGCGCAGGCGCTCCAGGTGATCCCGGGTCACGATCCGGATGGTGCGGTGGCGCAGGGGATTGAGGCCGGGGCGGCCGCGCACGGCGGCGCGTGGCGCGGAAGCGGCGGAATGCTCGGTGAAGGTGGAGGCCACCGAGATCAGGGCCACGCGCCCGTTGGCCGTCTCGAAGAACCGGGCTTCGCGCGCCTCGGCCAGCTCTTCGCCCACGCCGGCGCCCACCAGGCCGGCCGCCTCAACGTACCGCCGGGTGAGTCGCATCCCGTCGACCCCGTAGTCGCCGGTATGATTGTTGGCCATGGACACCAGGTCGAAGCCGGCCCACACCAGCTCTTTCACCAGCGCCGGCTCGGCCCGCATGTAGGTGCCGCCGCTCTGATGCATGGGATAGGGCTCGTAGTCGTGGAACAGCATTTCGAGATTGGTGAATGCGGCGTCCGCACCGCGGATCATCTCGATCATCTGCAGGAAGCCCGGTTCGCGGTAGGTCGAAAGGCGGCGGGTGATGATGGCGTCCCCAGTGAGGGCCATGGTCATGACCGCGGGCGCGGGCGGCTGCTGGCCGGGCGCGCGAGACGGGGCCAGCATGGCGACGCTCAGGGTCAGGCAGCTTGCCCATAGGACGACTCGCATACGACCTTCTCCTGCTGTTATGGAGTGCCCGTTGCCGCAATGCTACGCCCTGGCGGCCGGGGCGTCCACCAGAGTCATGAAGGACTGCCGGTGACGCGATACAACACGCTGATTGCGGTGGAGCGCCTCGCGGAGCACCTGGGCGATCCCACGTGGGCGATCGTGGACTGCCGGTATCGCCTGGCGGATCTCGCGTTTGGGCGAAGCGCGTATGCCGAATCGCACATCGCCGGGGCGGTCTTCGCTGACATCGGCGACGATCTGTCGGGGCCGGTGGTACGGGGCGAGACCGGGAGGCATCCGGTACCGGAGGTGGCGGCTCTCGCGGCGACGCTTTCGCGCTGGGGCATTGGCCAGGGCGTACAGGTGGTGGCGTACGACGACAGCGGCGGCTCCATGGCCGCGCGGTTGTGGTGGCTGCTGCGGTGGCTGAGTCACGATGCGGTGGCGGTGCTGGACGGCGGGTGGCCGCTCTGGCAAGCGCGCGGACTGCCGGTTCGCGCGGGTCCGGAGCGCCGCCCGGAGCGGCAATTCGTGGCGCGCGAGCGGCCGGAGCTGGTGTGGTTGGCCGGGCAGGTGGAGCAGGCCCGGACCGACGCCGCGTGTCGGGTGCTGGACGCCCGCAATGCGGACCGGTATCACGGAGAAAACGAGACCATTGATCCAGTGGCCGGGCACATCCCGGGGGCGGTGTCCGCGCCGTACGTGGAGAACCTGGAGCCAGACGGCCGATTCAGGTCCACGGAGGAGTTGCGGCGGCGTTACCTGGGTTTACTCGGCGGGGTCGCGGCGGATCGAGCGGGGTGCTACTGCGGGTCCGGAGTGACCGCGGCGCACGATGTGTTGGCGATGGCGCATGCCGGGTTGGGGGAGGCGAGGCTGTATGCCGGGTCGTGGAGTGAGTGGATCACGGATCCTACCCGCCCCGTTGCGGTGGGGTGAGTTGAATCGAGGAAGGAAACCACATGGAATGGTTCATCAAAGGGTTCATTCGGGCGTCGGTGCTCTGGTTCGCGGCCGGGATCGCCCTCGGCGTCGGGATCGCGGTGTACCCCCAGTGGATCATCTACCGTCCGGCCCACGCCCACATGAACGTGGCCGGTTTCCTGACGATGCTGGTCTTCGGTGTCGGCTACCAACTACTTCCGCGATTGTTCGGGCATCCGTTACACAGCGCGCGCCTGGCCGTGGCGCACCTGTTCCTGGCCAACGTCGGCCTGGGCGGGCTCGTGGTTGGCTTCCTGGTGCAACCGCATGCCGGCGCGGCCGGCCGGTGGATCATGGCTGTGGGGGGCGTCCTGTTCGCGATTGGGGCGGCGCTCTGGGCCTGGAACCTGTGGCAGACCTTCGATGCCGCCGATGCCCGAGAGCGCGCGCGAGCCCAGGCCGACCAGCGCCAACTGCCCACCCTGAGGGAGTAGGGCACGATCGAGGGCTTGGGTCTGTTTGGGGACGCAAGGCTTGACGGTGCAGCGAGATGCGGTCCTTTTTAGATGCAACATCTGTTCTCGGAGGATGGCACCTATGGAACGGAAAACCGCACACGATTTCGATCAGGAGTTGCTCATCCTGTTTGACGCCTATGTCCACGGTGACCTCGACCGCCGCGGGTTTCTCGACCAGGCCGCCAAGTACGCCGTGGGGGGCGTGACGGCGGCCATGCTCCTCGACCAACTGAGCCCCAAGTTCGCCGAGGCCCAGGTGGTGCCGACCGACGATGCGCGGATCGGGGCCGAGTATCTGGAGTACGACTCACCCAACGGCTACGGCAAGGGGCGTGGGTACTTCGTGACCCCCGCGGGGGCCACGGCCAAGCGGCCGGGGATCCTGGTGATCCACGAGAACCGTGGGCTCAACCCCCACATCGAGGATATCGCGCGGCGCCTGGCCCTCGACAACTTCGTGGCGTTCGCGCCCGACGCGCTGTTTCCGCTGGGCGGCTACCCGGGCGACGAAGACCGGGCGCGCCAGCTGTTTCCGCAGCTCGACCAGGCCAAGACGCGCGAAGACTTCATCGCCGCGGCCGCGTTTCTCAAAGGGCGTCCCGAGGGCACGGGCAAGATCGGCGCCGTGGGCTTCTGCTACGGGGGCGGCATGGTGAACTACCTGGCCACGCGCCTGGGCAGCGACCTGGCCGCCGGCGTGCCCTTTTACGGTTCCCCCCCGAACACGGAAGACGTGGCGAAAATCACCTGTCCCCTGATGGTGCAGTCGGCCGAGGTGGATGAGCGCATCAACGCGAGGTGGCCGGAGTTCGAACGGGCGCTGAAGGCGGCAAACGTCACCTACGAGCGCTTCCTCTATCCCGGCACCCAGCACGGCTTCAACAACGACACGACGCCGCGCTACGATGCGGCGGCGGCCAAGCTGGCTTGGGAGCGGACGATCGCGTTCTTCAACCAATACGTCCGCTAGGACGACGCTGCGGCATTGACATCGCTGCTTCCCGCGGCACATTCGGTGGCCGACCCCCTTCACGGCAGCTAACCCGAGCGGAGGCATGATGGCGTCCAACGAGGTCAATCGGCGGGACTTTCTTCACGGCGCGACGGCGGGAGCGGCGCTGTTCGCCCTGGGCGGGCGCTTCCCCGACTCCCTGGTCGCCGCACCGCAGCAGGATCCGGTCATCGCGCAGATCGCGGCCCGGCACAACGTCACGGTGAAAACGCTCCAGGACTGGATCGCGTTTCCCTCCATCGCCGCCGAGGACCGAGGCTATCCACGGGGCGCGGAGTATATGGCCCAGCTCGCACGCGACGCCGGGTTTCAGCGGGTCGAGGTGGTGCCGACCAACGGCAAGCCGGGCGTGTTTGCCACGCTGGACGCCGGCGCGCCGAACTCGCTGGGCATTTACTTCATGTACGACGTCAAACAGTTCGATCCCGCCGAGTGGAGCTCGCCGCCCCTCGAGGGCCGTCTGGTGGACAGGCCGGGGATGGGCAAGATCATCGTTGGGCGCGGGGCCACCAACACCAAGGGGCCGCAGATCGCCTGCCTGGCCGCCCTGCACGCCTACCGGGCAGCCGGCCAGAAGCTGCCGGTGAACCTGGTCCTGGTCGCCGAGGGGGAGGAAGAAATCGGCTCGCCCAACTTCTCGCAGATCGTGTTCAGACCGGACGTCGAGGCCGCCCTCAAGAAGTGCGTGGGCGTCATCATCCCGCTGGGCAACCAGGAGCTGGACGGCTCGGTCACGATCAACCTGGGCGCCAAAGGCATCGTCGAGCTGGAGCTGGTCTCCAGCGGGGAGCAGTGGGGGCGCGGGCCCACGAAGGACGTGCATTCGAGCCTCTTTGCCCACATCGACAGCCCCGCCTGGCACCTGGTGCAGGCGCTGCACACCCTGGTCGAGGCCGATGGCCACACGCCGGCCGTCGAGGGCTTTTTCGACCGGGTGAAGCCGCTGACGGCGGCGCAACGGGCCATCCTCGGGACCTCCATTCCCAAGCGCAACGAGGCAGCCACCAAAGCGACGCTCGGCGTGGAGCGCTGGTTCAAGGACGAATCCTGGCACGACTCGCTGGTGCGCCTTGTGACCCAGCCGACCATCAACATCCAGGGATTGGTGGGCGGCTACACCGGGCCTGGGGGCAAGACCATCCTGCCTCACCGCGCGGTCGCCAAGATCGACATGCGCCTGGTGCCCGACATGACTGCCAAAGGCACGCTGGAGCTGCTCAGAGCCCATCTCGCGAAGCACGGCTTCGGCGACATCGAAGTGACCATGACGGGCGGATACGATCCCACCGAAACGTCGCCGGATTCCAGGTTGATCCAGGGCCAGATCGCCGCCTATCGGAAGCTGGGGATCGAGCCGGTCCTCTGGCCCAGGCTCGCGGGCTCCTGGCCCGGCGTCACCTTCACCGGCGCTCCGCTCAGGCTGGCGGCGGGGCAGTTTGGCGTGGGACACGGGGGCGGCGCGCACGCGCCGGATGAGTACTTCATCATCGAGTCGGCGAATCCCAACGTCGCGGGGATGGACGGCGCGGTCCGGAGCTACGTGGAGCTGTTCCGCTCACTCGCCTGATCCGGGGGAGCGGATGCCGGCCGACCAACGCGGCCACGGCGCAACGGTACGGGCCAACGTCGAGAGTTGGGGGCGCACGTTTGTCGAGCTGCGAATCGAGCTGATTCAGGGCGAACGCGCCGAGACGCTCGCCCTCAAGGAGGTGCCGCGGAACTGGGATCCCGTGTTTGACTTCAGACCCAGGCGGGATTCGCTGGTGGCGGTGCTCTCGCCTGAGCGTCTGGCGCGGTTCGAGCCGGGTGCCGCCATGGTGCGCGTCACGGCGCGCGGCAGCAAGCAGTGGCTTCGGGAACCGCCACCGCAGGTCCGGGAGCGCGGCGTGGTTATCGAGCGTCTTCCGGAGGAGGCTCCAACGCGATGGTGAGCCAGCCGAAGCCCGTGACCTCCGGCACCCCCGGCCCCTACGACGACCTGTTCGTCGCCTTCCAAACCGCGCTAGCCGGACGGTACTCGCTCGAGCGCGAGATCGGGCGCGGCGGCATGGGCATCGTGTACCTGGCCCGGGAAGTACGGCTCGACCGGCCCGTGGCGTTGAAGCTCTTCCCCCCGGAGCTTGCCGCAGTGGCGAGTCTCCGCGAGCGATTCCTCCGCGAGGCGCGGACCGCCGCCCGGCTGTCGCATCCCCACATCGTCCAGATTTACACCGTCGATGAGGTGGATCGCTTCGTGTTCTTCGCCATGGCCTATGTGGATGGCGAGACGCTGGGCGCGAGAATCCGGAACCGCGGGCCGATGCCGCCGTCGGAGGCCGCCCGCATGCTGCGGGAGGTGGCGTGGGCGCTGGGATACGCCCACGAGCAGGGCGTGGTGCATCGGGATGTGAAGCCCGACAACATCCTGCTCGAAGCCGCCACCGGCCGGGCGTTGGTGGCGGATTTCGGGATCGCCGGCCTCCAGCAGGACGCTGCCACCCAGCAGACCGGTGAGGTAGTCGGTACGCCCGAGTTCATGAGCCCGGAACAGGCGGGCGGCGCACGGGTTGATGCCCAGAGCGATCTCTACGCCCTCGGGGCGGTGGCGTTCTACGCGCTCTCGGGCCGGGTGCCGTTTGCCGGTGCCACGTCCGCCGAGGTGCTGGCCAAGCACCTGACCCAGCCCGCTCCGCCCATCGCGGAGCACGCGCCGGCCGTGCCTCGTCGGATTGCGCGCATCGTGGACGCCTGCCTGTGCAAGGATCCCGCGGAACGGCCGGCGGGGGCCGCGCAGCTGGCCGAACAACTCGCGGCCACGCTCGAACATCGAAAGGAGCTGCCGGTGGCCCTGCGCGCGTTCGTCAAACACGACGCGCGGATTGACGGCCCCGGAGTGCTCCTGATTCCGCCGGCCCTGGTGATTGTTTCGATCAACGTCGCCAACTTCTTCCTGGCATTGGAGCCCGGGTTCGCGACCTTCTTCTCCGGGCTTGTGCTGGTGCCGGCAGGCATCCTGGCCGGCCGCGCGCGGCGATTGCTCAAGGCCGGGTTCGAGCATAGCGACCTGGCGGTCGCGTTCAAGACCGAAATCGAGCGAGGGCGTGAAGAGCGCGCCTTCAGCGTGAGTCCTCGGCCCTCAATCCTGGAGCGGATCACCGGGATCCTGTCGGGCGTAGGATTCGGGAGTAGCCTGCTGCTCTTGTTCGTCACGGGTCGCTTCGACGTAAGCGCCGCTCTATTCGCGCTAAGCTCAGTGCCTGGTCTTGGCTACGTCGCGCTGCTACAGCGGCGCCGGGACATTGACATCGAGTTTTGGGGGAATCTGTGGACCGGGCCCATTGGCCGGCTGTTGTTTCGGATCGCGCGCGCCGTCCTTCCCAAGCGGGCGATCCCGCAGGCCATGACCCACCGCCCCACGGAGCTGGCCATCGCGATGGCGGCGGAGCAGTTGTTCGCGGAGCTCCCCAAGACAACCCGCAAACATCTCGGTGATCTCCCTGCCGTCGTGCACCGCCTGGAGGCCGATGCCCAGCGGATGCGGACGCGCCTCGAGGAGCTCCAGGAAGTCGTAGCGGACGGTCCCGTGCGACGTGGCGTGGATTCCACCGACCGGGTCGCGCGCGCGCTGCGTGACGAGCGCGATACCGTGCAGAAGCAACTGGCGGATGTGGTCGCCGCGCTCGAGAACATTCGCCTAGGGCTGTTGCGTCTGCGGAGCGGGAGCGGAAGCGTGCAGTCGTTGACCACCGATCTTGGCGCCGCCCGGGCCGTGGGCGAGGCGGTGGACTTGCTGCTCGAAGGGCAGAGCATCGTGGAGGCCGAATTGCGACGCCCGGCCTTGCCATCCCTTCCGGCCGCCCCCACCCCTACCCAACCGCATGAGGACCCGGCGTGATCGGACCGTGAGGGTGCCATGGTAGCAAACCCGACCATCGGCCTGGCCATTGGGCTCATTCTTGGCCTGTTGCTCGCGGCGCTGTACGCGCTCTGGTGGAAGGCCCGCTACACCCGGTCCATTCGCCAGGACGCGGTGCAACGCAGCCAGGCGGTCACGGTCGGCAAAGTGTTCGAGCAGGTCGTGCCCTACCTGCCGGAATTCCCGTTCAACCCCAAAGACGTCCGGTTTCTCGGGAGCCCGGTGGATTTTGTGGTGTTCGACGGCTTGAACGACGGGCCGGTCCGCGACATCGTGTTCGTCGAAGTGAAAACCGCCGGCTCGGACCTGACGGCCCGGGAACGCCGGGTGCGCGACGCGGTCCAGGCCGGGCGGGTGCGCTGGAGCGAGCTGCGCGTGGGCCCAGGAGCTTGAGGGAACGTGATGGCCCGTTTAACGTGCTGCGCATGCCATCACCACCTGGGCTGCTGCCGCGGGGACGAATGGGCCGGCTGCTGGGGCCGGTCGTGCTGTTGAGTCTCGCGGCCTGCGGTCGGACGCCGGAGCGGACCATCCAGGTGCAGGGCACCGTCCAGACAGTCGGTCGAAAGGTCCCGATCCCGAGCGCCGAGGTAAACGTCCAGTGGCCCGCGACGCTCGGGGCCGGCCAGTCGGTGGTGAAGACCAACGCCGCGGGCCGGTTCGCGGTGGGCCGCACCCGGCGCGTGCGCCCGACGGACTGTGCCGACCTGGCGATCACGGTCCAGGCGCCGGGCTACGCGTCGGCCTATACGCGGTACACGGCGGATTGCGGGGACGGGGTCCTCTCCTTCGATTTCGCCCTGCTGCCGCAGATCCGCTGACCCCGCCCACGGACTGCATGCTGGTCCGCTGGATCGCGCCCGCGACCGCCCTGGCGCTCGGTTTCTGATCCTAAGACACGGCGCTCATGACGTCACGCGATTTCCGCCCGATTGATCCCGGCGTCACCATCGGCCACGTGCATCTCAAGGTGGCCGACCTCGAGCGGGCCGTGCGATTCTACCAAGGCGTTCTCGGATTCGAGCTGACCCAGCGATACGGCGCCGGGGCCGCATTTCTGTCGGCCGGCGGATACCACCATCACATCGGCCTCAACGTGTGGGAAAGCCGCGGAGGCGCGCCGCCTCCGGCCGGCTCGACCGGGCTGTATCACGTCGCCATCCGCTACCCCACGCGCGTGGCGTTGGCGGACGCGCTCCGGCGACTGATGGCCGCCGCGATTCCCCTGGACGGTGCGTCAGACCACGGCGTCAGCGAGGCGTTGTACCTGCGCGATCCCGATGCCAACGGGCTGGAGCTGTACTGGGACCGGCCCCGGGAGATGTGGCCGCGCGGGTCCGACGGGTCGCTGGCGATGGTGACGCGGTCGCTGGACGTGGACACGCTGCTCAGGGAGAGCTACAGCCGCCCCGAACGATCCTCGTAGGGCCGGAGAATCCACTCGAAGAACGCCCACGTCCGGTTCCACGAGTCCCGCTGCTCGGGCGTGCCGGCAAGCTCCAGGTTCCGGCTCATCTGGTGGGTGAAACTGTGCCCGCCCGGCGGGTCCACGTAGATCCTGGTCTCGGCGAGATCGGGCTTCAGCGCGCGGAGGGCCCAGATCAATTGCTGGTCCTCGACAAAATCCACGTCCGCATCGTTGGTCGCCACGTGCACCAGGAGCGGGATCTGGAGCTTGGGCACCTGGTAGACGGGTGATCGCTCGATGTAGAGGTCCGGCTGCTCGAACGGCAGGCCCCGGATCCGGGCCTGGGTGGCGAAATAGCGCTGGTATTCCGGCCCCTTCAACCCCAGCCGGAACACCAGGTTGGTGACCGGGACCATCGCGGCCGCGGCCTTGAACGGGTGCTGGTCGCGCAGCACCGAGTGCAGGGTGATGAATCCGCCGTGGCTCCAGCCCATCATGCCCACACGATCCGGGTCCACGTGGGGGAGGTTCTTCACCAGCCAGTCGTAGGCGGTCATCACGTCGTCCACCTCGTGCCCGCCGTAGTCGATGGCGTTGTGAAACTCGCGGCCATACCCCGTGCTGCCACGGTACTCGGGCGCGATGATCACATAGCCGCGCTCGATGGCCTCCCGGACGAACGGTTGGAACCCCAGGTCCACGTTCCCGTGCACCCCGCCGTGCACCCAGATCATGGCGGCGTGGCCCCTGGGTCCTCGCTTGCGCATCGGCTGCCAGAGGTACGCGGGGATGTCCAGGTCGCCCACCTTGCTGCGGTACCTGACTTTCTGGAAGTCCATGACGCCCTGGCTCCGGGCGCGGAAGACGCTGTCGGTTCGGGCCTTGAGGGCCATGTCCCGGGCGTAGTTGCCCATCGGGTGGTCTTCCGGACGACTGCTCACGTACAGCGACTCGGCCCGTGTGGGGTCCACGGGCGCCACCACCTGCCGCGGGCGGGTGGGGCTTCCGGGCGGTTGCGCCAACGCCGACGAGGCGAGCGCCAGTGAAAAGAGCAGGACGCGGGCCGGCTGAAGCGAGGTCATCGCGAAGAAACTCCTGACATGGGTTCGGAACATGCGGTGCGGCTCGGTTCAATGGGTCGCCGTCGCGTGCTGCTGTCAAGCGCGCCACTGTTACAGGCAAGACGGCCGAGATAGCTTGCGGGCACGATGTCACTCAACTCCTGGAGGCACGGTGGGTAAAGGGGATCGGAAAACGGAGCGCGGGAAGCGGTGGCGCAAGTCCTTTGGCAAGCGGCGGCTGCGGAAGCGGCCGAGGAAAGCCACGCCGAAAGGCGAGCGGTAGGCGCACGGGGCACGAAGCCAAGCAAGAGGGGCCGGCGGCAACGGTGCACCCGTCCGCCGGCCCCTCAGGTTTGCGGTCTCGTGAGAGGTTACGCCGGCATGGGCTCCGATGCGGGCCGCTCCGGGCGTCGCGACGGCGCGCCGGGCTCGGACCCCGATCGCGATGGCGCCGCGGGCATCAGGCGTTCCCGGACGGTCACCTCGAACTCCGAGATCACGGTGTAGAGCACCGGCACCAGGATCAGCGTCAGGAACGTCGCGAAGATCAGGCCGGCGATGACCGCGATGGCCATGGGGCCCCACCACGCCGCCTGCTCACCGCCCAGGTAGATGTCCGGTGCGAGCCGGGTGTACAGGCCGATGAAGTCGAAGTTGAACCCGGTCGCCAGCGGCACGAGCCCTAAGACGGTCGTGATCGCGGTCAGCCACACCGGCCGGAAGCGGGTCCGGCCGGCGGCGATCACCGCCTCCCGCAACGACAGGCCGTCACGGGTGCGCAGGGTGTCGGTGTAGTCCAGCAGCACGATGGCATTGTTCACCACCACACCCGCCAGGCTGATCACGCCAATGCCGGTCATGATGATCCCGAACGGCATACGGAACACCATCAGGCCGATGAGCACGCCCACCGTGGACATGATCACCGACGTCATGATGATGATCGGCCGAGTCACCGAGTCGAACTGCGCCACCAGAATGAAGCCGATCAGCATGAGCGCGAGGAAGAACGCGCCCGTCAGGAACGACTGCGACTCCTGCTGTTCCTGCTGCTGTCCGGCGTAGCTCATCTGATACCCGGCCGGCAGGGACGCCGGCAGGTCGGCCAGCTCCCGCTGGACCTCGGCGAGCACCGCGTTGGCGTTGTGGCCGGTCCGCACGTCGGACGACACGGTGACGACGCGGTCCAGGTCCTTCCGCTTCACGTCGCCGAAGCCATTCCCCACATACCAGCTCGCGATGGACGACAGCGGGACCTGCTTGCCGTCATCCACCACCGTGAGGTCGGCCAGGGAGCTCAGGTCCTCCCGGTAGGCCTTGGCCAGTCGCACCGTGATGTCGTACTCTTCCTTGCCGTCCCGGAACTTCGACGCCTCGGTCCCGTTGATGGCGCTTCGGACGGTGGCACCTACCATGCGGGTACTCAGCCCGTAGAGCGCGGCTTTCTCGCGGTCCACGTCAATCACCAGCTCCGGCCGGCCGGCCGCCATGTCGCTTTCGAGGCCGTCGAGCTTGGCGAACAGCGCGGAGCTCTCCAGCCGGTGCACCAGGCTGTCGCCCAGCCGCCGGAGGACCTCGGGGTCCTCGCCGCTGATCTCGACCGTCACGGCGCGTCCCGTGGGCGGCCCCATGTTCTGCATTTCCACCGAAATGTCGGCGCCGGCGATGTTCCGGCCCACGGTCTGGCGCATGCGCTCAATCGTTTCGAAGACGTCGTGCTCCTGAAGCTTGTAGTCCACGAAGTTCACGGCCACGGTGGCCAGGTGGGTCCCGTTGGATTGGCCGGTGAAGTTGGCCGTGACAATGGAGCCGGTGGTGGCCACGACCGACTGGACGTCTTCCCGGCCGGTCATGCTCCGCAGCTCCTCCTCGATGCGCCGCACGATGGCGTCGGTCTGCTCCACGCGGGTGCCCAGCGGGGCCTCCACCTGCACGTACACGGTGGCCGGAGGAATGTCTTCGGGGAAGAACTCAATCCCGGCGTTGAGGAACCCGAACACGAGGATCACGCCCACGAACGCCGCCGCCGCGCCGCCCACGATCCGGCGGTGGTGGTCCAGCGACCATCGCAGGACGCGTTCATACTGGTCGACCACGGCCGGGATGGCGCGATTCATCACCCACTGCGCGCTCCGGACGCCCACGAAGCGGTGGAACCCGTAGAGCGCGACGGCGGTGAGGGCGAGGAGCACGGCCGCCAACCAGTTGACGGCCAGCAGCACCAGGAATACCAGGCCGGCGCCGCCCGCCAGGAGCCGGCGCATGGCCGGCGCCATGGGCGGCCGCCGGACGTTCTCCGAGTCCAACAGCAAGGAGCACGCCACCGGCACGATCACCAGGGCCACGAAGAGCGACGAGCTGAGCGTGACGATGAGCGTGATCGGCAGAAAACGCATGAACTCGCCCACGATGCCCGGCCAGAACGCCATGGGGAGGAAGGCGGCCAGGGTCGTGGTCGTGGAGCCGATGATGGGCCACGCGACCTCCGCCGTGGCGTACTTGGCGGCCGAGACCCGGTCGAATCCCTGCTCCCGGAACCGGTAGGTGTTCTCCACCACCACGATGGCGTTGTCCACCAGCATGCCCAGCGCGAGGATCAGGCTGAAAAGCACCACCATGTTCATCGTGACGCCGGACGTCTTGAGGATGGCGAACGAGATGAACATGGAGGTCGGGATGGCGAGCCCCACGAACCATGCGGTGCGGGCGCCCAGCCAGAACAACAGCACCGCGACCACCAGGATCAGTCCGGAGATGATGTTGTTCTCCAGGCTCCCCACCATTTCGCGGATGTCTTCGGATTGGTCGGAGGTCACCTTGACCACCGTGCCGGGTGGGAAGGCGGGCTCCACCTCGGCCACGACCCGCCGGACCGCCTCGGCGGTCTCGATGATGTTCTCGCCCGCCCGCTTCTTGATGGCGAGCGACACCACCGGCTGCCCGTCGAGGCGCGCGTACGAGCCGCGCTCCTTGTAGCCGAAATCCACGGTCGCGACGTCGCGCACGTACATGGCGCGGCCCTTCTTGGCGGTCACCACGATGTCGGCAATGGGCGCCGTGGTGGCGAACTCGCCCGGCACGCGCACCAGGTACTTCACGTCCCCGACCTCGATGGACCCGCCGGGAATGGTGACGTTCTCGCCGGCGATCGCGTCAATCACGTCCGCGAACGCCAGGCCGTAATACTTGAGCTTCGCCAGGTCCACGTCCACCTGGACTTCGCGCTCCAAGCCGCCCGCAAGCTGCACCTCCAGCACGCTGGGGATCTGCTCCAGCTTATCCTGGAGGTCCTCCGCCACCTGCCGCAGGCGCTCGAGGCTGTACGGGCCCGCGATGTTGACCTGCATGATGGGGAATTCCGAGAAGTTGATCTCGAAGATCCCGGGCTCTTCAGCGGCCGCCGGCAGCTTCGGCTTGGCGATGTCCACCTTCTCACGGACCCGCTGGAGCGCTTCATTCATGTCCACCCCGGCCTCGAACTCGACGTTGATGCTGGAGTATCCCTCGACGGAGGTGGATGAGATGGTCTTGACGTCGGCGATGGTGTTCAGCTCCTCTTCCAGCGGCCGCGTCACCAGCGTCTCCATGTCGCCCGGCGCCACGCCGGGATAGATCGTGTTCACGATGATGTTGGGAACCACGATCTCGGGCGACGACTCCTTGGGAATCGTGAGGTAGGACCCGATCCCCAGGATCGCCAGGAAGGCCGCCAGGACCACCACGCTGGTAGGGTGGTCAATGGCGTAGGAGGTGAGCCCGAACTCCTTGAACCTGGTTCCCCCGCCGCCGCTCATTTTACCTCCTCGGCCGGGGCCTCCACGATCCGGACGCGGCTCCCCGGGTCCACCAGGCGCTGGCCCACGATCACCAGGCGATCCCCGGCGGTCAGCCCTTCAGTGATGACCACGCGGTTTCCGTAGGACGGGCCCAGCGTCACCGGGCGGGCCTCGGTCACGGGCTGGCCGTCCCGATCAACCACTACGAACACCTGGTATCCGGCCTCGGTGCGCAGCACCACGTCCTGCGGCACCACGATCACGCCCTCGAGCCGCGCCCGCATCACCTGAACGCTGGCCACCATCTGGGGCTTGATCAGGCGCCGCGGGTTGTCCAGCACAATCTCCACCGGGAACGTGCGGTTCTCGGCGTCCACGGTGCTGCCCACGAAGCTGACGGTTCCCACCAGCTCGCGGCCGGGGAAGATGTCGAACGTGACGCGGGCCTGGGCGCCGCGCTTGAGCTCCGCGGCGAACCGTTCCGGGATGCCCGCGGACACCTTGAGCTGGTGGGTCGCCACCACCCGCCCGATCCGGGCGCCGGGCATGACCATCTCGCCCACTTCCATGGTCTTTTCGTCGAACACCCCGCTCAGCGGCGCCCGGATGACCGTCCGCTCCAGGCGCGACTCCAGGGCCGCCTGCCGGGCGGCCGCGGCCTCCGCTTGCGACTGCGTCTGCAGCAGGGCGATCTCGCTGCCGACCTGGCTCTCCTCCCAGACGCGCCGCTGGCGCGCGTATTGCTCCCGGGCCAGGCCCGCCGCGGCACGCGCTTCTTCCACCTGGGCCTTGAGCACCGCGTCGTCAATCTTGGCGATGGGCTTGCCTTGCTCCACCCAGGCGCCCTTGGCGACGAAGAACTCCCGGATCACTCCGGTCTCCTCCGCCGACAGGGTGACGTCGCTCAAGGCCTCGACCTCTCCGGTCGCCCGGATGTAGTCCACAAACGACCCGGGCGTCGCGGTGAGCACCTCAACGTTCACCACCCGCGCGGCGTCAGGAGCCGTCTCGGTGTCCGCCGTCTCGCCGCCAGCTGACCGCCCGGCCGCCCACACTCCCGCCGTGGCCAATACGCCGACGGCGGACAGCCACACCCGTGTGCTCTTACGCATGCGTATCATCGTCGAACGTCCCGCGCTCATCGGAGCGCCATATCACCGCTCGGGGCATTCCCCACCACAGCGGCGAGCCGCGCGCTGGCGACGAGGTAGTCGTACACCGCGCGGGCATGGTTGAACTCGGATTGACGTAACGCCACTTCTGCATCGGTGATCTGGAGCTGGGAGCCGAGGCCGGCCCGGTACTCCGCGGACGCGATCTCATAGCCCCGCTGGGCCTGCGCCACGGCGCGCCGCTGGCTGTCCACCCGGAGGCGGCCTTCGCGCACGTCGGCCGTCAGGGTGTGCACATCACGGGCCGTCTCGTGCTCCAGCTGCTCCAGCCGGGTGGCCGCCTGGGCCACCAGGCCGCCGGCCTGCTGGACCCGGGCCTCACGGGCGAAGCCGTTGAAGATGGGGAGCTCCACCCGGATCCCGGCCACGGCGAACGAGGCCCGCTGCCGGGAGGCGCCAAAGAAGTCCGGCGTCCCGTTTTGCTGCGCCGTGACGTTGTAGCTCGAGAACAGCGTCAGCTTGGGGAAATACTCGGCGCGCTCCGAAGCGAGGCGGGCGCGCTCCAATTCCACGTTGAGCCGCGCCTGCCGTACGTGGCTTCGCTCCGACAGCGCCAGCTGGTAATCCTGCTCCGCGTCCGGCGCCCCCGCCGAGCCGACCCCGTTGGCCCCCGCCTGCCGCAGCAGCTCGGCGTTGGCCGGGGCGTTCGCCGCGACGTCGGCGACGTTCACGTCGGTCAACCGCCCCTCCAGTTCGATCGCGTCGGCCGTGCGCGGATCCCGGCCAATGGCCACCAGCAGCACCCGCTTGGTCGCCGCTATGGCGTTCTCCGCCCGCCGGAGGTTGGGCTCCAGGTTGGCGAGCTGGACTTCCAGCCGGAGCACGTCGTAGTCGCTCGCGAGCCCGGCGCTGTTCATCGCCCGGGTTTCCTCCAGAGTCCGGCGCACCCGCGTGACGCTCTGGTCGGTCAACCGCACATCCTCGGCGGCCAGCAGCGCCTCCAGATACGCCAGGCGCACCGTGGTGCTCACGTCCTGGGCGACACCGCGCACCTGCTCACGCTGGAGCTCGCGGTACCGGCCGGCGGCGCTCAGGCCGATCAGCACGTTGTACTGAAACAGCGGCTGCTCCGCCGTGAGGCCGGCCTGCCAGGTGTTGTCCGAGCCGAACCGCACCGGGATCAACTCGTCCGGCGAGGCGGTGGGATCGAAGATCACGGCCGGCAGGAACGCCTGCTGGACCTTGAGATTGCGCGAGTACGAGGCGTTCGCGGAGAGGTTCGGCAACACGCTGCCCCAGGCCTCACGCACCTGTTGATTCGCCACCCGCAGGCCGAGCCGGGCATCCGCCAACGCGCGGCTTTGGTCCCACCCGATCTCCAGCGCCCGCTCGAGCGACAGCACTTCGCGCGACTGCGCCCACAGCGGACCGGCCAAGGTCAACGCAACCGCCGCCGTCGCGATCATTCGTCGTAACATGATGCCCCAGTCCCCCTTCTCACTTCTCACGTCTCACCTCTCACGTTCTTGCCGCCAGGCCGTCCAGGACCAGCGTCAGGCGCTCCGTAAGCTCGGTTTGCAGATCCATGGCCGCCGCATCGCAGCACTTGAGCCACATGAACAACACGCCCAGGAAGGTGCTGTGCAGCACGCGCTCCGCCCGACTCGGGTCCACGTTGGCCCGGAGCTCGCCCGCGGCCTGCCCTTGTTGGATCACGCGGTTCGTCAGGTCGTGCCACCGGCCGTGCACGTCATCGGAGACAATGAAGGCGCGCTGCATGCTCTCCATGAGGATGTACCAGGAGAGTTCGCGGTCCTCCTCGAACCCGGCGCCCACGTCCGCGAAGAGGGCGAGCAGCTTGTCCCGCGCCGGTCGGCGCTCGGCCAGGGTGGCCTCGGCGTTGTCTACCGCATCCGTCATTTTGACTTCCAGCAAGTAGCCGAGAACCGCCTCTTTGCGCGGGAAGTAGTTGAAGAACGTCCCCTTGGCGACATCGGCGCGCTCGGTGATGTCATCGATGGTCGTCGCCTCGAAGCCCTTGTCCCGAAAGAGTTTGACTGCGGCCTTGAAGATCCGCTCCTTGGTTTCCTCTTTCTTGCGTTCCCGGCGCGTAAGTTCAAGTTCTGTCATCACTTATACCATGGAATGAGAACAAATATGACTACAGTCAACGTTGGAACGCGCACAATAATGACATGGGGTCAATACGTCAAGGCACCGGTTCAGGTTTCAGGGGAGTGTGACGTGGGGTCTGCAGGGCGGCGGTCAGGAGCCATCGCGCCGGCTTGACGGGGGTCCGGCCACGGCCCATGGTAGGGGCATGAAGCCATACGACCGCGTGACCATCATCAGAAACCGCCACCGGGCGCGCAACCTCCGGGTCTTCCGCGCGCGGGTCGAGGCCTATTTCGAGCAGGTCTTCGATGATGGCGATGACCTGCCAGTCGATTGGGAGGGCGTCCGCGGGGCCCGCGCGGAGATCAACCGGATGTTGCCGCGGGTCGCGCAAATCGTGCAGGCTGCCGACCTCGGTGCGTCAACCGCCGCCTCCGTGAGGCACCCGGCCGATCGCTCCGTCGAGATGCTGCACAACATCTTCAGCGCCCGACACGCCGAAGGCGCGCACCAGGAAATCCTGGATGTGCTCGACATGGCCATCGGGGTGTACGATGCCAACCAGTACGGGGCCCTGGCGCGAACGTTGAATCCGTTCCATTACCTCATGAGCGCGCTTGGGTTCCTGGCGGGTTTGCCGCGACGCGCGTTGGTCGCGATCGGTCTCTTGCGTCCCGGCCCGGCCCGGACCCGTCCTCACGACCTGGCCGGATTTGACACTGCGTTGTCGCGCCTGGCCGACCTGGAACAGTTGATCGACACCCGGCTCGCGGAGATGCGAGAGTGGCTGTCAGGGGTGTTCGCGCAGAATGCGCATCAGATGACGGACCTGGCGGAGCGAATGGACTTCTTGGAACGGGTGTTGACGCAGCAGCGCTCGATGCCGCCGCTCCAGCCGGGGGAGAAGAAGGTGGTTACGCCCTCGTAGGGCGTCTGCCGTCTTCGAGCCAGCGTTGTAATGGGACGGTACGCCGCAGGGCGGCGGGGTGACGGCGGAACCAGCTCAGCAGCAGCAACGTCTCATCAATGGCGTCGGTGGGAATGGCCGCCGGATGGCGCTCCGGCGCGGCGTGCTCCGCCACCAGGGCGTGGAACGCCTCGCCTTCCAGGGGTGAGTGCGGGGCCGGGGCCGTGGCGCGCACCGTGGCGCGGCGGATGAGGTAGGACCGGGCGTCGCCGAAAGCGCCGGGATCGGTGTACACGAACGTGAGGGCCTCGACCGCTGCGCGGGCCCGCACCGAGGCCGCCAGCAGCCACTCGAGGGCCTCGAACCGATCCCGCCACCTGGCGGCTCGCTCGAACGCGTTGGCCGAGCTGAGCTCCGTCATCTCATTGACCGCGCGGTCCAGCGGTGCGATCCCGCGGCCTTCCAGGAACGCTACGGCCACGCCGATCCGACGCCGATACTCGCGCTCGCTGACCAGACCGGCGCAGGGGCCGGTACAGGTGCCGAAGTCGTAACGGGGGCACGCGGCCCGCCGGCTCGGCCCGAACAGGTCGGCCTGTCGGGCGTAGTGGATGGGCATGTCCAACGCGCAGTCCCGGAGTCCCAGGAGGTCGTTGAGCACCCGTACCGCTTCGAGCAGGCGGCCGGGCCCCACGAACGGCCCGTAGTGCGCCATGCCGTCCGACGGCGCGGCGCGCGAGACGAAGATCTTGGGCGCCGGACCGCCCGAGACCTTGATGAACCCGACTCGCCGGGTGCGATTCATGTGGACGTTGAACGGCGGGCGGAAGCGCCGGATCTGCCGCAGCTCGGCGAGACAGGCCGCGAACTCGGAGGGCTGGTACTCCCACGCGATATCCGCGGCGGCTCGCAGGATGCGGCCGGCTTTCTCATCCGTGTCCGCGGCGCGGAAGTAGCTCAGCAGGCGGGGGCGGAGGCGTTTGGCCTTGCCCACGTACATCACCCGCCCGCCGGGATCCAGCATGCGGTACACGCCGGGCCGGTTCTCCGTCAGCGCCGCCACTCGCCGGCGCAACGGCTCGAGATCGGTGAGCGGGAGGGCGAGCGACGTCATGCCACCGAGCCCGGGCTCACCGCCTGCCCCGCAGATAGTCGTGCAGCGTGAGAAACTTCTCGTACACCACCACCGCCTTGCGCTTCTGTCCCAGCTCGGCGAACAACTCCCGCATCCGCCCGCGCCGGGTCACGTAAAACCGGAAGGTCTCGGCGAAGTCCTCCTGCGGGTGAGTGGCGGCGTAGCTGGAGACGTGATCCGGCAGCGTGGTGGCCACCCGTCGGCGCTGGAAGTCCACCCAGGTGTTGTCCACGCCGCGGTAGGTCTTGTACACCTCACCGAACGCGCGACGGAACCGCTCGCTCCGGGTCCAGCGCCAGTTGTGGTACAGGAAGCTGTGCCCCAGTTCGTGCGCGATCAGCCCTACCAGCATGGACCAGTCAATCTCCAGGCGGGAGCGGCGGTCCGTGACATAGCGTTGCTCGATCTCCACGATCTTGGGCCAGCGGGGGTCCACGCCCGACACGCCGGGGCGCAGGAGCACCCGGTAGCCCCAGGGCTTGATGCGTGAAACGCCCAGCAGCCTCCGCAGGCGCCGCAGCGCGGGCCGGATCAGATCCTGGCCGGTGGCGTCGCTGCCGCACCAGGGGCAATGGGTCATCCAGTCGTCCACGCCGCGGCCGCAGTGAGGGCAGGAGCCCTCGAAGTCGTGGTCGTCGCGCCAGGCCTGCTCGCGGCCGCACCACGGGCAGTGGGGCATGGGGTATTCCAGCCCGCCGCCGCACCCCCAGTCGCATCGCGCGTGATACCGGAAGCCCTTGGGCGCCTTGAGTGGCAGCTCGCTGGACGGGCCCTCCTCGTAGATGTCGGCGCCGCACCAGGGGCAGAACCAGTAGGCGTCCGAGACCACCCATCCGCAGCTGTGACACTCGGCGCCGGTGATCTGTCCGGTGTCCGGCCAGACCTGCGCGCGACCGCAGCGCGGGCAGTAGGGCCAGTACCGCTGGAGCTCGTGGCCGCAGACGCAGCGCAACTCGGGTCGCGGGGCCGGCTCCCGCCGGTGCCTACGGTTGTTGCTCATATCGGCGGGCCGCCTCGTCCACGATCCGGTTCACGAAGGCTTCGTAGCGCATGCCGGCCTTCTCCGCGGCGTTGGCCATGTCGTGGCCGTCGCTGATGAACGGGTTGGCATTGGCCTCGATCACCCGGACGTCCCCGTCCGGCGTGAGCCGGACGTCCAGGCGGGCGTAATCCCGGAGCCAGAGCGCCCGGTAGGCCGTCGAGCAAATGGCCGCGAGCCGCTCTCGCGCCGGGCGGGAGATGGGGCGCGCGAACACGTTACGAATGCCCTTGCGGGCGCGGTAGTCGGTATCCCATTTGGCCAGCCGACTCGCGATCCGCTCCTCGGGTCTGGTCTTGCTCTTGTCCCACACCATCTCCACCAGCGGCAAGAGTTCCAGGCGCTCGCCGTTGCCCAGGATGCTGACGTACAGCTCCCGGCCGTCCACGAACTCCTCGGCGATGGCCGGCTGCTGAAACCGCTCGTGCACGAAGGTCACGCGCTCGGCGAGCGCGGCGAGGTCCGAGACGACCGAGGCGTTCGAGATGCCGATAGACGCGTCCTCGGCCAGCGGTTTGACGATCAACGGAAACGCCAGGTCCAGGTCGCGCTCCACCTGCTCGCCGGGGCGGTAGGTGCGGAAGCCCGGCACCGAGATGCCGTGATACGCCAGCACCTTCTTGCTCATGGCCTTGTTGCGGGTCGTGAGCAGCGCCAGCGGTGGCGAGCCGGTGTACCGGTATCCTTGCGCCTCGAGGAGGCCGGGGAGGAGGAAATCCAGGCCCGGATCCCCGTTGAAGCTCTCCGCGCAGTTGAACACCATGTCGGGCCCGAACTCCCGCAAGCGATGGATGAGCGGCTCGAGGTCCGCCTGCACACCGATCAATACCACCTCGTGGCCCCGGGCCAGCAACGCCCCCGCCACCTCGTATTCCGCTTCTTCCACGTGTGCCGCCATCTCCCGCCGGAAGTCGGCGTCGTCCCAGCCGGCGTGGGGCGTATCGAAGACGACCGCGACCTTCATGGCTCCCGCTGGCAGCGCCAGCAGAAGGTGGTGGCACGGCCGTCAATCAGGTGCGTGGTCTGGAGGGTGGTGCCGCACCGGGCGCAGGGCGCTCCGCCCCGGCCGTACACGTGGAGCTTGAACTGAAAGCCGCCGCGCCCCCCGGTGCCGGTCCGGTAGTCCCGCAAGGTCGTGCCCTGGGCGGCGATGGCGTCGCCCAGCACGGCGCGGACTTCTCGGTAGAGGTCGGCCAGGCCGGCCGGCCCCAGGCGGTTCGCGGGTCGCGAGGGATCGATTCCTGCGCGGAACAAGGCTTCGTTCGCGTAGATGTTACCCACCCCGGCGACGCGCCGCTGGTCCATGAGCGCCTTCTTGATGGCCTGCCGCGTGCCACGGAACCGCGCGGCGAAGGCGGCCGCGTCGAACTCCGGCCCCAGGGGCTCCGGCCCGATGCGCGCAGTATAGGCCTGCCAGCCGGCTTCGTCCAAGAGCCACACGCGGCCCAGCCGGCGCACGTCGCGATACACGAACGTGGTCTTGCCGTCCAGTTTGCCCAGAAAGACAACGTAGCGCCGCTCCGGTTCGGTGAGCGGGCGGTCGTACACCAGCAGGTTGCCCGTCATCCCCGGTTGGACGACCATCCGGTGGCCGCTCGCAAACCGGAGGACGGCGTGCTTGGCCCGCCGGGTCACCTGCTCGATGCGGTTACCTGCCAGGGTGGCGAGTAAACGCCGCCGGCTCACCCGGCGCAGCACGTCGGACTTGAAGAGCCTGGGGGAGCGAAGGATCCGGCCGGTGAGCCTGGGCGCCAGGTCGCGAACGATGGTCTCGACTTCAGGAAGCTCGGGCACGCGCTACCTCGCGCCACGCGATATCGCGACGGAACACTCGCCCTTCGTATTGGATCGCGTCGGCCAGTGCGCGGCTTTGCGCGGCGGCCTGAGCGACGTCCGTTCCGAGCCCGGTGGCGCACAGCACCCGCCCGCCGGACACGCGGAGCGCCCCGCCGGCATCCCGCGTCGAGCCGGCGTGGAACAGCAGGGTGTCCGGCGGACGCGTGACCGGCAGCGAGATGGCGGCGCCTTTCTGAGGGGCGTCCGGGTATCCCTGCGAAACGAGCACCGTGGTGACCGCCGCGCGGTCCGCAGCCACCTGAGCGACCGGGGGCCGCCAGCGTTCTCCCGAGCCGATGCGCCAGAAGTGGTCCGCCAGGTCGCCCGCCAGCGCCGGCAGCACCACCTGCGTTTCCGGGTCGCCGAACCGGCAGTTGAACTCGATCACGAGCGGGTCGCCGGCCGGCGAGATCATGAGCCCGGCGTAGAGACACCCGCGATATCGCGCCCCCCGCGCCGCCAGCTCCCGGAGCACGGGAAGCAAGATCTCGCGCTCCACCCGCTCCAGCAGCCCGGGCGTGGCCAGGGAGACCGGTGCGTACGCGCCCATCCCGCCGGTGTTCGGTCCGGAGTCGCCTTCCTCCAGGCGCTTGTGGTCCTGGGCCGGCGGCAACATGAGCACCCGCTCGCCGTCGGTCAGCGCCAGCACGGACAGCTCCTCCCCGTCGAGGAACCGTTCGACCAGCACTTCCTGCCCGGCCGCGCCGAACTTGCCGCCGAACATGTCCCGTGCTGCCGCCTGCGCCTCGCCCCGCGTGCGGCAGACCACGGCCCCTTTCCCGGCGGCGAGTCCCGACGCCTTGACCACCAGCGGCTCCGGATGCCCGGCGATGTACTCCAGGGCCTTCGTCCGGTCCGTGAACGTGCGACTCTCGGCGGTGGGGACCCGCGCCCGCTCCATGACGTCCTTGGCGAAGGCTTTGGATGCTTCGATGCGCGCGGCGCCGGCCGTGGGTCCAAACGCCGGAATCCGCTGCGCGGCAAGCCGATCCACGAGTCCCGCGGCCAGGGGCGCCTCCGGTCCGACCACCACGAGGTCGATCCGGTGCTCCCGAACGGCGCCAATCACCTGATCCGGGTGGTCGGCGGCTACGGCCAGGTTGGTGGCGACTTCGGCAGTGCCGGGATTCCCCGGAGCGCAAAAAACGGCGGCGGCGCGCGAGAGCATCCAGCACAGGGCATGCTCCCGCCCACCGCCGCCTACCACCAGCACTCTCACCGCTTGGTCGTGTCCTTGAACGTGTCCGTGAAGGCCCGCGCCGCGCGCTTCGCCGCGTCCGCGACCTGATCTACCGTCTTCTTGGCCTCGGAGGCGTAGTGGGCCGCCGCATCGCCGATGTCCTGGGTCAGCGGCCGCTCCGGTTCCGCCGCGCCGCGCCGCGGGTACTCGCCGGCCAGGATCTTCTCGTACGCCCCGGTATCGGTCCAGTGCTTGAGCTCCGCCGCCCGGAGCGTGTTGAACGGGTGGCTCGCGCCCAGCGTGTTGAGAATCTTGTAGATGGTATCCAGCGCGCCACCCCGCTCCTCGTACTCGCCGGCCTGCTTCATGAAGGCGTCGAGATCCATCTGCTTCATGTCGCCGCCGCCGGCGAGCTTCAGGAACACCCGGTTGGTGGCGGTGGGGTCCTGGGCCGCCAGCAGCCCGGCGCGGTCCGCGGACAGCTCACTTTTCCGGTACCACTCGAGCAGCGCCAGCTTGATGGGCAGCAGCGCGATGCCGGCGAGGAACGGCAGGTTCTGAAATCCCAGCTCCAAAATCAGGATCAGCACCGTCCGGTAGAGCGCGTGGCCGCTGATCACGTGCCCCAGCTCGTGGCCCAGGAGGGCCCGCAGCTCGTCCGTGTCCAGCAGGCTCACGGCGCCCGAGTTGAGGATGATGAACGGCCGGTCCACGCCCACGGCGCCGGCGTTCACGAACGGCGTCTGGGTGACGTACACCTCCACCGGATCCGGCCAGTCCATGGTGGCGGAGACCTCCGCCATCAGCGTGTGAAGCACCGGGAACTGCGTGGGACCGACGCGAACGGCGTTGGCCTGAAACAAGAGGCGAATGCCGCGTTCACCAAAGGTCCCCACAATCTTCCGTACGGCTTCGTCGAAGCCCGGGATGGCGCGCAGCGTCTGGAGGGCCGCGCGGTCGGCCGGGTGTTCCCAGGCCACCGGCGCGATCTGTGAGAGCACCTTGCGGGGCCGAGGGGCGGGTAGTCCGGGGTCAGTCATCGTTCCTCCAGATGGCGGTCGGCCCTTAACCTACGCGTCCCGCCAGGGGCAGTTTCACTTCACGGCCTTGGCCAGCGCCTGCTCCAGATCCGCCCGCAGGTCGTCCACGTCCTCGATCCCGACCGAGAGCCGCACCAATCCGTCGGTGAGCCCCATCGCCTCACGCATGGCTTGGGGAACGCTGGCATGCGTCATGCTTGCCGGGTGACCCACCAGACTCTCCACGCCGCCCAGGGATTCGGCGAGCGCGAAGATCCGGGTGCTCTCCACCAACACCCGCGCCCGGGCGGCGGAACCCAGCTCCAGCGAGATCATACCACCGAAACCGCTCATCTGGCGACGGGCCAGGTCGTGCTGGGGATGGTCGGCGAGACCCGGGTAGTACACCCGCTGCACGGCCGCGTGTCCCTGCAACCACTCGGCGATACAGCGGCCGTTGCTGTCGTGTTGCCGCATCCGGAGCGCCAGGGTCTTGGTGCCGCGAAGCGCCAACCAGCAGTCGAACGGTCCGGGGACGGCCCCCGCGGCGTTCTGGAGAAAGCCGAGGCGTTCCGCCAGGTCATCGTGGTGGGTGATGACCGCGCCGCCTACCATGTCGCTGTGGCCGTTGAGGTACTTGGTCGTCGAGTGGATCACGAGGTGGGCGCCGAGCTCGAGGGGCCGCTGGAACACCGGAGTCGCGAAGGTGTTATCCACCGCCACCAGCAGCTTCCGTTGGTTCGCCAGGGCGCCCATCGCGGCCAGGTCGGTGAGCCGCATCATGGGATTGGACGGCGTCTCCAGGAAAATCATCCTGGTCGCCGGGGTGACGGCGTTGGCGACCTTCGCGGGGTCACGCGTATCCACGAAGCTGAACGTGAGCCCGAGCTGGGCGAACACCCGGGTCATGAGGCGGTGGGTGCCGCCGTAGACGTTCTCGCCGCAGATGACGTGATCGCCCGCCTGGAGCAGCTTGAGGACGGCATCCGTGGCGGCGAGGCCGGAGGCGAAGGCGAAGCCGTGCGTGCCGCCTTCCAGCGCCGCGAGGTTCCGTTCGAGGGCGTCGCGGGTGGGATTCCGGGTGCGCGCGTATTCGAACCCTTTGTGCTGTCCCAAGGCCGGCTGGACGTAGGTAGACGTCTGGTAGATGGGCGTCATGATTGCGCCGGTGGGTTCGTCCGGGCGCTGGCCGGCGTGCACGGCTCGGGTGCCGAGCCCCAACTCCAAGTCGGACTCGAAAATCCGGGTCATCGGTCGCTCAAGTGCAAGGCGGATGGGAACGTACACTGGGGGCGGCAGAGGCGGGAGAGGCGGCAGGGGCGGCACCAGAACGGCCGCGGCCCTTCTCCTGCCGCTTCTCCGCTGGCCGTGCCGCCGGTTCCGGCGTACGTTAACTCTATGACTTCCAACGGCGTGCGCTGTCTGGTGGTGGATGACGAGCCGCGCATTCGGAGTGCGCTGGCGCGCCTGCTGGAAGGCGTGGGATACCGATGTGAACAGGCCGAGTCCGGTCGGGCAGCCCTGGCGGCCATGGAGCGCGCGCCCGCCTCGGTGGTGCTCACCGATGTCCGCATGCCGGACGGGGACGGCGTGGCGCTGCTCCACGAGATCCGGCGACGGTGGCCCGAGGTGGCGGTGTTGATGCTCACGGCCGTAGCCGAGGTGGAGATGGCCGTCGCCTGCCTGCAGGCGGGAGCCTACGACTACATCCCCAAGCCGTTCCAGGCGGAAGAGGTGCGCGCGCGGGTGTCGCAGGCGCTGGAGAAGCGGCGGCTGATCCTGGAGAACCGCCAGTACCAGGAGCGGCTGGCGGACATGGTGGACCAGCAGGCGTTGCGGATCGAGGAGCTGTTCCTGGAGGGCGTCCAGACGGTGGCGCACGCGCTCGAGGCCAAGGACGCGTACACGCAGGGGCACTCCGCGCGGGTGGCCGTCTATGCCAGCCGGATCGCGGCCGTGATGGGACTGGCGCATGCCGATGTCCAGCTCATCGAACTGGGGGCCGAGCTGCACGACATCGGGAAGATCGGCGTGCGGGAGGCGGTGCTGCAAAAGCCGACTCCGCTTTCCGAGGAGGAATACCAGCACATCATGCAGCATACGGTCATCGGGGCGCGTATCCTGGAACCCTTGCTCAAGCACGCGCCTCAGGTGCTGGCGGTGGTCCGCTCGCACCACGAACGGCCGGACGGCAGGGGTCTGCCTGACCGGCTCCGGGGGGAGCAGATCCCCCTGCACGCCCGGGTGGTCTCGGTGGCCGACGGCTTCGACGCCATGACGACCGGGCGGCCGTACCGGCCGCCGCGCGGCGTGGCGGAAGCCCTCGAGGAAATCCGACGGGGTGCCGGGAGCCAATGGGACCGCGGAGTGGTGGACGCGTTCCTGACCGTATGCCGCGACGCCGATCACCTCCCGATTCCCACGCCGGCGGTCTTGCGACGGCGGGTTCCGGCCCGCGTCGCGGCCGGTGCAATCACCTCACGGGCTCGCTAAGTTCCACGCCGAATGACCACGGGCCTGATCGTCAGTGTGTCCGGCGTTCGCGGTATCGTGGGTGCCGAGTTCCACCCGGAGTTGGTGGCCCGGTTTGCGGCGGCTTTCGGGCAGCAGGTCGCCGGGGGACGGGACGCCACCGTGGCGCTGGGGCGAGACGCACGGGTGTCGGGACCCATGTTCGCCGCGGCGGCGCAGGCCGGCTTACAGTCGGTGGGCTGTCGAGTGGTGGACTGCGGGCTGGTGCCGACACCCACCCTGCAGCTGGCGGTCGAGCATCACCACGCCGCCGGCGGCATCGTGATCACGGCCAGTCACAACCCGGCGGAATGGAATGCGCTGAAGTTCGTGGGACCGGATGGGCTGTTTCTGGACGGGGCCGGCGCCCGGGCCCTGGTGGAACGGGTCGAGCGGGGGGAGTTGCGCCGGAGCGCATGGAACCAGGTGGGCGACGTCGCTCAGGATGATGGCGCGATCCGGCGGCACGTGGCCGCGGTGCTCCGGCTCAAGACGCTCAAGTTGGCGCGCATTCGCCGGCGGAAGCTCACGGTGGCCCTGGACTGTGTTCGTGGCGCGGGTGGGACCATCATGCCCACGCTGCTCCGGCGGCTGGGGTGCAGGGTGGTGGGCATGGACCTCGAGCCGGACGGCCGGTTCCCCCGCGCGCCCGAGCCAGTGCCGGAGCACCTGGGCGCGCTGGGTGAGCTGGTCCGGCGAGGCAAGGCCGATCTGGGGATGGCCGTGGATCCGGACGTGGACCGCCTGGCGCTAGTGGACGAGCGGGGGGAGCCGATTGGCGAGGACTACACGCTGGCGTTCGCGGTGAGGGCGGTACTGGAGGAGGCGGTCAGGCGGTCAGACGGTCAGGCGGTCAGACGCCGGGCCTCCGTCCGCCCGTCCGCCCGCCCCGCCGTCGTGGTTTTCAACCTCTCCACCAGTCTGGTAGTAGAGGACGCCGCGCGCGGGTGTGGCGCCGAGGTCACCCGGGCGCCGGTGGGCGAAGCCAACGTGGCCCGCGCCATGCGCGACGCGGGCGCGGTGATCGGCGGGGAAGGGAACGGCGGGGTTATCTTGCCGGCGCTCCATCTGGGGCGGGATGCGCCCGTCGGCGCGGCCCTGGTCCTGGAGTTACTGACCCGGACGGGGCAGACCGTAAGCCAGCTGGTGGCTGAGCAGCCGCGGTACGCGATCGTGAAAGCCAAGGCGGCGCGTGGCTCGGATCTTGCCTTGGCCTACGCGGAGCTCCGCCGCCGGTTTCCGGACGCCACGCCGGACCAGCAGGATGGGCTGCGGCTGGCGTGGACGGGCCGATGGCTCCACGTGAGGCCCTCGGGGACGGAGCCGATTGTGCGGCTGATTGCGGAGGCGCCGGACCGGGAAACTGCGGAGCGGCTGATCGGTACGGCGAGAGAGGTCTTGGAGGGGGAAAGGACGGCGGCATGTGCGGGATAGTCGGATACGTCGGTAAGAAGGACGCGGGCCCGGTGGTCCTCGAGGCGCTGAAGCGGCTCGAGTACCGGGGATACGATTCGGCGGGGATCGCCGTGATCCAGGATGGGCGGCTGGCGGTGGAGAAGGCGGCCGGCAAGATCGCGGTGCTCGAGCAACGGCTCGATGGCCGACTGCCGCGCGGCCACATCGCCCTGGCGCACACCCGGTGGGCCACCCACGGCGCCCCCACGGACGACAACGCCCACCCCCACACCGATTGCGGCGGCACCATCGCGCTGGTGCACAACGGCATCATCGAGAACGCCGGGGTGCTCCGGGAGCGGCTCCGGGAGCGCGGCCACAAGATCCGCTCCGAAACCGACACCGAGGTCCTGGCCCATCTGGTCGAGGAAGCGTTCACCGGCTCGCTGGAGCTGGCGGTGGCGGCGGCGCTGCGACAGGTGGAAGGCACCTACGGGATCGCGGTGATTTCCTCGCGGGAGCCCGGCACCATCGTGGCGGCGCGGCACGGCTCGCCGCTGCTCGTCGGCCTCGGCGACCAGGAGTATTTCATCGCGTCGGACGCCGCCGCCATGCTGGAGCACACCCGTTCAGTGATCTACCTGGACGACGGCGAGATCGCGGTGCTGTGCCGGGACGGATACCGGGTGACAGATCTCGAGACCGAGCCGGTGGAGAAATCGGTCTCGACGGTTGAGTGGGATCTGGCGAGCGTGGAACGCGGCGGCTACCCGCACTTCATGCTCAAGGAGATCATGGAGCAGGCGGACGCCCTCGAGCTCACGCTGCGCGGCCACCTGCTGGAAGACGAGGGCAACGCGCGATTGGGCGGCCTCAACCTCACCAACGAGCAGCTGCTGGCGATCGATCGCGTGGTCCTGACGGCGTGCGGCACCTCGTGGCACGCCGCGCTGATCGGCGAATACATGCTGGAGGAGCTGGCGCGGATTCCGGCGGAGGTGGAGTACGCGTCCGAGTTCCGCTACCGCAACCCCATCGTGGACCACCGGACCCTGGTGATCGGGATCTCGCAGAGCGGCGAGACGGCCGACACGCTGGCCGCGATCCGGGAGGCGAAACGGCGCGGGGCGCACACGCTGGGCATCGTGAACGTGGTGGGGAGCACCGTCGCCCGGGAGGTGGGAGGCGGCATCTACATCCACGCCGGTCCGGAGATCGGGGTCGCCAGCACCAAGGCGTTCACCTGCCAGGTGGCGGCTCTGGCGCTGCTCACGCTGCGGCTGGGCCGTCTGCGGTCGTTGTCCGTGCTTCAGGGCCGGGACATCGTCCGGGCGCTCAAGAAGCTCCCCGCGCAGCTGGGCCAGGTGCTGGCGCGCGCGGCGGCGCTGGAGCGCATCGCGGAACAGTTCGCGCGCGCGCCCAATGCCCTGTACCTGGGCCGCGGCTACAACTTCCCAGTGGCGCTCGAGGGGGCGCTCAAGCTCAAGGAGATATCCTACATCCACGCCGAGGGGTATCCGGCGGCGGAAATCAAGCACGGGCCGATCGCGTTGATCGACGAGATGATGCCGGTCGTGTTCATCGCCCCGCGGGATGCGGTGTACCAGAAGATCCTGTCGAACGTGCAAGAGGTGAAGGCGCGCCGCGGGCGGGTGATCGCCATCGTGACCGAGGGGGACGAGGAGATCACGGCACTGGCGGATCACAGCTTCACCATTCCTCAGACGATCGACCCGTTCACGCCGCTCCTGAGCGTGGTCCCGCTGCAGCTGCTGGCGTACTACATCGCCGTGCGGCGGGGGTGCGATGTGGACAAACCAAGAAACCTTGCCAAGTCAGTGACCGTGGAGTGAAACACGGCATAACGGCATAACGGCATACTGTGAGCCATGCCGTCATGCCGTGTGGTCGTGAGGGGTGGGGCGGAGGTGCCGTCATGCCGTGCTTCCAGGAGATCCATTGCGGGCAATCATCCAGCGCGTATCCAGGGGCGCCGTGTCCGTCCATGGCCGCGTCACCGGCAGCATCGGGCGCGGCTTTGTCGTGCTGGTGGGGTTCGCCCCGACCGACATGCCCCATCAGGTCGACTGGATGGCGGAGAAAGTGGCCGGGCTCCGGGTGTTCCCCGACGACGAAGGGAAAATGAACCGGGATGTCGCCGCGGTTGGCGGAGCGGTGCTGGTGGTCTCGCAGTTCACCCTGTACGGCGACGCCAGCAAAGGCCGGCGGCCGTCGTTCATCGGTGCGGCGCGCCCGGAGGTGGCCATCCCGCTGTATGAAGCGTTCATCGCAGCGCTGCGGGCGCGGGGTCTCCTGGTGGAAACCGGAGAATTCGGCGCCATGATGGACGTGGAGCTGGTGAACGAGGGGCCGGTCACGCTGATTCTGGAGCGCTGAACCCGTGATCATCCTCGCCTCGTCATCCCCTCGCCGGCGCCAGTTGCTGGAGATGCTGGGCGTTTCCCACCAGGTGGATCCGTCCGACGTCCCGGAGCTGCCGGAGCCCGGCGAGCCGGCGGAGCGCTTCGCCGTGCGGTTGGCGCGGGAGAAGGCCCTGCAGGTGGCGGCGCGGCATCCCGGAGTACCGGTGCTGGGTGCGGATACGGTGGTGGTGCTGGGTCAGCGGGTCATGGGCAAGCCCGCCTCGCCCGCCGAGGCCGCGGGCATGCTGACGGAGCTGGGCGGTCGGGACCATCGCGTGGTCACGGCCGTCGCGCTGGCCCGGGACCACCACGTCTGGGATCGGTGTGACGTGACGCGCGTGTGGTTCCGGCCGCTCACCAGCGACATGATCGAGGCGTACGTCGCTACCGGAGAGCCGCTCGACAAGGCCGGGGCCTACGGAGTGCAAGGGTACGGCGCGGTGCTGGTGGAGCGGATCGAGGGCGACTTCTTCAGCGTGATGGGGCTGCCGGTGCGGCTGGTGATCGAGCTGCTCGAGGCGGCGGGGTTCCCTTATCGCTTCACGCGGTAGACCGGAACGGCCTGGGCCTTGCCCTTGAGCTGAAGGGGCTCCAGCGCCTCGACCTTGGGGGGCTGCTTCAGCGCTTTGTAGAAGGGCTCGGAGATCAGAATCTCCCCGGGTCCGGCCTTGGAGCAGAGGCGCGACGCCGTGTTCACCGCGTCCCCGATCACCGTGTACTCCAGCCGGCGCTCGCTCCCGATGTTGCCGGCGAACACCTCACCGAAGTTGATCCCGATCCCAATGTTGACCGGCTGGCGGCCCTGCGTCGACCATTTGGCATTGAGCTCGCTCAACACGCTTTGCATGTCGATCGCGGCGCGCATGGCCCGGTCCGCGTCGTCCTCGTGGGGTATGGGCGCCCCCCAGATGGCCATGATGGCGTCGCCGATGAACTTGTCGAGCGTGCCGCCGTGCTCGAAGATGATTTCCACCATCTCCGTGAAGTACTCGGTGAGCAGCGTGGCGATCTCATCGGGGTTCATCTTCTCCGACATGGGCGTGAATCCGCGGATATCGCTGAAGAAGATGAACACCGGCCGCTTGGAGCCCCCCAGCTGCACCATGCCTTGCTGGTTGACGATCTGGGCGGCCAGGTTGGGCGCGAAGTAGCGCTGGAAGTTGGCCACCACCACCGCTTCCCGGCGGATGCGATCCGTGAGGCGGCTGTTCTCGATGGACACCGAGGCGATGCCGGAGAACGCGATCAGGAACTCCAGGTCTTCGTCCCCGAAGGAGTGGGTGGCCGTCATGTTGTCCACGTAGATGATGCCGAGGACCTTACCCTCGCTGCTGATGAGCGGGGTGCACATCGCGCTCCGCACGCTCTGCATCACAATGGACTTGCCCTTGAACCGTTCGTCCGCGGCGGCGTTGTCCGTGAGGATGGCCAGCCGCTCGGTGACGGCCCGCCGCGCGATGGATTGCGGCACGTGCCGGCTGCTCGCTGAATCTCCCAGCCGGTTCTTGGAGACCCGCGGCACCAAGTCGCCGGACGGCTCCTCGACCATGAGAATGGAAACCCGGTCCACGCTCATCACCTGGAAGGTGATGTCCACGATCTTCTGGAGCAGCTTGTCCACTTCCTGCTGCTTGGACAGCTCCTTGGAGATGTCCAGGAGGAGTGAGAGCTTCTTGCTCTGGCGCTCTTCCACCGACTCGCCGGGCACTTTGAGCTGGGTCCCGCCGCTGGGGCGGCCCGCCACATGGCCTTCGATGCCGCCGGCCACGGCCTCGAGCGGTACTTGCCGTACGATGGTGGCCTCGGGTGCCTTCACGCCAAACCCGGACGCCTCGGCCCCCGCCTTGGCCGCCGGGCGGGGGGCGACCGGGGTCACCTGGAGGACCTTGAAGGCCACCTTCCCGAAGGTCACGATGTCGCCGTCGCCCGCCGTGGACTGGGAGACCTGGGTGCCGTTGATGTAGGTCCCGTTGCTCGATCCCAGATCTTTGACGGAGACGGCGCCGTTGGCCAGCGTCACCTCGGCGTGGCGCCGGGAGACCGTGGGATCGTAGATGGGGAGGTCGCTGGTCACGGCCCGGCCCACCACGATGGCGCGGCCCTCGGGGAGGTCGATGGTCTGATCGCCGGTGGTGCTGATGAGCTTGAACCCGGGCACGTGGTCGCTCCTGCGAGGGTCTAATATACTGGCCGTGCGGGGAAGCGGCAGAAGCGCCGGGATGCCGCTATGCCGCTATGCCGCCGTGTCTATCGGGGGGAAGCGATAGCTAACGCCTGCAGCACCGCACTCGCCTTGCTCTCGGTTTCCTGGTACTCCCGCGCTGGGTCGCTGTCCGCCACGATCCCGGCGCCGGCCTGCACGTGCGCGCGGCCACCCCGAAGGACGGCCGTCCGGATCGCGATGGCGGTATCGAGGGTCTCCACCCCCCAGCCGATGTATCCAACCGCACCGGCGTACGGCCCGCGCCGGGTGGGCTCCAGCTCGTCAATGATCTGCATGGCCCGCACCTTGGGCGCGCCACTCACCGTGCCGGCGGGAAACGCGGCCCGCAGCGCGTCCACCGCGTCCAGCCCCGGCCGCAACCGCCCGCGAACCTCGCTCACGATGTGTTGCACATGCGAGTACCGCTCGATGACTTTCAGCTCGCTCACCCGCACGGTCCCGAACGCCGCCGCCCGGCCCACGTCGTTCCGCCCCAAGTCCACCAGCATCATGTGCTCGGCCAGCTCTTTAGGGTCCGCCAGCAGCTCCCGGGCCAGCCGCTCGTCATCTTCCGGGGTGGCCCCGCGGGGCCGAGTGCCCGCGATGGGCCGCACCAGGACCTCGCCATCCTCGACCCGCACCAACACCTCCGGCGAGCTGCCGGCCAGGACCAGGTCGTCCAGCCGCAGGAAATACAGATACGGGGCGGGATTCAGGGTGCGGAGCGCGCGGTAGACGTCCAGCGGCTCCGCCTCGGTGGCGACATCCTGACGGCGTGACAGCACCGTCTGAAACGTGTCTCCCGCCCGGATGTACTCCTTGATGCGCTCGACGTCGCGCTCGAAGTCGGCCCGGGGGTAGGGGCTCTCCACCGGGAGCGCAGGGGCGTCCGCCAGCGACAGGGGCCGGAGACGTGGAGGGTCCGCGAGCCGGCCGAGGATCTCTCCGATGCGGGCCTCGGCGGCCTGGTAAGCCCTGGCGAGCGTGCCCCGGTCGCTTCCCGGCAGGACGTCCGTGTTCGCCACCACCGTGGCGCGGCCGAACGCGTTGTCGATGATGACCAACGAGTCCGCGAGCATGAACACGGCATCCGGCAGCCCCAGGTCGTCGGTCGGTCCGCCGGGGAGACGCTCCAGCGTGCGGGCCACGTCGTAGCCCAGGTATCCCACCGCGCCGCCTGCAAAGCGAGGGAGACCTGGCGCCGGCGCCGCCGTGAGCACCCGGAGGCGCGCCGCGACGTGCCCCAGCGGATCCGGTGCCGGGCTCCCCGCGCTCCAGCCGTCCGCGGGCGTCCAGCGCTCCACCTGACCGCCACGATAACGCCAGGCCTCGCGGGGCTCGGTGCCCATGAAGGTGTAACGGGCCCAGCGCTCGCCCCCGACCAGCGACTCGAGCAGGAAAGCAAAGGGCGGCCGCGCCATCGCCGCGTAGGCCGTGACTGGGGTCAGCACGTCCGCCGGGAGCTCGCGCACCACCGGCACGATCCCGCCCGCCGCGGCGCGGGCCGCGTAGGTCGCAAAGTCGGTATCGCGGGTCAACGGGACGCCGCGACCACGTAGTGCCCGGCTTGCGAGAGATTGGTAGCGATGTCGCTCAAGGCGGCGCCGGAACCGCCGATGGTGACCCACCGATCGAGCGAGGTCTCGCGCCAGACGTCCAGGGCGTTGGCGTAGGCCGTCTGGTCCGCGTACCGGGAACCGTCGGCAACGGTCAGGTTGCCGTACTTCACGTAGGAGAACGTCAACCTGGGGCCTCCCAGCGTCGTGAAGCGGAGGCCGTCCGGCGTGAGGCGGATGCCGTACACCGCCGGGTCGGCGGTCAGGGTGACCAGCACCGAGTCGTCGGGGCCAAGGGAGGTGCCGTCGAGAGTGGTCAGCCCGCCCGCGGGGACCTCGAGGCGCGCGAAGAGCGTGTTGAACCCGTCGTTGTGGATCAGGTTCCGCGTGGACGCGTGCGCGTTCGACAGATAAAACGACACGCTGGCCGGCGCCGGGGCGCTGCTCGCGAGCGGGAGCATGAGCAGGTCGTCGGTGGGCAGGCTGCCGCCCGGAATGGTGAGGTCTTCGCAGGCGGCGAGGAGCAGCGCCAGCGCGCTTGCGGCCGCCCAGAGGCGTCGCGATGCGACGGCATGACGGCATGACGGCATGACGGCATATATTGCCCGCTTATGGGTGGGCGACTTGGGGTCTCGGTGGGGATCGCGCTCTGCGCGGCTGCCGCCGCCGCCGCGCACGCGCAGACCTGGAACGACAGCGCCACCACGTCCCTGATCGCCCGCGCCGCGGCGCGGCGGGCGAGCGCCGAGGCTGATACCGGGCTCAGGGACTTCGAGGCGCGGGCACACGGGTTTGTGTTCTTTCTTGGGGCGTTGGGTGAGGGGCTCGCGGAACCGCCCAAGCTGATCAAGGCCGACCAACTCGCCTTGGAAGTTTACTGGAAGGCGCCGGACCGGAGCAAGCAGCGCATCATCGGGTGGCGCGACCGGCGGGACCTGCCCACCGACATCCAGTATCATCGTGACCACCTCGGCATCGTCACCAATGGCTTCGGGAACCGCATTCGCCTTGGGGAAGGGGACGAAGTGCGCGATGTCCCCCATCCGCTGGCTCCCGGGGCCGCCCAATGGTACGACTACGCCCTCGCCGACTCCCTGACCATCGAGATCCCCCAGCGCGTAGTCCGGGTCTACGAGGTCCTGGTGCGTCCCAAGGAGCCCGCCGCCCCCCGGTTCGTGGGCACGCTCTACCTCGACGCGGACGAAGTCCAACTAGTCCGGATGCGGTTCCAGTTCACGCGCAGCGCGTATCTGGATCCCAGCCTCGAAGACATCACCATCGTGCTCGAGAACGGGTTGTGGGAAGGGAAGTACTGGCTCCCGCGGCGGCAGGAGATTGAGATTCGCCGCCATACCACCTGGCTCGATTTGCCCGCGCGCGGGATCATCCGGGGACGCTGGGAGATCGGGGCGTACCGGTTCAACGTCGGCATCGCGGACCAGGTGTTCACTGGCCCGGAGATCGCTGTGGCCCCGGCCGCCGCCCGGAGCGCGTATCCCTGGCCCGAGCCGCTGGATGCCGCCATCGCCGGAACGGCGGGGCAGGGGACGCTCGACCTCGCGTCCGTCCGCGCAGCCGTGCGAGACCTCGCCTCGGCGCGGGTGCTCTCCGGGTTGCCGGCCGCCCAGCCGGGCGCGGCGTCGGTCTCGGACTTCCTGCACATGAACCGCGTGGAGGGTCTGACACCCGGCGCCGGCGGCGTGGTGCGGGCGGCCGGCGGGGCGATCGGCCTGCGAGGGTGGGCGTCATACGGCCTGAGCGATGAACGGTTCAAGGGTCGTGCCGCGTTGCAACACCCGGCGCCGTGGGGCGGCGTTGCCCTGGAGGCGGGCCGCGAGGTGCGCGACGTGGGCGACGACCCGCTCATCGCGCCGCTGTTCAACTCGTTTGCGGCCCAGGAACTGGGCCGGGATTACGGTGACTATGTATTAGAGGACCGGGCGCGCCTCGCCGTGAGGGGACGGCTGGGCGGCGTCAGGGTGTCGCTGTCGGGCGGCGTCGAGCGCACGCAGAGCCTCGCGACGGTAGCCCGGCCGGTCACCGGGGCCTTCCGGCCTAACCCACCGCTGGGCGCTGGACGCTATTGGGTTGGGCGCACGAGGGTGGCGCGGCGTCCGTGGGTGCTGCCGCCGCAACCAGACGTCGGGTTTGAGCTGTCAGCAGAGGCGGGCATTGGCGACACGTCGCGATACCTGCGAGTACGCGGGGTGGGGCGCATGGAGGTCCCGGTGGGCGGCACGGCGCTGCGGCTCGACGCGTGGGCAGGATGGGGCTCGCGGGACCTGCGGCCGGACCGGGCCTTCGTGTGGGGTGGCCGCGGCGCGGAAGGGTGTGACCGGAGCCGGCGTTGCGGTGGGCGTTACGGTGCCGCCGGGGGGGTGGAGTGGCGGCTTCGGGTGCCGTTTCTGGAAATCCCCCTCGGCGCGTTCGTCTCGACCGGCGGGCAGGTGGTGGTGGCGCCCTTCGTACGGGGGGCGTGGCTGGACGGGACCGTGAACGGGACCCAGTGGGACGCGAGCGACGGGCTCCGGCCGGTTATGGGGCTTGGCGTCGAGTGGCTGCACCAGTTGATCCGGTTCGAGGTGGCTGTCGATCCGCGGCGGTCTAAGTGGGCGCTGCTGGCGGACTTGCACCGGGCCCTCTGGTCGCTCCTCTGAGCCGTGTTGCGATGGGCCCTCGCATTGGCTGCCGTCTGCCGCTGGCTTATCTTCCGGCGGGCGATGGTAGATTGCGCCCGGGAGGTGTTCCGTAGCCCGCTTCAAGGACGAATGGCTCAGCGCCACCATTGAGGAGTTGATCGGCAAGGAGGCGCTGGAGGAACTTCGCGGCCAAGAAGGCGCCAAGGAAACGCTCTGGGAAACGGTGGTTTCCCGTGGGAAGGCGACCGATGAGCAGTTGCTCGACGGACTCGCGACGCGGTTCCGGCTGAAGCTGGCCGACCTCACCCAGAGCGACAAGCACGCGCGCGAGCTGGTGCCTGAGCAGTCCGCCCGGAAGTACCACGTCATCCCGCTGCACATCACGGATTCGTACCTCGAGATCGCCACGGCCAACCCGTTCGATCTCGACTGCGAGAAGACCCTGGCGTTCGCTACGGGTCGTGAAGTGCGCATCCAGCTTGCCAGCCCCAGGAAGATCCAGGACAAGCTCGACGAGTTCTACCGTCCGGATAATGTGATCGGGCAACTGCTCGATGGCATGAACTCGGATGCGGAGGTGACGCAGCTCGACGAGCAGGCGGAGCTGGACGAGATCGCGATTTCGGCGGAGGAGGCCTCCCAGCGGCCGGTGGTGCGACTGGTGGACCTCATTCTGTCGGAGGGGATTCTCTCACGGGCGAGCGACATCCACGTCGAGCCGGAAGAAGGGGGCGTCGCGGTCCGGTACCGCATTGACGGCGTGCTGCGCCAGGTGATGAAGATCCCGCGGGCGGCGGGGCTGCCGCTGATCTCGCGGATGAAGATCATCTCCTCGCTGGACATCGCGGACCGGATGCGGCCGCAAGACGGCCGCGCGCGGGTGGCGGTAAACGGGATTCCGGTGGACCTTCGGGTTTCGACCCTTCCCGCCCAGTTGGGCGAGAAGGTCGTGATCCGGATTCTCGATTCCAGCCGGACGGTGCTGTCGCTCGACTCGCTGGGCTTCAATCCCAATGAGGCGGCCCAGATCAAGACGTTGCTGGACAATCGGGACGGCGTCATCCTGGTGACCGGACCCACCGGGTCCGGCAAGACCACCACGCTCTATTCCGCGCTGCGGCACGTGCAGAGCGAGGGGGTCAACATCGTCACGGTGGAGGATCCGGTGGAATACCGGATCCAGGGGATCGTGCAGGTGCAGGTGAATGAAAAGGCCGGGCTCACCTTCGCGGCTGCCCTGCGATCGATTCTGCGTCAGGACCCGGACGTTGTGCTGGTGGGCGAGATTCGCGACAAGGAAACCGCCCAGATCGCGATCCAGGCGTCGCTCACGGGTCACCTGGTGCTCTCCACGCTGCACACCAACGACGCTCCCAACGCGGTCACCCGGCTGGTGGACATCGGTATCGAGCCCTTCAAGATCGCCTCCGCGTTCCGCGGCGTGGTGGCGCAGCGGCTGATGCGCCGGCTGTGTCCCACCTGCAAGGAAGTGTGGGTCGAGACCATTCCGGCCAAGTTGCACCGTTGGGTTCCGCCCGACACGCCGCTCTACCGGGCCGTGGGCTGTCCCGAGTGCGCCATGACCGGGTATCGCGGCCGTTTCTCGATCATCGAAGTGCTCACGGTGACGCCGGAGGTGGAGCGGAGCATCGGCGCCGGCGAAACGGCGGACCGCATCGCGCAAGCCGGCCGGGCCGGGGGGATGACCTCGCTGTGGGAGAGTGGTCTGTTGCATGTGCTCCGGGGCGAGTCCACCATTGACGAGCTGCTGCGCGTGGTGGACGTCCCGCAGGAAGACGTGGCCACACCGCCTCGCGCGCCCGGGAAGCGGCCGTCGCCGGCGGGTGGGGTGGTCAAGGAGCGGGCGTCGGGTGGGGAGCCGAAGCCCATGTCCGCGGCGTTCGATCTCCTCGAGCCGGCCGAGGCTGGGCCGCGTCCGGCCGTTGGCGCCAAGGTCCTCCTGGTGGACGACGAGGACCTGCTGCGCAAGGTGATGAAGGACCTGCTGGAGCGGGATGGCTACAACGTGGTGGAGGCGCGGGACGGCGTGGAGGCGTTGGACCAGATCGACCGCCACGGGCCGGACATCATCGTCCTGGACCTGAACCTGCCCGGCCTGGACGGGTACGGCGTGCTCTCACACCTGCGGTCGCGGCCTGCGACCGCGGACATCCCGGTGGTGGTGCTCACGGCCCGAGGGGACGAGGAAAACGAAGTCCGCGTGTTCGAGCACGGCGCGGACGACTTCCTCAGTAAGCCGTTCCGCGCGCGAGCCCTGTCCGCCCGCCTGGCCGCCGTGCTGGGCCGGAGACGCGGGCGTCAGCAACCGACCTGATCGATCAGCGGGTCGCTAACACCTCCGCGGCTTCGCGCCGCAGTTGTCGCGCGTTCACCGGCTTGTGGACGTACCGGCCGCCAAGCCGTCGAAGCCAGTCCTCCGTTTCGGGCCGGACGTCGGCCGTGGCGAAGATGGCGCGACTCACGAGTCCGGGCCAACGGGCGCGAAGCGTTTCCGCGAACATCTGGCCGCCCACGTCGGCCCTGGGGTCGGCGATCACCAGGTCGTAACTCCCCTGCGCCAGCAGCTCCACCGCGTGGGCGCCGTCGCGCGCCGCGTCCACCTGGTGCCCGTCGCTCGAGAAGAGCGCACTGATCATGCGCTGTACCGCGGGGTCGCCGTCCACCAGCAGCACCCGGTGGCCGGCCCCGGCGGCGGGGTGGGCGCGCGGCGCCCCGTCGCCGTCGCGGGGCGATACGCCGCCGCGGGCGGCCGCCGGCAGGTCGGCCACGAACCGGGCGCCGCCTCCCGGCGCGCGCCGCACCTCGAGCGTGCCGCCATGCCGCTCCAGGATACCGTAGGTGATGGCGAGGCCGAGCCCGGTGCCGACGCCGGGATCCTTGGTGGTGAAGAAGGGCGTGAGGATCTTCGAGACCAGCTCCTCCGGTACGCCCGGGCCGCTGTCTTCCACGTCAATGGCGACGCGGTCCTCGTGCCGGCGCGCACGGACCGTGACACGCCGGGGGCGGTTTGGCGGGTTCGTGGCCACGGCCTGCACCGCGTTGGTCACCAGGTTCACCACCACCTGCTGGAGCTGCATCCGATCGGCCCGAACCACCAGCGGCTCGGGTGGCGCCTCGATCGCCAGGTCCACCTGCTGCAATCGGACTTCGTACTCCAAGAGCAGCGCGGTCCGCCGCACCACCTCGCTCACGTCCACGGCCTCGACTTCCGCCGTCCCCGGACGCGCAAAGGTGAGGAGGTTGCGCACGATCTTCCCGGCGCGCTCGGCCTGCTCGTGGATGACCCGGAGATGCGCCTTGGTGGCGGGCGGCGTCGCCGCCTGCTCCACCAGCAGCTCGGCCAACCCGCAGACCGACGTCAGCGGGTTGTTGAGCTCGTGCGCCACGCCGGACACCAGCTGTCCCACGGCCGCCATTTTCTCGTGCTGGATCATCTGCATTTCGAAAGCCTTCTGCTCGGTCACGTCCTCGACCAGCACCACCAGCCATCCGCTGGACGTCTCCCCTTGCATGGACGCGGCGCTGATGCGGAAGGCGCGGCGCAGCGCCTCCGACCGCCGGGTGAGCGGCGCGGTGCGCTCCCCTCGCCGCACGGCCTCGTAGAGCTCCGTGAGATCGGACGGATTGCCCAGAAGCTCGCGGGCCAGGTCGCACCCCACCACCGAGGGGAGGGGTCGCCCGAGGATGGCCGACAGGGCCCGGTTGGCCCGCTGGATACTGCCGTGCGCATCCAGGACGGCGATCCCGTCGGTCATAGCATCGAACGTGCTTTCCCACTCTTCCTTGCCGGTGCGCAGCTGCTCGAAGAGCCGGGCATGCGTCAGCACCACCGCGGCGTGCGCCGCGACCGTCGAGAGCAGGCGGAGCGGATCGGGCCCGAACGCCTCCGGAGCATCCACGGCGACAATGGCGCCGGCGGTCAGTCCGTGTGCCCGGAGCGGCGCCACTGCGGCCCGCCGGACCTCGAGGCCCGGCAATAACTCGGTGGGCGTGAGCCCGTCCGCCACTTCCAGCTTCTCTCGCGTGAGCGCCGCGGCGATCATGCCGGTCTGCGGTCCCGGAAAGGTCCGTCCCCGCAGCCCGGAAAGACTACCCTCGGCGGCGGCGACCTGCAGGGCGTCGCCATGCTCGTCGGTGACCACGACCATGGCGCCCTGGACGTCCAGGAAGCGCACCAGGTACCGCGCGATCTGCTCAACGATGCGCGCGAACTGCAGCGACTCGGAGAGCAGGTAGGAAAGCTCCTGCAGCAGGAAGAGCTCGCGCAGACGGCGCGAGAGTTCCGCGTTGGCGCGGCCCAGCTCGGCGGCTTGGTGGGCGCGGCCCCAGCGGGCGCCGGCCAGGTAGGCACCCAGCGCCACGAGCGCCGCGAAAGCGAGGAGGGCGAGGACGGAGCCGAGGGTCACAGGTGGAATGAATGATGCTTCGCCATCAAACGCACCGGAAGCCGCGTCACGCGATTGACGTCCCGAATGGGAATAAGTAAATTCGGCTTCATGATTACTTGCAAATGAGTCTCATTTGCAAATGTTACGGTTCCCCTCGACCCGATTCTGGAGTAGCAGCATGCCTTCAACGACGACTCGGCAACGGCCCTCTTGTACACTGGTGGCCGCTCGCTCTGGGCGGGTCTTGATCCAACGCACCGCATCAGGGCCCGTTTATCAGGAGGCGTACACCCACGTCCACGGGAGCCTCATGGCCGACCTATGGCTCGGGCTACGGGCGACGGTTGGCGTGGACAACCTGCTGGATGACGTTCCCGCCGCTGCGCTGGCGGTTCTCGGCCGGCGCTGGTATGGCGGGCTTTCGTGGGGAGGTGGCTGGTGAGGGCCGCGGTGCTTGCCGGCGCCGCGGCGTTTGGGCTCGCGGGCGCGCTTCCGGCACAGACCGGGCTGTTGGTGGTGGCTCACGGGGCCGGGCCCG
>DATECF010000124.1:0-4086 GCA_035287045.1 Gemmatimonadales bacterium | reverse complement strand
GCGAACGCCGCGAAGTGGATGCTGGCGCCCGGATGCGAGAACCCGATGAGCGCGGCATACAACACGCCCACCGGGAGCCAGCCGAGGATCAGCTGGAGCCAGATTACCCTGCGATGCATGCCTGAAACGTCAGCGCTTGGCCTCGATACGCAAGACGCCTTCCTCCCAGGTGCGCCCGTCGTCATACGAGCGATCCTGCTGGAACTTGAAACTCGTGGCCGTGATGTCGTAGTACCGCGTGCGAGTCACGAACGACTTGCCCTCCTGGTCGGTCCCCCGCGAGGTGGTCACCATCTCCCCGTTCCGCCACTCACTGGTGGCGGTGTTGAACCGGCCCCGATACACGTCCAGCGAGGTCTGACTCCAGCGCCTGGCCGCAGCGTCATACACGCGGACAGCGTGACTCAGCGTGGTGGGATTCCCCGAGCCGTCCATCAGCTTGAGGTCGTCCTCGATTCCCCAGCCGTCCAGCGCGCGCGTCGCCTTCCAGGTCCCCAGGATCCTCGGCGCCCCGTGAATCCGCTGCGCCAGGGCGCTGGCCTTGGGCCGGACCACGACCTCCCACTCCCCCACCAGAAAGTCGAACTGCTTAGCCTCGGCCGGCGCCACGTGGATCGGGGGCGCGGAGGGGGAGCGGGGGGCGCCGCCGCTGTGCTGAGCGACTACCGGCCTGGCGGCGGCGAAGAGAAGGATCAGGACTGCGAGCCAACGGGGGTGCATGGGACCTCCGGCGTGGGAATCGGGAACGTGCAACGTGCATCGGCTCTTAGCATGGCGACCTCTGTGCTCCAAAGGGGCCGGTTTTCGCCCAATGGTGCCGCGAGCCGGTTGAACGGCTCGGCCGCTTGCCGGCCATTCGCCTTGACGAGCCAGGAGATCTTGTACAGATTTCCTGTACAAGTAAACGGGAGACGCGATGGCGCTCAAGATCAGCTACAGCCACGCCCGCGACAACCTCGCCGACCTGTGGAACCAGGTCGAGGACTCGCGGGAAACGGCGGTCATTCAACGCCGCGGCCATGAGGACATGGCCCTCATTCCAGCCGACGAGCTAGCCGGTCTTCGCGAGACTGCCTATCTGCTTCGCTCGCCGCAGAATGCCGCTCGGTTGCTCGCCGCACTCACCCGCGCCCGGCGGGGTCGCACCGCCGCGAAGGACCTCGCTAGTCTCCGCAAAGAGCTCGGTCTTGCGGAGGCTTCCTGACCACGAGCGGCCGCCGTCGCCGCGTAACGGTCATCCAAGAGGAGTGCCTAGAGGACCTGCGCTATTGGGTGGACACCGGTCGCAAGACGGCGCTCCGGGTCCTGGATTTGATGGAGGCCGTCATGCGCGGCCCGTACGCCGGGCTTGGCAAGCCGGAGCACCTAAAACATCTCGGCGGCAACGTGTGGTCGCGGCGGATCAATGAGGCCGACCGCCTGGTGTACGAGGTGTTCACCGACCGCATCGAGTTCCTACAGGCTCGCTATCACTACGGCTGACAGTCCCACCGTCCTTCCTTAACATCCGCGCAGGAGCGGTATTTCGCCCAACGGTGCCACGAGCCGGTTGAACGGAGCCACCGAGCAGCGTGGCGTCCGTATTGTTCGGCATGACCAATCCAAGCGAATCGCAGCCGGTGATCGCGCTGCGCGATGTCACCAAGACCTACCCCAGCCCGGCCGGCGCGTTCACCGCCCTGGCCAACGTCAACCTCACCATTGAACGGGGTGAGTTCGTGGCCGTGGTGGGCCAATCCGGGAGCGGCAAGTCCACGCTGTTGAACCTCCTGGCCGGCATAGACCGGCCCACCACGGGCGAGGTGATGGTGGGCGGGACCGCGGTGCACGCGCTCTCCGAGCGGGCCAAGTCCCAGTGGCGCGGGCGGGCGGTGGGCATCGTGTTCCAGTTCTTCCAGCTCCTCCCCACCTTGACCGCGGTGGAGAACGTGATGCTCCCCATGGACTTCTGCGGCACCTGGCCCGGCCGCGAGCGCAAAGGACGCGCACTGGCGCTGCTCAAGCGATTGGGCGTGGCGGATCAGGCAAACAAACTCCCGGCCACCCTCTCCGGCGGGCAGCAGCAACGCGTGGCCGTGGCCCGGGCACTGGCCAACGCCCCGGCGGTCCTGCTGGGGGACGAGCCCACCGGCAACCTGGACTCGCGCACCTCGGAAGCCATGATGGAGGTCCTGGCCGGGCTGGTCCGCGAGGGGCAGACCATCGTAATGGTCACCCACGAGCAGGCGGTGATACAGCACGCGTCGCGCACCGTGACCCTGGTGGACGGACGGATCCATGCTTGATCCGCGCTGGCGCAAGGTGCTGCGCGACCTCTGGCTCCACAAATCGCGGACGGTGCTCGTGGTGCTGGCGATCGCGGCCGGCATTGCCGGCGCCGGAGCGGTGCTCAACACCTGGGCGCTGGTGCGGCGGGTCACCCGCGAGCAGTACCTGGCGAGCAACCCCGCCTCGGCCACGCTCTTCACGGACTCGATTGGTGCCGGCCTGCTGGCGCGGGTCCGAGCGCTGCCTGAGGTCCGCGAGGTCCAGGCGCGGCGCACCGTGTTTGGGAGTGCCAGGGTGCAGGGCGGGTGGAGTACTGCCGTGTTGTTCGCGATGGACAATTACTCGGCGAACAAGATCGGCATGGTCAAGCCGGAAACCGGTACCTGGCCCCCGGCAGATGGTGCCCTGGTCATTGAGCGTTCGTCTCTCGCCTTTTCCGGCGCCTCGGTGGGCGAACCGCTGAGCGTCTTGGTGGGCAACGGCGAGCCGCTAGCGCTGCCGGTCACCGGTATCGCGCGGGACGTGGGGCTGGCACCCGGCTGGATGGAACACGTGGTCTATGCTTTTGTGACTCCCGCCACGCTCGCTCGGCTCGGCGCGCCCTCCACGCTGGGGGAACTGCAGATCCTGGTGCGTGACGCTTCGCTCGATCGGGAAGCCATCCGGCGCGTGGCATACGACGTGAAGGCGGCGATCGAGGGTACCGGGCGCCGAGTGACCAACGTGGACGTCCCAGAGCCTGGAAGGCACGTCCACGCCGATCAGATGGACTCCCTGCTCTACACCCAGGGCGCGTTCGGCCTGCTCGCGCTCTTCTTGAGCGGCTTTCTGGTGGTGAACCTGATCTCGGCGATGCTGGCGGGTCAGGTGAAAGAGATCGGCATCATGAAGGCCATTGGCGCGAGTCCTAAGCAGCTGGCCGGCATGTACCTCGGCCTGGCACTGGTCTTGGGGCTGTTGGCTTCGGCGCTGGCGCTCCCGGTGGCGGCATTCATTGGCCGCGAATACGCCGAGCTGAAGGCCGAACTGCTCAACTTCGACCTCACCGGAACCGCGATCCCGTTCTGGGTGATTGCGCTGCAAGGCGTTGTGGGCGCCCTGTTGCCGGTTGCCGCGGCCGGGCTGCCGGTGGCGTACGGGTGCCGCATTACCGTGAGCGAGGCCTTGCGCGACCTGGGGCTCACCGGGGGCCAAACCGCGAGTTGGGGGCTGCTTACCCGCGTGAGCGGCCCGGCGCGGCCGCTTCTGCTCTCGCTGCGGAACGCGTTCCGCCGGCGCCAGCGCATGGCGCTCACGCTGCTCGCGCTGGCCACCGGCGGGGCGGTTTACCTGGGCGCGTTGAACCTGCGGACGTCCATCCGCGGTTCGGTGGACCTGCTGTACCGGCCCATGCGCTTTGAACTGGTTCTCCGGTTCACGCGATCCTGGCCGGCAGACAGCGTGGAGGCCGCGCTCAAGGTCACCCCCGGCGTCAGTGGCGCCGAGGCGTGGAGCAGTGCGGTGGCCGCGGTGGCGCACGAGGATGGGACGCTGGGGGATGCGTTCTCCATCACGGCGCCGCCGGCAGGGTCCAAGCTTCTGGCGTACGAAGCGATCAGCGGCCGCTGGTTGGAGCCGGGTGACAGCAATGCGCTGGTGATCAGCCGTGGTCTACTGCGCGACGAGCCGGGCCTTGTCGTGGGCCGTGAGGTGACGCTGGTGGTGGGAGGGCGGCCCACCACGTGGACGGTCGTGGGCGTGGTAGCGGGGGGGCCGGGGACATCCGCGTTCGGACCGCGCGAGACGGTTTCCAGGCTCGCGGGAGACGGTCGGGTGGCC
>DATECF010000123.1:0-6175 GCA_035287045.1 Gemmatimonadales bacterium | reverse complement strand
AACGGCGGCGTGGTCTGGGCCGAGCAATACGTGCCCAGTGGTCTCACCGCGTTGCTGGTGGCCACCGAGCCGTTGTGGGTCGTGCTCCTGGACTGGGCCCAGCCCAGGGGCACGCGGCCCACCGGGGGAGAAATCCTGGGGTTGGTGCTGGGCTTCGGCGGGGTGGTGCTGCTGATCGGTCCGGTCAACGTGGGCGGAGCCCATGTGGACCCGGTGGGCGGGCTGGTGTTGATCGGCGCCACGTTGTCCTGGGCCATTGGATCGCTGTACTCCCGGGGCGCCAAGCTGCCCCGGGCGCCGTTCCTCACCACGGGGATGAACATGCTGGCGGGCGGCACGTTGCTCACGTTGGTGGGAACGATGTCCGGCCAGTGGGGTGCCGTGGACGTGGCCGCGATCTCGATGAAATCCTGGCTGGCGCTGCTCTACCTCATTGGGTTCGGCGCCATCGTTGGCTTCACCGCCTACCTGTGGATCCTCAAGGAGGCGACCCTGGCCACGGCCTCGACCTACGCATACGTGAACCCGGTGGTGGCGGTGTTCCTGGGCTGGGCGCTGGCGGGCGAGGCGGTCACACCGCGCCTCGTGACGGCGGCGGCGGTGATCGTGGGGTCGGTGGTGATCATCACGCTGGCGCGCACCACCGCGTTCCGCACCGCCAGGAGCATGGTGTGGCGCGCGGCCACGACGGTGACGGGGCGGCGGGCGGCGTGAACGTCGCGGCCCGCCGCCGTTCCGCGCTTTCGCTATTTGAGGTAGATGAGGACCGCCAGCGGCGTGGTCCTCAGGACCACCTGGTCCACGCCCAGGTTACTGGGCGGACGCTGTCCGAGGTAGCCCAGCGACAGCTCGCCATAGAGGTGGATCCGCTCGGCGATCCGCGCCCGGACGCCGAACAAGCCTGAAGCCCCGGCCGTGTGGCCGGTTTCCGCGGGGGTCACCCCCTGCGCAACGTGGTTGAACACGTAGCTGCCTCCCGCCCCGAGATAGGTGCTGACGGTCCCTCCTCGGCCCACCGTGAAGAGGGCATCAAGAGCGAGGCCGTAGTCCGTGGACGTCGACGCGTTCGTATTGGTGGGAGACCTGAACTTCCGCCGCCCAAACACGACGGCCGGCCGCAAGGCCACTCCTTCACCGATGTGATACGTGACGCCCACCTGCGACGTCCCGGCCACCGAGAGATTGAGGCCGAATCGTGAGGGTTCCTGCCCTCGAAGTGGGGTAACCGTGAAAAGCGCGATCACGACGGCGGCACTGCCAGTCAGAACCCGTGGCATGGTGAACACCTCCAATTTGCTCTGCGGGGGTAGGGGGAGACGCGGCACCGCCTCAGCGCAGCAATGTCACGCCGAACATAAGCTCCACGAACGCCGCGAACGCCAGGAGTGATGATGACAGCGGGCATGGTACGCACGTGACCCTCGGCCAGTCGGCTTCAATACGATAGGTCGCTGCAAGCGTCGTGCCCTGGTGTGCACTCGCAACACCCGCCGAGGCGAATCTGTGGCAACCCGGTGTCCGGCATCGGGGAACGGTGATTCGATGTTGCCTGTGAAGGGATTGTATCCGTGGGCGCGACGCAACAGGCGTCGCCTAATCACCGCAGGCCGTGAGGACACCTCGGCTGGTTCTGGCCTGTTCGCTTAGCGCCTCGGTGAACCCAACTGCGCGCCGAGGGCGTCGGCGATCCGTTGCTCCAGCTCGCCGTTCGACACGCAGCGCGTCGCGCCCGTGCTGGTGCCGTCCATCGGCGTGGACGTGCCAGTAACCTCGGTCGTCAGCTCCGTGTCGCCCGAGGCCAACTTCCGGAGCGTCGACACAATAGACAACCGCACCAACGTCGCCCTGACGGCCGATGGGCCAGCTCCTTCGTGGCCGCAGTACACCATGTCAATGGTCCGCTTGCCAGCCACGTTGCGGGCGGTGAACCGCTGGGTTCCGAATGCCGAGGTGCGGGGGTCGAGGACCTCGCCGCGGATGCCGAGCGCCTCGTACACCGCCGGCAGGCGGCTCCACACGGTGTCGAGCGGCGCCTGGAATACCGTGGTGGAGCGGAGCGAGTCTACGGCCAACCGGACGGCCAGCCCGGACGACGTCGCCCTGACCGTGGGAGGGGCGCCGGGGGCGGCGGTGCTGGGCGGAGCCGGGCCGGAGGACGCACAGGCGCCGGCGACAAGAAGGGACGCTGGCAGCAGGGCCCGCAACATGGCGCGCTTCCTCCTCATGGCGTGACGATCACGGGGACTCGCGCACGGGAGCGCTGAATCCCCAGGACGATAGCGGACCTCCCTGGACGGCGGCCGATCAGCTCGCCCGCACCCAAACCAACGATGGACTCGTCCTCGACATAGAGGGACCACCCCATGGCCGGTACCACTTCCCCAGACGGACGTCGCAGGGTCACCGTGAGCGCGCGGGATAGACTAAGCCGCTCGCCCACACGAACTACCAGAGAGTCCGGCCGGACCAGGAGTTCTTCCACCGCCTCACCGGCGGGCGCGCTCCGCACCAGGAGCGGGACCCGCATGAGGCCACCGGGCGCGCGGATCATGACCTCCGTCCGGCCTGGTGTTAGCGCAAACAGCTCGCGGCCACCGGCCACCGAAGCGATGGTCTCATCGTCCACCGCCACCAGCGGCTCCGCGCCGCCGGCGCTATCCGTCGCATCAACGCCGCGGGATAAGCTGGGAAAAGACACCCGCTCGCCGACGACCATCACCAGCGAATCCAGGCCCACCGCCAGGGGGCGCCCGCGCAGCTGCGTGGGCGGACCCATGGGCACCGGCGCCGAAAGCGCCGTGTCGAGGACTCGCCGGACCTGACCCAGGTCCGTCTCACCCGAAATCCCTTGCCACGCAAAGTGGTAGCGAAACCGGTAGCTCCGGGCCCTGTTGGCCGGGAGCACCCGGAGCATGGGTCGTCGGCTTCCGGGTTCCAGCCGTGTCGCGAGGCGGATAGGCTCGTCGCACCGGAGGCTGATGTTCTCGCAGTCCAGGAGCGTGATGGACCGCACCTCGACCGGTACCGACGAGCGATTCTCCACGTAGATGACGTCGGCCGGAGCCCCACTCGCCGGGTCCTCCACGGACGCCGTGATGGTCTCGTTGGAGGGAGCGATGTACACCTGGGTCGCCGCCGCGCATGCGGCGGCGCCGGCCACGATCGCCGGGATAACGAGCCTGGACATCCGAGAAGATCCTCGCGTCAGACGGTTCGCAGTTGCGTGGATGAGGACGCCACACCCTGGGCTCCGCCCATATGGAAAGGTCGTTGCGGTGAAGGACGGCCGCAATCCACTGGCCAACCTCCTTCGCACAGTGCACGTTGTACCTTGCCGTTTTCCCCCATTCGGAGGCCTGTCATGGTTCGGCACGTTGCCCGGCGTTGGCTGGTGGCCGCCGGTGTCGTCACCGCGGCCGTCCCCGCGCTCGCCCAGGACCGCTCCCCCTTTGGCGACCTCGCGGCGGGACCGTACCGCCGCCTGGTCATCCGTAACGCCATGGTGATCCCGGGCCACGGCGGCCCCCCGGTGGGGCCATACGATATCGTGATCGAGCGCAACACCATCACCGAGATGATCCCGTTCGACCCGGTGACCGCCGAGCGCCGCGGCGCCACCGACCGCGCCTCGGGAGACCGGGTGATCGAGGCCAACGGGATGTACGTCATGCCGGGGATGATCGATCTCCACATGCATCTCCGGCAACAACCCGAGCCGATCGAGTACGTCTACTACCTCAAGCTGGCGCACGGCGTGACGACGATCGTGCCCGCGCCGGACCGGGGACTCGACAGCGCCGTGCAGCAGGCGCGTCTCGCCACCGACAACCGGATCCTGGCGCCGCGGATGTTCCCCATCTGGGGCTGGGGCGCGGGCGGCAATTACAAACGGGAAGACCTGGAGAACCCGGCGCAGGCCGGGAGGATCGCCCGGGACATGGTGGGCAAGGGCGCGCACGTGGTCAGCGTAGGCGACGTCGGGTGGAGCCAGGAGCTGTTCGGTGCCGTGTGCCGGGCCGTGTGGGACGCCGGCGGCATCACCACCGTGCACCTGCCGCCATCCACCAACGCGGTGGTCCATGCGCTGGATGCGGCGCGGCTCGGCGTGACCATGATCGAGCACCACTACGGCTACGCCGAGGCCTCGCTGGACCGGAACGTCCAAGACTTCGGGCGGGAGTACAACTACAACAACGAGAACCACCGCTTCCGGTATGCCGGCAAGGTCTGGACCGAGGCCAACGAACAGCGACTCCTGGGCGAGGTGGCGGACTCCCTGGTCCGCTACGGCGTCACCATGCTCCCCACGCGCGTCGTGTACGAGGCCAACCGGGACATCGAGCGGGCGCAGAGCCTGCCCTGGCACGAGAAGTACACGCATCAGGCGTTGATCGATTGGAATCTCCCCAACCCGGCGTACCATGGGTCCTACCATTACGACTGGACCTCGGACGACGAGTACTACTGGTATCGGGCGTTCGAGCTCTGGGGCGACTTGATCTACCAGTTCAACAAGCGCGGGGGCCGGGTGGCCTACGGAACGGATGACAATTACATCTGGGCCACCCCGGGGTTCTCCAACATCCGCGAGCTCCAATTGCTGCGGGAAACGGGGCTCCACAGCCTGGAAGTGCTGAAAGCCGCCACCCAGAACAGCGCCCAGACCCTGCGGCAGCCGCGCCTGGGGCTGGTGCACCCCGGGTACCTGGCGGACCTGGTGATCGTGGACGGAAACCCCAACTACAACCTGCGGTTCCTCTATTCCTTTGGCGCGTTGGCGCTGAACCCGGACGGCACGATGCGTCGCACCAGGGGGCCGGTGTACACCATCAAGGACGGGATCGTCATGGACAACGCCAAGCTCATGGCGGAAGTGGAACGCATGGTGGCGGCGTCCAAGCGGGACGCGAGGCCGAACGTGGTGACGGAGCCGTTTGTCGTGGTGCCCAACGGGAAGCCGTGATCATGCGCCCGGTCATCTCAGCCGGGGCTAGAGCACCAGGTTCACGCCGAAGACCAGCCTGAACGGCACTCCATCCAGGAACGTCCACCGCCCCTCGGCGTAGGGCCGGATGGGGGAGCTGCGGCGTGCCGGGGGTTGCAGCCCGACCAGCATGTTGGGGCCCACGTCGGTGGTGCCGGCGTGGAAGACCCCGATGCCCCCACCCACGTACAGGGACGACAGGCGCCTCAGACGAAGGGCCACGTCGACATTGAGCTGCCAGGGGTGGCCGGTGGCGAAGTAGTAGTCGCCGGACACCAGAGGCTCCACCGGGCGAATGGGCAACCGGAGTTGACCTCCCACGGTCCAATCGTCGCGCTCGAAGTCGTAGCCCACGCGGGGGCCGAGCTCCAGCACCGGATTGCGCACCACCCGCAGCCCGCGCCGCTGCGCCCGAAGCTCCTGAGCAGGCACCGAGAGGCTGGTTGCGACCAGCGCGCCAATGATGAGGAACGTCGAGCGCCTCACGTTTCCCCTCTTTCCGCGACCGCCACAATCGCAATGCCACCACGGACGTTCTGGTGGACCTGCACCCGAACCCGCCGCGGCGCGATGGCGTACACCACATCCTCCGCGATCCGAGCCGCCAGCGACTCGCAGAACCCGCCCTCGTCGCGATAGGACCACAGGTAGTACTTCAGCGCCTTGGACTCAAGGCACCGCTTCCGCGGCGTGTACTCAATCACCACGCTGCCGAAGTCGGGTTGGCCGGTGCGGGGACAGATGGACGTGAACTCGACCGCCGTCATGGTCACGGTCTGCACGTCCGGCGCGTCGAACGCCTCGGCCTTGAGAACCTCCCGGGCCTCCGGGGGATTCGCCGGCCGTGGAATGGGACCGGTGCGCGGCAGCTTGCGCGTCATCGCCCTGGATTGCCCTCCATCGCCCTCGATCGCCCAGTTTACTAGGTTTCGACCATGCCAGCACGCGCCATCGTCTTACTCTCCGGCGGCCTGGACTCCGCCACGACCCTCGCGATTGCCGGCGCGGAGGGCTTCGAGACGTATGCCCTCACCTTCCGATACGGGCAACGCCATGCGCGGGAAGTCGACGCGGCGAAGCGGGTGGCCCGGGCCTTGCGCGCACGCGAGCACATCGTGCTCGACGTGGACCTCGCGGCGTTCGGCGGCTCCGCCCTCACGAGCGATATCCCGGTCCCCAAGGGCCGATCCA
>DATECF010000122.1:0-10005 GCA_035287045.1 Gemmatimonadales bacterium | reverse complement strand
CCTACGTACACCGGCCCTTCCAGCCGGGTGCCGCTCATGACGTAGGCGTGCTGCTCCACCACCGCGGGCCCGTGGCGCACGTCGAACACGGCGCCCGGCTCCACGTGCCCGCCCAGTATGACCACGTCAGTGGGATCCCCGATCACCACGCAGCCGTCCGGCACGCCGTCGCCCGGCTCCCGGGTGAAATCCGCCGCGTCGGGCGGCAGGAAATGCTCCAGCGCGTTGACCAGGTCGTAGGCCCCGTGGAGCCGCAGACCGTCGATCTCCAACTCGGGCCAGTTGCCCCCGTCGCCATCCCAGCGTTGGCCTTCCGGAACCCACCAGCCGACCGTCTCGCCCTCGTGAACCAGCCGTGCCGCCTTGCGTCCCAGCTCCGGCGGGACGCCGCTGGGCGCAAAGTCCGAGCGGCCCACCAAAGCCGGGCCGTCCACGGCGGCCCGATCCGCCACGGCCGGCACGCCGTCCTCCACAAACGCGTGAAGATGGGGCGGGCCGAAAATCCCCACGGCGGTCGCTTCGCCGATCGCCTCCCACCGCTCGCGGATGAGCCACACGCCGGCCCGGAGCTCACAAATGGGCCGGGCGTCCGCGAACGGTAGCCAGGCAGGTTGCGGCTCGGGCTCCAGCAGGTAAAGGTCCGTCACTTGGATTCCTTCATATGAGCGGGAAGCGTCTCGAGCAGCTCCTTGAGGAATTGTGAGCGCTCGACCGTGGTCACCAGCGTGATCCCGTTGGCCCGAACCACCACCAGGCCTTGCACGCCGTCCGCGACCACCGGCCCCTCGTCGCTCCAGAGCACGCAGTCCTTGGCCTCCCGAGCGGCCACGTTCCCCACCACCACGTTGCCATCCGCATCCCGCGCCCGCACCCGCGCCAGCGCCCCCCAGGTTCCCACGTCGTCCCAGGGAAACTTGCCGGCGACCACGGCCACCTTGCGGCTGCGCTCGAAGTGCGACACGTCCGCCGCGATGGGCGTCACGTCCCGGAAAAACCCCGCCGCGTCGCCCCGCCTGAGCCCGGCGATGTGCGGCGCGATCTCCATAGCCACCGCATCGGTCTCCGCGAAGAACCGTGACGCCGTCCACGCGAAGAGGCCGCTGTTCCACAGCGCCCCGGCCTTGATCAGCTCCGCCGCGCGACCCGCGTCCGGCTTTTCCACGAACCGCGCCACCCGGCGGGCGCCACCGTTCATGGGGTCACCCGGGATGATGTACCCGTACCCCACGTCCGCGCGCGTAGGCACCACGCCCACCGTCACCAGCACGTCGTGCCGCTCCGCCACGTCGAGTGCATCACCCGCGCTGGCGCGAAAGGCGGCGTCATCTCCCACGAACCAGTCCGCATGCATGGCCAGCACGCTGGCCGAGGGATCCTTGCCAGACGCCACGGCCGTGGCCCAGGCGAGCGCCGGCCCGGTGGACGCGGCGCGCGGCTCGATCAACACGTTGTCGGCGGGAACCTCGGGCAGCAGCTGCCGCGTCCGCTCGGCGAGCCGCGCTCCCGTGATGATCAGCGTGTGCTCCGGGGCAATCAGACCGGAGAGTCGCTTGACCGTTTGCGCCAGCAGGGGATCGTGCCCGGCCAGCGGCAGCATCTGCTTGGGAGTCTCAGTGGTGGAGAGAGGCCAGAACCGGGTGCCGGAGCCACCCGCGAGGACCGCCGCCCAGCGGCTCATGGCGAACCGCCCGTCAACACGTTACTGGAGGAGCGAGGCGATCGCCGATCGATGGCGGTGCAGCTCGTAGAGCAGGGAACCCACGTTCACGTTGGCTTGGACGAACACCGCCAGCAGAGACTCCGGCGTCAGCGCGCAGATGAGCGCCACGCCGCCGGCGTACTCCACCGCACCCAACCCGAACTCACCCCGCGACGCCGCATTGCCCAGCCGAGAGCAGGCCGCCACCACCGATGGGATCAACGCGGCCAGGCCGTCCGCGTCTACGCCGTCTTTGACCATGGAGTCAATGGTGAGACCGTCACGACCGAGCACGATCACGGCGTCCACACCATCGCGCAACGCCAGTGTGCGCACCACGTCGCGAATGCTCGGCATGGGCGCCAAGCTAGTGGAGCGGCCAGTCGGGTCAAGTGCAGCGGCCCCTGCGGCCGCTGCGGCCGCTGCGGCCCCTCCGCGCCAGCTTGACCGCGTTTCGGGCGACGACTAACCTTCGGCCACCTCCATGCGACGTATCTCCTTCTGGCACTTGGCGTTTGGGCTTTCCGCGGCGGCCCTGGCCGTCGCCGCGTCCGCGTGCGGCGACCCATTCGGTCAGGATGCCACCGTCGAGAATACCGTGGACACCGTTGTCCTGTATGCCCTGCGCGACACCCCCATCCGTCTGCCCAGCGCCTACAACATGCTCCAGCCGGCCGGCGCGCAAGCGGTACGGACGGACACCACCTCGCAGTTCGATTTCGCCTTCGACATTGACACCACCGGACAGGCGGTGATCTACCCGGCCGGCGTGCTGGGCCTGTCGCGCGAGCCGGGTCTCCAGGCCATGGACCGCTCGTTCGAGGACGTGCGCCGGGCGCCGGACGACGGCTATCGCGCGGACAGCACCATCACCGTCGCTCCGGGAGGCGTCTTCGTGGCGCGCTCCCGAGTCACCAGCCTCTTCTGCGTGTTCGTAAGCGTGCCCCGCTACGGCAAGTTCCACGTGCTCGCCCTGGATACCACCGATCGCAGCATCACCCTCGAGGCGCTGGTGGACCTGAACTGCGGGTTCCGCGGGCTCGAGCCCGGCCTCCCAGGCTCCTGACGCCGTGATCGACCTGAGGTGGCTGCGCGACTCGCCCGAGGCCGCGCGCGCCGTCCTCGGCCGCCGGCGTAACCCGGCGGTCGCCGGGCTGATTGATACCGCCCTCCGGCTCGACGCGGAGCGCCGCGAGCTGCTCCAGAAAGCCGAGCGACTCAAGGCCGAGCGCAACACCGCGTCCACCGAGATCGGCAAGCTGAAACAGCGGGGTGAAGACCCCGGCGATCGCCTGGGCCGGCTCAAGACCCTGAGTGATACCATCAAGCAGCTCGATCAAGACCTGCGGCCGCTGGACGACCGACTGCGGCAGGTGATGCTCCAGATCCCCAACCCGACGCTGGACGACGTTCCCGACGGCGACGCCGCCGCCAATCGGGTGGAACGGTCCTGGGGGTCCCCGCCGACCTTCGCCTTCAAGCCCAAGCCGCATTGGGAGCTGGGCGAACACCTCGGCGTCCTCGACTTGGCGCGCGGCGCCAAGATTGCCGGGAGCGGGTTCCCACTGTTCACGGGGCAGGGCGCCCGCCTGGTGCGGGCCCTGGTCTCGTTCATGCTCGACCTGCACACTCGCGAGCACGGGTACGTCGAGGTCAGCCCGCCCCTGCTGGTCAACCGGGACAGCGCCCAGGGGACCGGCCAGCTTCCCGATCTCGAGAGCAACATGTACGTCACCGAGGACGGGCTCTACCTGATTCCCACCGCGGAAGTGCCGGTCACCAACATCCATCGGGACGAGATCCTCGCGGCCGCCGATCTGCCGCGTGGATATGCGGCGTACACGCCGTGTTTCCGCCGAGAGGCGGGCGCGCACGGGAAGGACACTCGCGGCCTGATCCGGATCCACCAGTTCGACAAGGTCGAGCTGGTGCGACTGTGCCAACCGCAGCACTCCGCGGAGGAGCATGCCAAGCTCCTGGGCCACGCGGAAGCGGTGCTCCAGCGACTGGAGCTGCCGTATCGGGTGGTGCTGCTCGCTTCCGCCGACACCGGCTTCGCCAGCGCCAAGACCTACGATCTCGAGGTGTGGGCCGCCGGCGTAGGGACCTGGCTGGAGGCTTCGAGCGCCAGCTGCTTCACCGATTTTCAGGCACGGCGCGCGAATATCCGGTACCGTAAAAGCTCGGACGCGAAGCCAGATTTCGTGCATACGCTGAATGCCTCCGGTGTGGCGTTCCCACGGTCCCTGATCGCCCTGCTGGAGAACAACCAGGAGGCAGACGGGAGCGTTCGCCTGCCAAAGGCATTAGTGCCATACTTCGGCGAGGAGTTGCTTCGGGCACCGTGAACAAACGACGGCATGACGGCATCACGGCATTACGGCATGGCAGCCACATGCCGTTTTGCCGTCGTGCCGTTATGCCGTCGCGTCTTGACGCTCCATGACGCTCCCCCGTCCCCGCCGCATCCCGCCAGAGCTGGTCCTCGGCCTGGTCGTGGTCCTGGGCGGTGTCTCCCTCTGGCAAGCATGGGACATCGCCGGCACCCTGCGCGGTGAAGCGCGCGAGACCTCACGCCTCTTTGGCCGGGTCGTCGGCGGCCTGAGTGACGATCGGCCCGGCGCGGACGCGGAGACCCTGCTCGAATTGGTGCGTGCGATTCGCCTGCGCGGCATCCCGCTGATCGCCACCGACAGCTCCGGTCGCCCCACCGCCAGTGCCAACCTGCCGTTCTCCGCCGAATTGGACGATCCGCGCGTGGCCGAGTACGCCGCGGAGCTGGATCGTATCAACCCGCCCATCACCGGCCCGGGTGGGGGACTGATCCATTTTGGCGCGCTGCCGGCGGCTCGCCGCATCAACCTGCTCGCCATCCTGCAACTCGGCCTCCTCGTGACCGCGGTGGCCGTGGGGATCTGGGCGTATCGCACGGCGGTTCGGCGCGACCGGGAACGGCTCTGGGTGGCCATGGCGCGCGAGTCGGCCCACCAGCTGGGCACGCCCCTCATGAGCGCGGACGCCTGGGTGGAGCGGCTCGACGCCGCCGATCCCAAGACCGCCACCATCGCCACGCAGCTCAAGGCCGACCTGGAGCGCCTGCACCGCGTGGCCAAGCGGTTCGAGCGCATCGGGAGACCCGCGCGCCTCGATCGCGTGGCCCTGGGGGTGCTGGCGGAAAAGGTGGCCGACTACTTCACGCCGCGCCTACCGCGACACGACAACCCCGTCACGATCCGGGTGCGCGCCCCTACGTCCGGTCCGGTGGTCGCCGGCGACCCGGTGCTGCTGGAGTGGGCACTGGAAGCGCTGGTACGGAATTCCGTGGACGCGCTGAGCGGGCGCGGCGGCACCATTGACGTGAGCGTGGTGAGCAACGGCGTGACCGCGGAGCTGGCGGTGAGCGACGACGGCCCCGGCGTGTCTCCTGAGGTCCGGGCCACGTTGTTCGAACCCGGCGTCACCACCAAGACCGGCGGCTGGGGCATTGGCCTGGCATTGGCCAAGCGCATCATCGAGGACGTGCACCACGGCCGCCTGGAGCTGCGCCAGACCGGTTCCACCGCCGGGGCCACGTTCGTGGCGGAGCTGCCGCTGGGCACCGAGTGACGACGTTGGACTTGAACCCCGCCCAGCGCGAGGCGGTGGAGTACCGGAAGGGCCCGCTCCTGGTGCTGGCGGGCGCCGGGTCGGGGAAGACCCGCGTGCTGACGGCCCGCCTGGCGCACCTGGTATCCCACGGCCAAGTGAAGGCACACCGCATCCTCGCCGTGACCTTCACCAACCGGGCCGCCGGAGAGATGCGACGGCGGGTGGGTGAGCTGCTGGGCCGCGAGCCGGCAGGTTTGTGGATTGGGACCTTTCATTCGCTCGCCGCCCGGTTGCTGCGGCGGGAAGCCCATCTCCTGGGTTTCACGTCCCAGTTCACCATCTACGACGAAGACGATCGCCTGGCGCTGGTGAAGCGGTTGCTGGAACGCCTGGGCCACTCGCCCAAGACGTTCCCCCCGCGGCTCATGACCTCCCTGATCTCGAGGGCCAAGAACCAGATGGTGCCCCCGGAGGAGCTGGCCGCCACCGCCGACGACGCGCCGTCACGCGTGGCCGCCGCGGTGTACGCCAATCTGGGCGATGCCTTGAAGAGCGCCAACGCGATGGATTTCGACGATCTCTTGCTCCACCCGCTCACCTTGTTCGACCAGCATCCGGACCGGCTGGCATCGTACCAGGACCGCTTCGTCACCATTCTGGTGGATGAGTTCCAGGACACCAACCGCGCCCAGTATCTGCTGGTCAAGCAGCTCGGGGGCAAACACCGTGACATCTGCGCCGTGGGTGATGACGATCAGTCCATCTACGCCTGGCGCGGCGCGGACGTTCGCAACATGCTGGATTTCCAGAGCGACTTCCCGGACGCCACCCTGATCCGCCTGGAGCAGAACTACCGCTCCACCCAGCGCATCCTGGACGCCGCCAACGGCGTGATCGCGGAAAACCAGGCGCGGTTGGGGAAGACCTTGTTCACGGCGCGGCAGGGCGGGGAACTCATCGTGCTGGTCGCCTCGGCCGACGAGCGGGACGAGGCCGAGTGGGTGGCGCGCGAGCTGAGAACCGGGAGCGCCGAGGAGCATTACGCCTGGAGCGACATGGCGGTGCTGTATCGCACCAACTCGCAGTCCCGCGCGTTCGAAGAGGCGTTCCGTCGCTCGGTCATCCCCCATCGGGTGGTGGGGGCCGTGAGCTTCTACGAACGCCGCGAGGTGAAGGACCTGGTGGCGTACCTCCGCCTGATCGTGAATCCAGCGGATGACGAGGCGTTCCTCCGCGCGATCCAGGTGCCGCGCCGCGGCATTGGGCTGGGCAGCCTGGCCACGCTCCAGGTGGCCGCGGCGCAATGGAAGCGCCCGCTGCTCGAAACCGCCGGGATCGCCGAGCGCATCGGCGAGGTGCGCCCGCTGGGGAAGCAGGCGTTTCAGCAGTTCGCCAGGATGATCGACGAATTCCGTGCGGTGCTGCCCGGAACCACCCCCGCCGCGCTGCTGGAGCGGATCATCGAGACCCTCAATTACGAGGCGTATCTCGCCGAGGAAGGCCCGGAGGGGATGGAACGGATCGAGAACGTGCGGGAGTTGATTGCCGGCGCCGCCGAATGGTCCGAGGAAGCGGGCGTCGAGCCCGAGGACGCGGCCACGCCGGTGGAGCGGTTTCTCACCACCGCCGCGCTTTCGACGTCGGAAGACAAGGTGGGAGGTGATCCCGAGGGCGTTACCCTGCTCACGGTGCACGCGGCCAAGGGATTGGAGTGGCCGGTAGTGGTTCTGGCGGGGCTGGAGGACGGCCTGTTCCCATTGAGCCGGGCCCTGGAATCGCCGGAAGGGACCGAGGAAGAGCGCCGGCTGGCGTACGTGGGGATCACCCGCGCGCGTGACCGGCTCTACCTTACATGGGCCCGCGCGCGCCGGCGCGGCGGCCAGCTGATGCCCGGGCGGCCCTCACGGTTCCTGGACGCGCTGCCGCCGGAGACGATCGAGGAACGGCGCACCAGCGGCGTGTTCGGCGGCGAGCTGTTCCGGCGAACGCCCGGCACCGCCTGGCGGGCAGGGACCGTCACCGTCCCGGAACCGGAAGTCGAATCGCAGGACACGCCCCGTTACGTGAAAGGTGAACGGGTGCGCCACCGCAAGTTCGGCGCCGGAATCATTCGGGGGCTCGCGGGCGTGGGCCGGGACTTGAAGGTGGTGATCGAATTCGACGACGAGGCGGTGGGGACCAAGCATCTGCTGGTGGCGTACGCCGGACTGGAACGGGACTGGGAACCCTCATGACGCTCTCTCGCAAGGACGTCGAGCGAATCGCCGAGCTGGCGGCGCTGCACGTGGACGAGCAGCAGCTGCCCCAGCTCACGGAGCAAATCGCCCGCATCATTGACTACGTGTCGCAGCTGGACGCGGCGGACGCGGGATCGGACGCGGCCACCTGGCTCGCGAAGTCGCCTCCACAGCCGCTGCGGCCGGACGAGGTCCGCCCCCCGGATTTGGCGAGGGACCTGAAGTCGTTCGCCCCGGCATTCCGGGAGGGCGTGTTCGTGGTGCCCAGGCTCACCGCCATGGAGGACGAGTGACCGCGTTGGCCGAGCGGGCCCGCGTGGCGGCGGACCGGATCGAGGCCGCGGAGCGCCGCGGGCTGCACGCGGTGCTCGCCTTCGACCGCAATGTACTGCTCGAACAAGCCACCAAGCTGGACGCGGCACCCACTGACGGGGCGCTCACGGGATTGGTGATTGGGGTCAAAGACAACATCGCCACGCTGGAGTACCCCACGACCTGCGGATCCCGGATCCTGGAGGGGTACCGCTCGCCGTACGAGGCCACCGCGATCAAGCGACTGAAGCGGGCCGGCGCGCTGATCGCCTGCAAGACCAACCTGGACGAGTTCGCCATGGGCTCCTCCACGGAGCACTCGGCGTTCGGCCGCACGCAGCACCCGGAACAGCCCGATCTGGTGCCGGGTGGTTCGTCCGGCGGGTCTGCGGCCTTGGTGGCCTCCGGGGGCGCGGACGCGGCGTTGGGGTCGGAAACCGGCGGCTCGGTGCGCCAGCCCGCGTCGTTCTGCGGCATCGTGGGGATCAAGCCCACCTACGGCCGCGTCTCCCGCTATGGACTGGTGGCCTTCGGCAGCTCGCTGGATCAGATCGGCATGTTCGGCCGTGATGTCCGGACCGCGGGCCGGGTGCTGTGCGCCATCTCCGGCAGGGACCCGAACGACGCGACCAGCGCGGATCGGCCGCCGCTCGAGTTCCCGGAAATCCCCAATGATCTGCTAGGCTTCACCATAGGCGTGCCGAAGGAGTACTTCCCGGAAGATCTCGATGCGGGCGTGCGGGCGGCGTGCGACCGGGCCATCGCGCACCTGCGGAAGGCGGGAGCCAAGATCAAGCAGGTCTCGCTGCCGCACACCGGCCTGGCGATCCCCACCTACTACATCCTGGCCCCCGCCGAGGCGAGCTCCAACCTGGCCCGCTACGACGGCGTGCGGTACGGGCCGCGTTACGCCCCTGGCGAGGGCGACGTGCAGGCCATGTACCGGGCGACGCGCGGCGTGGGCTTCGGTCCCGAGGTGCGCCGGCGCATCATCGTGGGGACCTACGTGCTCTCGGCGGGCTACTACGACGCGTACTACCGGAAGGCGCTCCGGGCGCGCTGGCTCATCGCCCGGGATTTCGACTCGGTGTTCGCCGGCGGCGTGGACTTGCTCTTCACGCCCAGCACGCCCACCACCGCGTTTCGCGCCGGCGACAAGCTGGAGGATCCCGTCGCGATGTACCTCGCGGATGTGTTCTCCTGTCCCGCCAACCTGGCCTGGGTCACGGCCCTGTCGGTGCCGGTCGGGCGGTCGGACGGGCTGCCGGTCGGTGGGCAGTTCATTGCCCCGCAGTTCGGCGAGGCGCGCATGCTCCAGGCCGCTTCGGTGCTGGAAGCCCTGGTGGACCGGGCGGCGGAGGCGCGATGACCTGGGAAACCGTCATCGGTCTCGAGGTCCACGTCCAGCTCAAGACCCGGTCCAAGATGTTCTGCGCCTGCTCCACCAATTTCGGTGATCCGCCCAACACCAATGTCTGCCCGGTGTGCCTGGGGCTCCCGGGCGCGTTACCGGTGCCCAACGACGGCGCGGTCCGCCTGGCGGTGCGCGCGGCGATGGCATTAGGCTGCGAGGTCCATGGGCTCAGCGTCTTCGCGCGGAAGAACTATTTCTATCCCGATCTTCCCAAAGGCTATCAGATCTCCCAGTTCGAGCAGCCGCTGTCCACCGGCGGCCGGCTGGACATCGGGACTCTCGAGGCGCCGCGGCTGATTGGCATCACCCGGCTTCACCTCGAGGAGGACGCCGGCAAGTCGCTGCATGACCGGTTCCCGGGGCTCACCGCGGTGGATTTCAACCGCTGCGGCACGCCGTTGATCGAGATCGTGAGCGAGCCGGACTTGCGGATGCCGGAAGAGGCGCGGCGCTACCTCACCACGCTCAAGCGGATCCTGGAGTACCTCGAGGTCTCCGACTGCAACATGGAAGAGGGAAGCCTGCGGGTGGACGCCAATCTCTCGGTCCGGCGTCCCGGCGCGCCCCTCGGCACCAAGCAGGAAGTCAAGAACATGAACTCGTTCGCGGCGGTGGAGCGGGCCCTGCAGCAGTTGAGGGACCGGCAGGCGGCCACCCTCGACGCCGGCGGCAAGATCGAGCTCACCACCTTCACCGCCCGCACCGGCGAACTCAAGCCCATGCGAGTGAAAGAGGAAAGTCACGACTACCGCTAC
>DATECF010000121.1:0-10493 GCA_035287045.1 Gemmatimonadales bacterium | reverse complement strand
CCCCGCCCAACGCGGCATCGAGATCCAGAATCTGTTCTCGGCCATCCCCGACCTCGCGCTGGCAGGCACGTACCTGCTGACCTGGCTGGCGCCCACCACCCTGGGCGACCGCGTCATCGGTTCCCTGATGCTCGTCATGCTGCTCGAGTTCATCAACGTGCATTCGGCGGCCATCATGGGAAACGCCTTGGTAGCCCCAGGCGCGCCCCGGGGGAAAGTGGTAGCCGTGGTGGGATTGGGGTCGTTCTACACGCTATTTGTTGGAGCGTTTGCCCTGGCCTTCCAACGCTGGTGGCCGCTCGTCGCGTTCTGGGGGCTCACGCTCAACCGCCTGACGCCGGTGTTGTTCGGCCAGGCGCCGCGCGGCAAGGAGAAACAATTCGTGCAGCGCAGCTGGGCGGTCGGCGCGATGCTGTACCTGGCGGGCGTCTTCCCCACGACGATCGCGCCGGTGCCGCGGTTCGGGATCACCGAGGAGGTGGTGCGGGCCCAGGACCTCCCGGGCAGCGGCCTCTGGATTGACGAGCCCTGGCGGGTGATCGCGTTCGGCTTCCTCTACTTCACCGGCTGGGGAATCTCGGAGCTGTACGCGCACCGGTGGCTGCCGGAGGAGCGCGCTACGGAGCCAGGAACGTCGCAAAGACGTCCTTGAGCCCCAGCGCCAGAATCACCGCGATCCCCACCGGCACCACGTAGCGGATCCAGTAGAACCACAGCGCCCCCAACCCCTGTCCCCGGGCCCCGCGGCGCACCTCCTCCAGCGCGCGACCCTTCCCCACCACCCACCCCAGCGCCAGCAGCGCACAGGCGCTGCCCACGGGCTGCATCGTCGAGCCCCAGAAGAGGTCACTCTTCAGGATCCAGTCCACACTCCGCATCGCCGGGATGGCCAGCAGCAGCTCGATCCCGCAGAGCCCCAGCACGGCCTTCCAGCGGGGCAGGCGGAACTCGTCCATGAGCATGGCGACCACGACTTCGAGGCCCGCCACCGCGGAGAGGAACGCGGCGACCAACAACAGGCCGAAGAACAGCGCGGCGAACGCCGACCCGCCCCCGATCTGCCCGAAAATGCGCGGCACGGTGACGAACGTGAGCGGCGGACCGCCCGCGAGATCCAGGCCGAACGTCACCGCCGCCGGCACGATGACCAGCCCGGCGAATACCGCGGCCAGTGAGTCGCCGATCGCCATGCCCCACGCGGCCCGGGGCAGGTCGGCCGACTCGGACAGGTAACTGCCGTAGGTCACGTGGAACGTGCCGCCCAGGCTGAGCGAGAAGAACACCTGTCCCAGCGCCGCGGCGATCACCCCCGCGTTGATCCGGTCGAAGTCCGGTACGAAGTAGAACCGGAGGCCCTGGTCCACGCCGGGCAGCGTCAGTACCCGCGCGATGAGGACGATCAGCAGCACGAACAGCACCGGCATGCCGATCACGCTCCACCGCTCGATGCCGGCCCGCACACCCAGGATCAGCACCAGCGCGGCCAGCCCCAGCACCAGGGCCGTGGCACCGAACTGGGCCCACACACCGCCCAGCAGCGACTGAAACAGCGCGTCCGGCGCCGTTCGGCTGAAGGCCCCCGTCACGGCGTAGCCCGCGTAGCGGAGCACCCATCCCACCACCACGACGTAGTACGAGCTGGCCACGAAGATCGTGATGACCACCAGCCAGCCGGCTGCGCGGCCCCCGGGCATGCCGATCGCGCGGAAGGCACCCAGCGGGCCTCTCCGCGTGAGGCGTCCCAGCGTGAATTCCGCCGCGGCGGCCGGCACGCCGAAGGCGAGCACGATCCCGAGATAGGTCAGCAGGAACGCGCCACCGCCGAAGGCCGCGACCATGTAGGGAAATCGCCAGAAATTGCCCAGGCCCACGGCGACGCCGATGAACGTCATCAGCGCGCCGAAGAACGAGCCGAACGTGGGACGCGAGCGGTCGTCCGGAGCCACTCGGGAGGGGGTTAGGGTCGCGGGAAGCTACGACTCCCGCGTGAACGCGTACAGGACCTGGTCAATCACGCGGCCGTCTTTCACCGCGCTCCGGCGAAGCACCGCCTCCCGCTCGTAGCCTGCCTTCTCCAGCACCCGCATCGAGGCTGGATTCCACTCGAACACCGAGGCATAGACGCGCGCCAGGTGGTGCGTCCGCATCGCGTGCTCCGTGACGGCGCGGACGGCGTCGGTCATGATCCCGCGCCCCCAGCAGGACTGGCCCAGCCAGAAGCCGATCTCCGCCGACACCCGGTGCACGTCCGGCTGGATTTCGTAGCCGATGCCGCCCACGGCGTCGTCGTTCACCGCGATGGCGAAGTTGGTCTCCGGACGCTCCGACCGCACCCAGACCATCCAGCGCGCCGCGTCGTCCGGCGTGTACGGGTGCGGAAAGCGGTCGCGCAGGTTGATCCACACGTTCCGGTTGTTGGCGTGCCGTACCAGCGACGCCTCGTCGCCTCGGCGCCAACTCCGAACCGTGCAGCGCTCCAGCGCGATGTGCACTCAGGGCGTCAGGGCACTGATGTCGCCTGCGGCACGTTCCAGAATCTCCACGATCTTCCGCTTCTTCTCGTCGTCCGCGCCCAGGCGCCAGGCCGTGCGATAGGCGGCCCCCACGACCTTACCCACCGAGCGGTTCACCTCCGGCATGGGCTCGCCCATGAACCGGTCAATCGTCTCCGCCACACGATCGAAGATGTCGTCCACCGTGGAGCGATGCTCCTCCAGGAACGCCCGCCCCTGATCGGTGATGCCGTACACCTTCTTCCCTTCCAGCTCCTCGCTCTTCACCAGGCCCTCGTCCTCCAGCCATTGGAGCGTGGGGTACACCGACCCGGGGGACGGCCGATAACAGCCGTGCGTCTGCTCCTCCAGGGCTTTCATCACCTCGTAGCCGTGCATGGGCTTGTCCCGGAGCACCTTGAGGATCACGTACTTCATATCGCCCGACTCGAACCACTGGTGCCGTCGGCGTCCTTTGCCACCCATCCACCACCACTCGCCGGGACCAAACCCGAATCCGAAAGACTTGCCACGCATAAGTACCTCCCTTATCCGCGATACTACTGCCGACACAACGACACGACGTATCTTACGATATGTCGCGCGATATGTCAAATCCGACGCTGAAGGCTCGGATCCAGGCTGGTATTGGAGGAAACGACTCGAAATGCCCGAGGGGTAAGGGATTCCCCCTTACCCCTCACGCGGCTGCCTCGACCGTCTCTCTCAGCCGCCCAAGCTCATGGGCCAGGACCAGCCGGCGTAGTAGGCGATCAGGAGAGCGGCACCTCCGAGGGCGATGTCTTTCCAGAAATGGATCATCTCGTTCAGCCGCGCCATCGGGTCTTTCTCGGTCCAGAAGTGATGGACCAGCGTCGACGTGAGCAGCATGAACAGGAAGAGGAGTCCTCCTCCAATGAAGCGGTTCTGCCCCAGGATGATGGTGACACCGCCGACCACGCCCATGAGGCCCGTCAGCAGGACCGTGACCTTGGGCGCCGGAACGCCCCGGGACGTGGCGTACGCCACCATCGATTCCCGCTGAGTGAAGTGCCCGATGGTCAGGAGGATGAAGGCCAATCCGAACATGACCCGACCGACCAGGTGCATCCACGGATACAGCGCGTCGAACATGCGAGCCTCCCGGAACGGAGTGCGGTAGGGGTTACTGCTCCGCTAAGATAGGCTCGCCGGGGCCGGGCGCCAGAGAAAGGCGGGAAAGGGCAAGGCGGGGACGACCAAAAGCGTGAGGTGAGGAGTGGACCCCTCACCCCTTACCTCTCACGCAGTTCGGTAACGGTCGTTACCGGTGGTTCCAGTCAAAATCCCACTGAAAGTCCTCGTACCGCCCGGTCCGACTGGTCCGCTCCGGGATCTTCACCGTCAGCGTGGTGCGGCGTTTCTGCCGCATGACGTCCAGCTTCACGTCCTCGCCGGCCTCGTAGGAGCGCAGGATCCGCATCAGCTGCGCCTGGCTGCTGACCGGCCGCCCGTCCACCGTGAGAATCACGTCTCCGCCCTGCACCTGGAGCTCCGATTCCTCCGGGGCGCGGATCACCAGCAGGCCGTCAGTGGTGCCGAAGTACTCGCCCAACTCCGGGTTGAGCGCCACCAGCTCGAGATCGAGCCAGCCGCTCGACCACGTCAGTGCGCCCCGCAGGCCCTCCAGGGTCGCGATCATCGGCGCGGTCTCGACGTGCACGTCCGGCGTCGTGAACGTGTAACTGAACCCCTCCGACCCCAGCCGCTTGGCGACGATGGTCGTGCGGTGCATCTCCTTCCCCCGCCGGTAATCCACCCGGACCGTGTCGCCCTCTTCCAGCTCCTGGGCGAAGTCCACCAGCTTCCTGGCGGGCTCCGACTCTCGCTCGCCAGCGGCGGGATACCGGCCCGCCAACTTCTCGCCGTTGAACGCCGTGATAATGTCACCCGCCTTGAGACCGGCCTGGTCCGCCGGTCCACTGGGGGTCACCGACGCGAGCACGGCACCGATAGAGTCAGTCGCTGGGTTCTTGGGCGTCGCCACGTTGACCCCGAGGCGGCCCCGGTTCCCGAAAATCGCCATCATCGGTGTTGGCGCGATGGTCCGCGCCCGCACCACGGCCCCCGCCCGCGACGCCTCGGGCCCGAGCCTGGCCATCTCGCGTTGGAGCTCGCGCATCTGCTGCTCGAGCTCGCGCATCTTCTGCTGCATTTCGCGACGCTGCGTGTCCTGCTGCGCCTGGGTCCCGGCCTGCTGCGCCGTCACCGGGGCCGCCAGCGTCAACGCCACGACTGCTACCATCATGCCTCTCATGATCACTCCTTGGTTCGGGCGATCAGACGGACTGGCGGTCAGGCGGTCTCGATCCGACCGCCCGCCCGCCTGTCCGCCTACAGTCCGACATACGCCGCACGCGTCACGTGCACGTTCACCAGCTGATTCATGAGCTGCACCCGCTGCTGCCACAGGCGCAGCAGGTCGTCCCGGCTGGCGCCGGTGCGTTGCGCCTCGCCCAGCTGCGCATCCACCAGCGCGATTCCGTCTTCCAGCTCGGCGATGGTGCTCGCCGCCCGGCCGCTCAGCACCCGGCTGGTGGGATCCAGCGTTCGGAGCGCTTCCTCCAGCTGTTGGGAGGCAGACACCAGCGAATCCAGGTTGGCCCGCTGCCCCGCCATCTGGCCCCCGCTCGGCCACCAGCCCCGAACGCCCACGACCACCGCCAGCGCGGCCGCCGCCGCGAGCAACACCCAGCCGGTGGCGATCCAGCGGCGGCGCCGTGCCCCGGCCGCGACCGCCCGAACTTCCGGCCACCGGTCGCGAGGGGGACGCTGTACCGGCAGCGCTCGGAGCGCGGCCGCCACCTGATGCAACCGGTCCAGCTCCGCCCGGCAGGCCGGACACTGGTCCACGTGCCGGAGCGCCGCCCCCGCGCCGTCGCCGTCCCGCACGGCGAGCAACTCTTCTATGGTGCAATGCTGCGTCATTGGTGCTCCTCTCCCAGCCAGGTCCTGAGCCGGGCATGCGCGCGGGCCAGCTGCGACTTTGAGAAGCTCACCGTCATGCCCATCATCTCAGCGATGTCCTCATGGGTGTAGCCCTCGACGTCGTGCATCCACACCACCGCGCGTGATCTATCCGGCAACCGCGCCAGAGCCTGCTCCAGGTCCATGGTCAGAGCCACATCCGGGTCCCGCCGGGCCACCGCGTCGCCGTCCTCGAACAACTCGTCCGTCTCGCGGTACTTCTCGCGGCGGATCTTCATCAGGGCCTTGCTGGACGCCACCCGCTTGATCCAGGCGGTGAGGTTCCCTGGACCGCTCCCCCGGAAGCCGGCAATGCTCCGGCACACTTCGAAAAACGTCTCCTGCAACACATCCTCGGCGTCCTCCGCCGTCCGGCAGATCCGGCGGGCGAGGTTGTACACCGTGCCTTCGTAGGCCCGGTAGATGCGCTCCAGGGCGTCCAGATCGCCTGCCCTGGCCCGTTGGATCGCGAGGTCGTCCAGCGCCGCGAGCGTCATCGTTGGCATGGCCAATAACATAGATGCCTAACGGCGGTTGCGCGTCGCGGCCGCCCGGGATTGCGGGGGACGTGACTGCGTACGGGGTGAGGGGTGGCCCCCTTACCCCTCACCCCTCACGCATTGTGGTGGCTACTTTGGAGCCATGCCTTTACCATCACCCCCCCCTGACGCCGTTGCGGTTTGGACGCACCACCTCCAGGACGAGGCGGACGCTGCATTCCTGTATCGGGTGCTGGCGGACGCCGAGGCCGCGCCAAAACGGCGGGAGACCTACCTCAAGCTGGCGGAGGTGGAAGACCGCCACACCGGCATCTGGCGCAAGGTGCTGGCGGAGCACGGCGTCGAGGCTGGGGCGCCGACGCCTTCGTTCCGAGCCCGCCTCATGGCCTGGACCGCCAGGCGCTTCGGGCCGTCCATCCTCCTGGGGCTGCTGCTCCGGGAAGAGGGACAGGAAGTGAAGGGTTACCTCGACCTCTACAAGGCAACCGGCGCCGGGGCGGTCAAAGACGCCGCGCTGACCCTGGCCAAGGAATCGGCCCAGCACGCGGAGGCCCTCTCCGGCATCGCCGGCACCAGCGGGGAGCCCTGGCACCGCACCGAGTCCGGCGGGTTCCTGCGCAACGTGGTGTACGGGTTCAATGACGGACTGACGGCCAATTTTGGGCTGGTGGCCGGCGTCATCGGCGCTTCGGTCGCTTCACACATCGTGGTCGTTACCGGCGTGGCCGGGATGATCGCCGACGCGCTGTCCATGGGATCGTCCGGCTACCTGGCCGCCAAGAGCGAGCGCGAGGTGTACGCCCACGAGATCGAGATGGAGCGGGAAGAGATCCGGATGATGCCGGAGGTCGAACAGGAGGAGCTGGCGTTGCTCTATGAGGCGAAAGGCGTCGAGCGAGAGCAAGCCCAGCGCATGGCGCGCGACGTGATGGCCGACCCGGAGCGGGCGCTGGGCGAGAAGGTCCGCGAAGAGCTGAAGATCGGCGAGGCCCACACCACCCCCGTCAAGGAAGGTTGGATCACCGGCTCGGCAACGGCGGTGGGGGCGCTGATCCCGGTGGCACCGTTCTTCGTGTTCAACGGTCAGGCGGCGATCTGGACCTCGTTCGCGGTCGCGATGCTGTCCCACTTCGCGGTGGGCGCCGCGCGGAGCGTGTTCACTGGCCGGGGCGTGATCCGGAGCGGGATGGACATGTTCGTGGTGGGGCTGGGAGTGGCCGGCGTCGGCTACCTGGTGGGAGACCTGGTGGCAAAGTGGCTGACCTGAGAGCGTGGCTGACGCAGTGGGACGCCGCGGGCATCACGCCTAGCGGCGGGTCCAGAACACCACGACGCCGCATCGCGAGCCGGTCCGATTGAACTCCACGGGCATCTGGCTCGGGCCGTTGTAGGCTTCGACCGCTTCGACTTGATTCACCGCCAGAACGGACTCGAGGTCCACCTTGCTCGCGTCTCCGATGAAGACGCCATCCAGAAACAACAAGGCCGGGCATCCGTCCCCTGAACCGACGATCCACCTCCTGGGATCGGCACCTCCCCGCCGCCACGACCTCCCGTAATTCGGGTTGGGCCGGACACCGGCCGCGGGCAGCCGCCTCAGAATGTCCGCGATCTCGCTCGGGAAGTATGCCTCGAACTCCTCTCGCGTAACATGGTCGCCGAATCCTGCCCTGCGCCGCCCGTAGAATCCTGCAAGCTCCAGCATCCGCCGCCCTTCCAGCTCGCCGGTGGCAACCACCGTGTCCAGGACAAAGGGAACCGCTTCCAAGGCGAGCCAACCGGCCGGCAGGCGCACCGTGTCGGTGCCCGGTACCGTTACCACCAGCTCCAGCGCCTCGTGACCGATCCGGCGGACCACGAGCGTGTGCGTTCCCGGCGGAACAGCTTCAAGCACCACGCGCCCCGTTGGATCTGTCACTCCCCGGATGTCGGCGCCGACGAGCGACACGACAGCGTTGGCCAGGGGCGCTCCGTTGGTCGCATCTGTCGCCACGGCGACGATGGTTCCCGAGCCGGGACTGGTCTGCGCGATCGCCAGATCGTGTTGCCAGATCCTCCCACGACGCGCCGTCCAGGCATCACCTACCCATACACCGTCGTCTTCCAAGACCAGGGTCGCGGTCTGGACGACTCGCCCATGCCTCGCCGCAGCCACGGCCACCCGCCGACCCGACGGAATTCCGCACACCAGATACCCGCCGAGGGAATCGGTCACGGACGCGCTCCCACGCTCGCCGAGGACGAACGGCCTGAGTCGTCCCTCAATGGCGATGGGCATGCCAGGGGTCCAGCCCTTGATGTTTTGCCAAGAGGCACGCATCTCGACGCCAGGTAGCGCAAACCCGTTTGCTTGATCCCGGACCTTGCCGTGGAGCACATGGCTGCCTGCCGGCGCGGTAGTATCCGGGCACAGCTGGGCGACAATCAGGCTCTCAGCTGGAATGGCGAGCCTGAGGCCAGCAACCTCGCCGGGCCGCAGCAACACGGGCACGGGGTCCGGCGCGTACGCCAGCGAGTCCAGCCGCGGGTGGCTGAACGCGACCTGATACTCCCCTTCCATGGTTCCCGTGAGGGTGAACCGACCGGCGCCGTCGGTGGTCGTGTGGTAGGGCGTACCGATGAGGCGCACGCTCGCCCCAGGGAGCGCCCTGCCCTGTGTCTCGTCGAACACCGCCCCGCTCAAGCTCGTCAAGTCCGCCGCGTACAACACCTGGCCGGCCGCCATGATGCGGAGCACCCGTCCGCCGGCCTGCTGCAGCCCGAGGACCCGGAGTTCGCGCTCCGTCCAGGTGTCCACCCACGCGCGCAGCGGCGTACGGATCCACCAGTCGTGAACGATCCACCCTCCCGCCGGCAGGGCCATGAATCGAACTTCACCGCCGAGTGGGGCGTCCCGCAGGTCCGGAGGAAGAGAGACGTATCGGTACTCGAGTCGCCGGAGCTCCGCCGTGTGCCTCTCAACCCACAGGGTGCCGCTGATGTCCGGAACCGGGCGCCCCCGGACCGGCTCGAACGCGAGTCCCACTAGGGCGGTGTCTCTGCCGGTGCCGGCCACCGCGCTGAAGCAGTGCGTCCGGATGAAGGACTCGCTGCGAACCACGTCAACGTCGGGACCGTAGAAGACCCTGGTGTTCCCCTCAGCGACCACGTACCCGTCCCGGGCCAGACGCTGCGGCGGTGCGGAGCGAAACGGCATTTCAAAGAACCCCGAGCGCTCCTGCGTCCGCTCCCGCCTCACTGACCTTGCCAGGAGGTCGAGGTCGCGCTGGTATAGCGCTTTCTCGTAGCGGTACGGCTGGCGGCTGGTCCACGACACGGCGGCGAGGGCTTCCCGGATCTCCTCCCACAGTTCTGCGACGGCTGGTCCTTCGACGGCTCCGCACCTGGCGCGCCCCGTCACAACCAGCCCGGGAAGCGCGACCGGGACGGCTTCGATCTCGAAGCGGTGTTCTCGGATCTCACCGGACCCGAGCGTGAGCACCGGCGACACCGCAGCGCGAAAACCGATGCGCTTGGACTGGATTCGGTAACCGCCCGGCTCGGGCGCCTTGAGGGAGAAGCGACCTTGACCGTCGGTCAGCACGCGTGCCACCTCCACGCCTGCGGTGTCGAGCAGCACCACGAAGCCCTGCGCAACGGGCAAACCGCTCGTCCGCTCGGCAACCTGACCGTGGACTGTCTGGGCCTGGAGGGACATCCTCGCGCCGACCAGGAAGACGGTCGCCACAAGAACAGCGCTGACACTCCACCCGCGTGCAATCAGGAAGAGACCCGACGCCAAGGGAGGGGACCTCCTAACGTCTCCTACCTGATTCTATACTGCCCCGCCCTACGTGACCAGATTCACCAGCCGGTCCGGCACATAGACGACTTTCTTGACCTTCTCTCCATCCACAAACTTCTTCACACCCTCGTCCGCCAGTGCCCGTTCCACCGCTTGTGCCTCGCTCAACCCGCGAGGGACAGTAAGCCGCGCGCGCACCTTCCCGTTCACCTGGGCCACGAGCTCCACCGATGCTTCGGTGGCGAGCACCGGGTCCCAGGCCGGCCAGGGCGCCTGGAATACGCTCTCCCGGTGGCCCAGCCGCTCCCAGCATTCCTCGGCGAAGTGGGGCGCGAGCGGCGCCAGCATGATGATGACCGGCTGGATCAGCTCGGAAGGCAGCTGCGCGTCCGGTTGGTTGGCGGCGAGACCCGTGGCGTCACGCAGCGCGTTGAGGTACTCCATCATCGCCGCGATGGCCGTGTTGTAGCGCAGCTCCTCGATATCCTCCGTCACCTTGGCGATCGTCTTGTGCAGCTTGGTGACCGTGGCGCGGTCAGGCTTGGCGCCGCCGGCGGAGCCGGCCGCCGACACCGCGCCCCACACCTTGTCGAGGAAGCGCCGAATGCCGGCGATCCCCTCGTCCCGGAAATCCCCGCCTTCCTGGTACGGTCCCAGGAACATGAGGTACATGCGGAACGTGTCCGCGCCCCATTTGGCGATGTAGGCGTC
>DATECF010000120.1:0-4809 GCA_035287045.1 Gemmatimonadales bacterium | reverse complement strand
GGGCGGCGATCTCCGCGTCCTCGTAGAACAGTTCGTAGAAATCGCCCAGGCGGAAGAGGAGCAGCGTACCGGGCAGGCGGGTCTTCAACTCATGGTACTGCCGCATCATGGGGGTGAGATCGTGGAAGGTCATCGACCGGTTTCTCGGCGGTTCCCCCGTGACTTCTGATCTTTGGATGAGGAATCCTGCCGCAAACTGGGAATATAAGGAGATGGAGCGGCCCCGAAACGCCCCACACATCCCCCAAGCGAGGTGCCCTCATGCGGATCGTCGTCGCAGCGCTGCTCTTGCTGACCATCGCCTCCCCGCTCACCGCGGCCCCCGCCCCCGCCCCCGATCCCGCCGTCGCGTCGCTGGCCGCTCTGAGCGGTCCGGCGTTTGACACCGCGTACCTGCGGACGCTCATCCCGGTGCACGAGGAGGCCGTCGAGATCGCGATGGCCGCCACCCTCTATGCCGATCACACCGAACTCCTGAAGTGGAATCAGCGTGTGGTGGAGCGCAAGAATGCCCAGGTCCGGCAGATGCTCACGTGGCTGCGCGAGGCCGGCGCGTCGCCCGCCCAGCGCAATGTCGGCGTAGCCACTCCGGCGGTGAAGAAGCTGCGCGGCCTCAAGGACGCGGCGCTCGAGCGCGCCTATGTCCCGATGATGGCCTCGCACCTGGAGCGCAGCATGGCGCTCTCCCGCCTGGCGGCGACGAAGGCGCACCGCCCCGACCTGCGGGCCATGGCGCAGGAGACCGTCCGCGTGGAGGGCCAGGAAGTGACGATGCTGCGCGGCTGGCTGAGGAAGTGGTACCCAGGCTAGGCCGCGAGCCCACGACCGTCTCCGCGTAGCGGGCCGGCAGGGAAAACAGAGCCACCCCCACGAAAGGACAGGGGACGCCCGCGCCCGGGCCTCCCGGGCAGACTGCGGGCCGGGAACCGCGCCCCCGTCCGGCAGCGTATCTGTAGCGACAGGCTAAAGGAGGGATGTCCGTGTCGCGTTCCAGGCTCGTGGCCCTACTGCTCGCCGCGCTCCTTCTGGGCGGAGCCGCCGGCGCCCACGCTCAGGATGTGCGGAGCATCATCGTAACGCTCGGCGTCGGCGTGGCCGTGAAGACCTTCGCCCCGCAGATCAACACCTTCATCAACAACCTCCTGCAGGCCCGCGATGCGGGGACGAAGGAGACCACCAAGGTGGTGCCCATCTTGAGCATCTCTATCGGCATCGGCGCCCCCGGCAGGGCGACCGTCGGCGCCGCCCAGGTGGCAGGTCCGAAGAAGGCCGTGGACAAGGTGCAGGCCGTGGCCGCCATCGACGCCAACTTCTCCGGGGTCTGGCAGATCAAGGCCCTCATTCCCGTGGACAGCCTGGAGCCGTGGAAGCACCTGCGCCGCGTCGTCGGGGTCGGCGTCTCCGCGATCATCGACGTGCGGATCTGACTTCCGCCTCCAGAGGCCGCCTACCTGACCTGCAGCGCCGGTCCAGTATATCGCTGGGCGGTCACGACAACTCCGCTCGTCGTGGCCCCCGGGTTAATGACGACCCCGGGGGTCTGTCCGAAGGAATCCCCCGTATCGACAACCCCGTTGTTGTTGAAGTCCTGCCAGGCGAAGACCGTCTTCGTGCCGGCCTGCGCGTTGGTGATCGTGAAGGCGCCGCTGCTGACCGCTTCGACGCTGTCACTCTGGCGGGTGATGGTCGAGCCGCTGATCAGGCCCGAGAAGATGCGCATGCGCGCGGTTACTGTGCCCCCGCCGACGGCCGCGGCCGCGTTCACGAGTCCGGCGCCGAACTGCGTCGGAGACCCCAGACTTGTGGCGGTGGATTGGAGCCGGGACTGAATCGCGGCTGGGCCGACCCACCCTCGTGAGATCATCAGGGCGATGACCCCCGAGACATGAGGCGTCGCCATGGAGGTTCCCTGGAAGGCGGCGTAGACGAAACCGGCCGCCGGACTCCAGGTCGTGCTGAGCACGCCCGCGCTGCCGTCGCCGCCGGGCGCGGCGATATCGAGTTCCGGGCCGCAGTTGGAATAGGAAGCGCGGGCGTTGGTGTTGGTCGTTGCGGCCGCGGCGATGACCTGGGAGTTGCGCGCCGGGTAATCGACGGCGGTGCAGAAGTCGTTGCCCGCGGCCGCGACCAGCGTCACTCCACGCGTCCGAGCGTATGAGATGGCGGCGTCGGTCGTCGGATCGCTGGTAATGTCGGCCCCCAGACTCATGCTGATGACCTTGGCCCCGTGGTCAGCGGCATAGTAGATGCCCGCGGCGAGATCCGACAGAAACCCGCTGCCGCAGCCGTCCAGCACGCGGATCGCCATGGCCCTGGTGGCCGCCACCCCTCCCCAGTTCACGCCGGCGACGCCGGTGGCATTGTTCGTCTGCGCCGCGATCGTGCCGATGACGTGCGTCCCGTGGCTCAGGTCCGTGGGGTCGGTGGCACATCCGGGATCGGTGGGGTCGGAGTCGTCGTCGATCTCATCGCGCCCCTGGACGGTAATGCCGGAGAGGTCGGGGTGCGCGGCGATGCCGGTGTCGGGGACGGCGACGATGGTCGTCCCGCCGGTGGTAATGTCCCAGGCGCTCGGCAGGCCGATCTGCGGATAGTGCCACTGGGAGGAGTAGAGCGGATCGTTGGGCGTGGCGGTCGCGTAGATGTAGACATCCTGCGACACATACTCCACCAGGTTGGATGCCCGGTAGGCGGCCATGGCGGCGGCCGCGGAGACGCCGGGTGCCAGCCGCACCACCTGAACATTGGCCTGGCTGATCGTCTTCACTGCAGTAGCGCCCGACTGCGCATTGAGCGCGTTTCTGCTGGCCGAAGAGGCGCCCGGGTGGAACTTCACCAGCAGGCGGTCGGGGACGTAGACCGGCCGTCCGGCGTTGCTACGCGGCGGGGCAATCGGCCCAGCGGCGGGGGCCGACGGGAGCGCGGACGCGGTGATGCCCACGGTGCCGGTCACGGTCCCGGTCGGGCCGGGGGTCGGCGTTGGGACCACCACCCCTCCTGCCCCGCAGGCCGAGGCGACAAGCATGACGGCAAGCAGGAGGGCGCCGCGACGGAAGATCACTGCCTCACCTCCGAGAGGGTTCGTGTGCCGACGGGGGTGGCGACACGCTTCAGGGCGTCGTCACCTGGATGTCCCCGCCGGTGATGTCAAATCCGGGATCGCGGGCGTCGCGCGCGGGATCGGTGAACGCCACGTACGTATCCCGGAACAGGTTGAGGGTGACGAAGCCGAAGCGATCGTCCGGGCCCCGGCCCAGAGCGTCGATGGGCCGGAGTAGATCATCCACGGTCACGATGTTGACCTTCACCCGGGTAGGCGGCGGAGGGCCGGTCTGCAGCGCGCTCAACGCCACCTGTACCCGCAGCGTCCGTCCGTCGGGCAGCACCAGCCCGGAGGTGTACGGCTGCGGTGGTCTGATCGTCTCAAAGCCGAAAGGGCGGAACGGCGCTGCGGGGACCGTGCCGAAGAAGAAGCGACCGCCGCGGAAGACAACGTAGGACTGCCAGTTGCTGCTGTCGCTCTGCGGGCCGAGAAGGATGGCGTCGTCCGTGTTAAAGGCGATGTAGTAGGAGCCGCCGGCGGGACGGACGCGGTCGGCGAAGTTCACGGTAATGACCAGTTGAGTGCCGGTCTGGGCCCATACGCCCAGAGGAGCGCTCGCTGCGACCAGCACGGCGATGAGCGGCAGGATCGTCAGGCGTGTCATCACGCGTCAGCTCTAGTCAGCGATTCTAATAGCCCGCGCCGCACGAGTGTCCCCTACCGGGGAATGACCGGCGAGGGGAGGTCGAACAACAGGGTGCCGCGCTGGCCGATGCCGATCTTCCCTTTGGCCCAGGGCACAGCCGTCAGCCACCCTTCCAGCCAGATCTCCCCGCGGGCGCCCAGGTAGCTCACGCTCACGGCCAGGCAGTCGCAGAAGATCCGGGTGACGGCCACCCGGTCGTGCACCAGGCGCCCGGTCGCACCGTCGAAGGCCCCGACATACTGCACGTGCCAGTCCTTGCTCAACCGCAGGTCGAACACGGCCTCCGCCCGGTCGAGCCGGCCAAACTGCGTGTTGTAGGACCCCGCCAGTCCAATCGCCCACCCCGGGCGCGGTAGGTAGACCGCCTGGGCCGAGACATTCCCGAACTGTCGGGTGAGGAAGTCGTAGTAGACGTTCGCTTGGGCCAGGAGGTTTGCCTCCTGAAAGGTGAGCTGCGCGTCCGCGAAACTGAGGGTGCCGGTGATCTGGTCAAACAGGAACGGACTGGCGCCGGAGATCCCCTGCCCCGTGTAGCCGATCCGCATGGTGAATCCGGAGTCCAACCACCGGGTGTAGTCCACTCGGCCGCCGTAGAAGAATCGCGACGCGCCCGTGGTGTACCAGGTCCCGCGGACGAACGACCGCAGGCCCAGCGCGCCGTCGCCCAGGAGGATCGGGCCCGAGATCGTCGCGGTGGCGTCCACGCGGCCCGCGTCCAGCGTCCCGCCGGCGGGCCCGATGGTGGTCTCCCGAAAGCGTCCGAGCCCACCGTGCACCTGCATGATCAGCGAGGTCTCCCCCAGCCGCCGCGGCGTCAGCGCGAAGGTAAGTTCCGGCAGGCGCTCCAGCGTGTACTGGGGGTCAAAGGAGAAAGTGTCGCCGTCCAGGTCCCACCGCGTCTCGGCCACAAGCGCGGCGATGAACGCGCTGCCGTAGTAGCTGAGAGCCAGGCGCGGCCGCGCCTCGTCGTCGCTCCCCAGCGGTCCGGTGAATCGGGTGACGTCTACGAACACCTGGCCGAAGAGTCCGGGCCCCAGCGTCTGGCTGTGCGCGAACAGGC
>DATECF010000119.1:0-18452 GCA_035287045.1 Gemmatimonadales bacterium | reverse complement strand
GTCGCCGAGCGCCGCCCGCACTTGCGCCCGGCCGCCATATGCCGCCGTCCGCAAGGTCGCGGCGGTTGATCCGGCGGCCTGTGCCATCGCCATCGCGTCCGTGAAGTTGGTCTCGGCACGCCGGAAATAGTCCAGCACGTCACCCGGCGGCCCTCCATCGAACACCGACACGCACACGTTCTCGCCCAGCATGCGATTGGCAAACCCGGCCCAGAGATTCGCCTCGGCGGCGAGCGCGCTGCTGGTGAATGCGTCGCCCAGGACCGTCTGCATGCGTGCAAGGCCCTGCTCGGCGACCCAGCGGGCCCGGTGCATCTGACCCCACATGCCGTTCACGTGGCGGGGCTCGATCTCGCCGCGGGCCAGGAACTGCTCCGTCTCGAAGGCGCCGCTGTGCGTGATCTCGCCGCTCGCGATGCCCATGAAGTATGCCATGTTGTCGTAAATGGTAGCGAAATCGCCCGCCATCCCGGTCACCAACGGACCCATGGCGGTTGCGTTATTCAGCGCCTCGTCTTCAATGCGCCCGGGGTTCGTCACTCCCAGATCGCAGGCGACCAGGAGCGCGGTGGCCAAGTACGGCGTCGCCAGCCGCCAGAGGGAGCGACCGTGCCGCAACAGCTCGTTCTCGCGTGACATCGTCGTGCCCTCTCGTATCAGAAGGTGAAACTGAGTTTGGCCGACACGGAGCGCATCGGCGGCAGGCTATAGTAGTCCTCCCGGTACGACACGTTACCGCCCCCCTCATGGGATTCCGGGTCAATCCCCGTGTAGTCGCTGATCTTGAACAGGTTGTGGCCCGCCACGGACATCGTGGCCGACCCGAGCCCCAACGGCACCAGCCGGCTGGGCACCCGGAACGTGGCCGACACGTTCCGCAACTTGAAGAAGTCCCAGCTCTCGACGAATTGATCTGCGCCGATGAACCCCGTCAGACATTGCGCGCGCTGCGCAGCGGTGAGGCTGGCGCGGTTGCCGAGCGAGTCCTGCACCTGCACCTCCCGGCACCCCGGCCATACTCGCCGGACGCTATTGAGCCAGGCCACCGAGTTCACGATGTGGCCGCCTTTGACCAGCTCTCCCACTGCCCCCAGGTTGAGGGCCCCGATCGACACGTCCGTGTTCATGTTCACGGTCAGCGTGGGAAGCACGTTCCCGAGGAATTCGTTGGCAGCGAAGACCGGGTCGGCCAGCTCGTCCGGGTTGGTGACCACGCGGCCGAAGAAGGCCGGTGGCGCGTAGCCCTCGGCGATCCGCGCGAGATTGCCGGTGGAGAACGGCGCGGCCCCGCCCATGTCCACGACCTTGCTGTTGGTCGTGGTCACCCCGCCGCCGACTTTCCAGCTGAGGCGCCGGGTATCAATCGGCACCAGGGTGGCGGACAGCTCAATGCCATCGCTGCGCAGCTTTCCGATATTCTCCAGTTGCGAGCTGAGGAACCCCTCGGACGGCACGGGAACCACATTGAACAGGGCGGCGCTCGTCGTGGCCCGGTAATAGGTAAACTCGATCGCCAGCCGGCCGTTGAACATGTCGCTGTCGAATCCGGTTTCCCATTCCGTGGTCCGTTCCGGGCCCAGCTCCGAATTGCCCAAATTGCCGGGCGAGAGCCCCGGCTGGCCGTTCTTGGCCGAAATCGGTTCCCAGGTCCGGACGGCATCAAACGCCCCCGGGGCCTTCCCGGCCATCCCGATGGCCCCCCGCAGCCGGAACGTGCCCCACCAACCCGGCCACGACGAGGCGTCGGACGCGACAAACGACGCGCTGAGCTTGGGGTAGAACTGGAATCCATAGTCCTCCCCGAAGCTGCTGCTGCCGTCCACGCGCACGCCGCCGGTGAGGAAGAACCGGTCGCCAAACCCCAGCACCTCCTGGGCGAAGAACCCGGCGTTGACCTGCCGGATACGCGACTCGTCACTGGAGCGCTGCGCCGCCGAGCTCACGGTGTGGTTCCCCGGGCCCGGGAACCCCTGTCCATCCGCGCTGAGGGTGTTCCGCTGCTCGTCGTACAACTGACCACCTATCGAGAGCGTGGACCGCACACCCGTCGTCACCGGCTGCTCCCAGGTACTCGAGAACTCCGTCGTCATGAGCCGGTTATGCACGTTCCGCTGGCTGATGGTGCCCTGCGGGTTCAGCAACCACTGGAAGGGCTGGAGGCCACTGCTCGCCGACTCCAGGTTGTGCAGACCGAATCGGATTGAATGCTTGAATCGGGAATGGGTGTACGCAACCTCCAGGCTCCCGAGGAAGTTGTCCTGTTCGTTGAAGTACTCTTGCTCCAACACCCAGCTCTGATCCCGGTCGCCGGCTTTGTACCCGGTGCCGACCCGCAAGACGTTGATCATGTACCCGTAGCGGTTATTGCCGTCCGGGACCTGCCGAGTGCGCCGGTGCGAGAAACTGTTGGAGAGCCGGATGGTGGCGCCCTCGAACAGGTTCAGCCCGAAGTTGCCCGTGGCGGACCAGTTCTTGGACCACTGGGTGTCCACAATGCCGTTCTCGTCCGATGCGGTACCGCCGAGGAAGTAATCGATGCCGCCGAATCCACCGCGCACGGATGCGCCGTACCGCTGCGTGTGGCCGGTCCGTTTGACGACGTCGATGTCCAGGCTGGTCTCGTGCTGGCGAATCACCGAGCTCGGCGTGGGCCAGAAGTTCGCACCCTGGGTGACGTCCATGGACCATTGGGGCCTGCCCTCCGTGCCCCGCTTGGTGAAGATCTGGATGACGCCCGCGGATGCTTCCGTACCGTACAGCGACGTGGCGGCGGCGCCCTTGATGATCTCGACGCGCTCGATGTTCGACGGATTGATGTCATTCCAGCTGAAGGAGCTGACGCGGGTATTCCGGCCGTCAAAGGCCGCCGCCGCGGGGGTTCGGGAGGTCGCCACGCGGACGCCATCCACATAGACCAGGGGCTCGTTCCCCTGGCTGACGCTCTTGACGCCTCGCAGCTGTAATAGGCCGGACGCTCCAACCTGACCCTCGTGTTGGAAGCTCTGGATGCCCGTCCCGGACGCCTGAAGCAGGCTCTCGACCGATACTGTGGGACGCGCCCCGACCTCGGCCATGTTGATCTGGCTCACGGAGGTGCCCAACTCCCGCCTCCGCGCGGCCGTGGGCAGGCCCGTGACAACCATCTCTTCCAGCGCGATCACTTCGGCGCGCAGCTCGAACGACAGCGTGACGGTCTGGCCCGCCAGCACGGTCACCTGAGCCGCCGTCGGCCGGTATCCGACCATCCGAACCCGTACTTGCTGGTTTCCTGCGGGAACGTTGATCAACTGGAACCGGCCATCTTGGAGCGTCAGGGTCCCGAGGGCGGTCCCCTCGACGGTCACCTCGGCGCGCGGGACGGGCGCGTGGGTCACCGCGTCGGCCACCCGACCGGTGATCGTGCCCTGGGCGCCGGCCGGCTCGGGGATCGCCGCGAACGCGGCGAGCAAGCCGGCAACGAGCAATCCCTCGTACCTGGTGGATATCATGACGACCTCCTGAGGTTCGATCTGTCTGCTCCTTGTGGTCCAGCGACGACATATCTAATCGAGAAACGACCGGCCTCCGGACTTCCCTCGCGCGCTACTCCACGGTCCCCCCACCGTCCAGCGGCGGCGATCCCGGATTGCCACCCCCGAACGCGCGCACGGCTATCACCGTGACCGCGCCCAGCAGGGCGGCCACGAGCCCTCCAGTGCGAACCTTGTCGAGAACTCTGAGATCCAACCGTGCGACGTGGGAAACCTGCACATCCACCCGCTGATACAGCACCCGAGAGCCGGGATCGCGCCCGGTGCCGGGCCACGGCACCAGCAACATCGCGCGCTGCGCATCTCGCTCCACGAGCCGACCGGACAAGGTGCCGTTGTCCATTCCCGTGCGCTCGGACAACGAACGCACCCCGTCGGTGCTGAGAAGGGCCCGCACCGAGGAACCGACAGGGACACTTTCGAGTTGAGCGGGGACGTAGCGGTAACAGCTGATGAGTCCGAGGAGGGAGAAAGCAGCGATCGCAGCGGCCAGCCACCGAGCGTAACGGGTCATATGCGTCAAACTCTCGATCCGGTATCTGCTCCCCGTGCGCCCGACGAGGAACGGGAGAGGACTTGTACCGATTGGTATTAACTACGACAGCCTGGCATCCTCCGTTGAGGGTACGACCCGGCTGGACCGCGCCCTTATTACGGCCACGATCATGAAGAAACCATGAAGCCCGGGCCAAGCACCGTCAAGAGAGCCTAACCACTAGTACAACGCATTGAACAGCAGCTTGAACGTCCCGTGCGGCTGGCCGCGAAAATAGGGTGTGAACCCCAGCAGGATCACCCGCCCCCGACCCGACGGCGCCTCCACCACCGCGCCCTGACCGGCCATGTGGCGCTCACCCAACAGCCACCCGCTAAGCAATACGTCTTCCTTCCCATAGGTCACAACCGTCTGCACCGACGGATCGCTGGAGGAGAACGCGCGGCTCTTCCGGAAAAACACCGCGGTTTCCGCCGGCATCCCAAATCCGAGCGCCTTAGTCGTATCTACCTGAGCCCGCACGATGGACCCGGGCCCGAAGAACTCGGTGGATGGAAGCCCCGCCAGCACGTTCTTGATGGGGAGACCCAAGCGCTCAGTCGCGAGATCACACGCGCGGTCCACCAGAATCAGCGTACCGCCTTGCTCCACGAACACCTTGAGCGCCGCCACCCCATCGTCTTCGATCCCGCCCTGGTACTCGGGCGGCGGCAGCGCCTGGTGCGGATGCTCGAACTGGCGCCGGCCCGGACGATAGCCGCCCACGAGGTCGCTCAGCGCCTGATCCGGAATCAGGATCACGTCGAAGCGGGCCCGCAGGCTCCCTCGGCGCACGTCGGCGTTGACCAGGGATCCATAGGGGATCTCGTACTGATCGAACATCCAGCGGACCCACCCTTCGCCCGCGACCCAATCGTCCACCCACTCGGTGGTCCAACTCTTATACACGCCGATCCGCTTAGGGCGGAGCGGCGCCAAGGGCCGAGGCTCCGCGTCCAGGCCGTACACCGAGAGTCCGAGATCCCGCGCGAAGGTCCGCACCAGGCTGTCCGTGCTTCCACCTCTGGGCACTACGAACGCGCCGGGCGGCAGAGTGCTGTCCCCCACGGAGAGCGGCGCCGCGGTCCGTCGCACCGGTCTCCCGCCTTTCCACAACCGATGCACGGCGATCACCGTGTTGTTCTGCCGGGGATCCAGGGCATACGCCCCCCACCCACCGCCTTCAAAGGAGGACGCCCCCCGCACCACCCCTCTAAAGGAGGGGGACACCCCCCACACCCCGCCTTCAAGGGAGGGATAGGCAGTGAGTGGAGTCAGCGAGGCGGTGAATGATTGGGCGATGGGGATGGCCCGCACGCCCATCTGATAGGAAAGGGTCCAGCCCGCGTTGTCGTACGGCGGCACCGGCGGCCCGCCGACATAGGCGCGCACGTCGGGATAGCGTTGCGGCTCGAGGAGGTCCTTAATGAACGGACGATACGCCTGCGCCAGCGAGACGACGTAGCTCCCGGCCGGGAACGGCCGTCCATCCGCCGTGAACCCGGCGTCGGCGCGCTGGACCTCCACGCCGCCCCGCATCAGCACCTCGATGAACTTCGCCGCCACCGGCGGATCGTGTTGCGCCGGCGGGACCACGTAGGCTACGGGGGGCTCTTCCTTCCCCAGGGCGACTTGTCGCGACCCCACCTGGTACACCCGGTAGAGCAGGTCCTCGCGGTACTTCGAGGCGGCGTCCAGCACCGCCAGCGAGCCGGTGAGCATGTAGTCCAGCACGTCGCGGAAGTGGATCCACCCGCCCTTCCAGGGGCGAGGGTAGCTGGTCGAAGGCTCACGGGTGGACCAACCGTTACCGAATCGTGCCGGCATGTCTTGGGGGTCGTAGAAGAACGGCGTCGGCGTGTCGTGCGTGGTCTCGGTCAGGATGCCGATCATGTTGTGGAAGTAGGTCGTGGTCCGGAGTGAGCCGTTGTACCAAGACGAGAATCCGTACCGTGACAACACGCCGTCCTTGCCCTCCTGCTCGAAGCGGTGCTGCAGGGCCGCCCCGAACAGCTCGATGCCCCGCAGAATGCCCGCGTCAATGTTCGGGTTGAACGGATCGGGGAACGGCGGCACGAAGATGCGCGCCGGATAGAATCCCTGGTGGTGGTTGTACACCACCTGCGGCAGCCAGTCGAAGTACAGCAGGCGGCTCACGATCTGGGTCTCCACCTGCGTCTGCATGAAATAATCGCGGTTGTTGTCGTAGCTCGCGTATGTACCGAACAGCCACGGCATGGGGCTGTCCTGGTAGGGCGTATGCACCGTGTTGCGGTACCAGGCGGCCACCGTGTCCATGCCGTCCGGCTCCGCGCTGGGCATCAGCACCAGGATCACGTCGTTCCGGATGCGGCGGATTTCTTCAGACTCCCCTGTGGCCATCTGGTGCGCCAGCAGGAACGCGTGCTGGGCGTGCGCGGTCTCCAGCGCATGCAGGCCGGAATCAATCCAGACGACGGCCTTGCCCTCCCGCGCCAGCTCGCGCGCCACTTCATCCGATAGGTCACGCGCGAACGCCAGTTTGCGCGCGATCTCTTTGTAGCGATCCAGGCGCGCGAAGTTCGCCTCCGCCGTGATCACCGCGACGATCATGTCGCGGCCCTGGGTGGTCTTTCCCACGACGGCCACCCGCACTCGGTCGGACGCCGCGTCGAGGCGCCGGAAGTACTCCAGCATCTGGGGGTAATCGGCGATCTGGTAGTCATCGCCGGGCGTGAAGCCGAGGACGTCGCGGGGCTGCGGGACCAGGGGCTGCTGGGCGCCGAGCCACGCTGGCGCGATGGCCAGTATGACGGACCCCACGAGGGAACGGAGCATGCCGCAAATGTGCCCCGCCCCGCCAAAACCGAACAGGGGGGGTGGACGTTCGACCGCCGGACCGTAGGTTCGTATCTTAGCGCCCCGTGGAACAACACTTCGAGCGTCTCAAGAGCGCGCTGGCCGACCGCTACGCCATCGAGCGGGAGCTTGGGGCTGGCGGGATGGCGACCGTGTACCTCGCCCGCGACCTCAAGCACGATCGCCTGGTCGCGGTCAAGGTGCTCAATCCCGAGCTGGCCGCCTCCCTCGGCGCCGAGCGCTTCCTGCGCGAGGTCCAGGTCACCGCCAAGCTCAGCCATCCCCACATCTTGCCGCTGTACGACTCGGGCGAAGCCGGGGGATTCCTCTATTACGTCATGCCGTTCGTGCAGGGCGAATCGTTGGCCGACCTGATCGCCCGCGAGAAGCAGCTCTCCATCAAAGACGCGGTACAGATCGCCCGCGAGGTGGCCGAGGCCCTGGCCCAGGCACACAGCCTGGGGCTGGTGCACCGCGACATCAAGCCCCACAACGTCATGATGGCCGGCGGCCACGCCATCGTGGCGGATTTCGGGATCGCGTCGGCGGTGTCGCAAGCCGGAGGCGAAAAGCTCACCCAGACCGGGACCACCGTGGGCACGCCGGCGTACATGAGCCCCGAACAGGGCATGGGGTCCGACCAGCTCGATGGCCGGAGCGACATCTACAGTCTGGGCTGCGTGCTGTTCGAGATGCTGGTGGGGCAGGTCCCCTTCACCGGGACCACGCCGCAGCAGGTCATCGCCCGCCACTCCATGGATCACATCCCGCCGCCGCACATCATGCGGAACACCATCCCGGAGGAGCTGGAAGAGATCGTCATGCGGTCCATGGCGAAGCTGCCGGCGGATCGGTACCGCACCGCCTTCGAGATGGCCGAGGCCCTGAGCGCGGTGAACACGGCCACCGCGGTGCATCGGGTCTCGCCCACGCTGGAGATGCGGGCGCGGAGACGGCGCCGCAAGCGGATCCTGCTGCCGCTGGGGGTGGCGGCCGGCGCGGCGGTGGTGGCCGGCGTGGCCTTTGCCCTGCTCAACAACCGCCGCAGCGGGCCCGAGCTACCGTCACTGGGACTGGAGCCCCGCCGCCTGGCGGTGCTGTACTTCGATCCCGGCCGCGCCGACTCGCTGGCCTTCGTGGCCGACGCCTTGTCCGAGGCCCTGATCGCACGGCTGGCCGGCGTTCCCCAGCTCACCGTGCTCTCCCGCGACGCGGTGGAGCCCTACCGTGGTGCGGAGGTTCCGCGCGACAGCATAGCCCGCGCCCTGGGAACCGGCAGCCTGGTCACTGGCAGCGTGGAGCCTGCCGGCGAGCGCATCCGGGTCACGGTGCGATTGGTGGAGGGCTCCAGCGGCTCCGATATCGAGTCACGGACCTTCGAGCTGGCGGCCGGCGACCTGCTCGCGGTGCGCGATTCGGCCGCCGAGGTCGTTTCCGGCTTTCTTAGGCGGCGGTTGGGCGAGGCGATTCTCCTGCGCGAGCGCCAGCGCGGCACCAGCGTGGTCGAAGCCTGGTCACTGGTGCAGCGGGCCGAGCGGGACCGAAAGGTGGCCACCGGATTGGCCACCTCGGACCGAACCCGGGCAAACCGGATCTATGGCGAGGCGGACTCCCTCCTCGCGTTGGCGGAGCGGGCCGATCCCCGTTGGGCCGAGGCCGTGGTGCTCCGCGGCTGGGTGGCGTTCGATCAGTCGTCGCTGGCCGGCGAGCCCCATGCCCAGGCCGCGCGCCTTCGCAGCGCCATCGCGGAAGCCGACCGGGCCCTGGAAATGGAGCCTCAGCGGCCGGACGCGCTGCACCTGCGGGGGAGTGCCCGCTACCGGCTCTGGCAACTGGACGTGACCCCCAATCCGGCGGAACACGCGCAATTGCTGAGCGCCGCGCACGCCGACCTGGACGCCAGCGTCAAGGCCGATCCCACCCTAGCGGCCGCGTGGTACGTGCTGAGCAACCTCGCGTATGACATGAAGGACAACGTGGCCGCCGCCATCGCCGCCGAGCGGGCCTACGAAGCGGACGCGTTCCTGCGTTATCAGGACGACAACCTGTATCAGCTCTTCCGGGTGCACTACGACCTGGAGCAGTTCCCCAACGCGCAGCGCTGGTGCGACGAAGGGGAGCGACGGTTCCCCGCCGACCGGAGGTTCGTCAACTGTCAGCTGATGATGCTGATCACTCCCTGGGCGCAGCCCGATCCGGCACGGGCCTTGGCGTTGGCGCGCCGCGCCGATTCCCTGACGCCGGCGTCCGCCCGGCCCATCGCGGGCCGCATGGCCCGGATGTTCGCGGCCGGGGCGCTCGCCCGGGCCGGACTCGGCGACAGCGCGCGCCAGCTGTTGGTGGCGGCCCGGGCGGGACGGGACATTGACCCAGAGCAGCAGCTCGCCGTCCGTGAAGCGGTCATCCGGGTGGTGCTGGGCGACCTGGAGGAGGCGGTGCAACTGCTGAAGGGATATGTGGTTGCCAACCCCACCCACCGCTTCGACATCTCACGAGACCTGCACTGGTGGTGGCGGCCCCTGCGGGACGACGCCGAGTTTCTCCAGTCGGTGGCCGCGCCCCGCCGGTGACTCCGGTCACCGCATTCTGCAACGGTCCGCCCTATTCTCTGAAGAGAGCCTAGGACCGTCCTCGGGGTTCTAGCGCAGGCGTCAACCGTGTGTAGGTTGTGGCGTCTCCCTCCGTGCAAGCAGAGGCCATCTATGAAGCGCGCCCTAGGACCGTGCCTCGCCGCCGTGTTGCTCATTGCCTGTGGAGATCGGGTCCCAACGGATCCCTTCGGGCGGCCGTTGGCGGCAATTTCCGACGGTCGCACCCCCGCCGGCAACCCAGACTTCTTCTGGTTGCCACCGGTGGCGAGCGATCCGAGCGGAGAACCCAACTACGACGCGGCCGAGTTCAACCCCAACCTGGCGCCCGGTGTGGCCGTCTGCCGGCTGGCCAATCCGTCCGCCGGGGACGCGGCGGTATGCGAGGCCGGTCCGCTGGTTCTGGACTCCGCCCCTGCCGCGCTCAACGCCACGGGGGAGTTCTACTACTACCACTGGGAGACGTCGAGCTCGCTCTCCTCGGCCGACACGCTGAGGGTCTTTGCTTTTGTGGGCAGTACCGAGCTCGGCTTCGTGGACGTGACCCCGCAGGCCAACGGCGCCAAGAACGTCAAGACCGACGAGTTCTTCCAGTTCAACGACGGGCGGATCATCCCGCTCAAGTTCCGCATCGAGACGGCGGCCCTGTGCTACGCCTTGGACGAGGACTTCCGGGACCCGGGCGCCGGCCGCGACCCCAACGAACCTTGCGTGTCGGCCACGCTCGCAGCCGGCGGTTCATTGGTCCTCGAAACCGAGACCGAAGGCGAGGTCCTGGCGACCGTCACGGTCCACGACGGGGAGAACGGGGGCAGCTCCAGCACCATCACCATGAAACGGTGCAAGCCCGGCCGGAACGTGTCGGATTTCATTGACCTGCCCACCTTTGGGGATTGCGTCGATATCGAGACCGATCCCCCGCTGCCGGAAGTCTCACTCACCGGGATCGCCACGCTGTGCCAGGCCCTTGACGAGGCGCGCGCGGAGGGTCTGAGCGAGGATCAGGTGCTGCGGATCGTGGGGCACAATCTCACCGACGCGGGCTTCGTGGTGGCGCTGCCCGAGGCCGATGGCTTCTGCCCCGAGCCCACCAGCCCCGGCCCCGGCCCCGGGCTGGGCTTGGGTCCCCTGGACGAGTTGATCAAGGTCGCGGGTACTGCCTGGCAGGCGGCGCGGCGGGTCGTGGCGTGGGTGAAACCGGCGTCCCTGTGGGCCACGCTGATCTGCGACCGCGGATGCGGGTGGGAGGATTGGGAGAGCCCGGTCGAGGCGGCCCTGCCGGCCCAGATGGACTTTCACCCCGATAACCCGGACGGCGACCTGGGGAGTCACCGGGTCAACACCACGCTCTCCGGCCTGAAGGTGGCCATCACCGATGCGGGAGGCGACCCCGTGGCCGGGGCGACGGTAAGCCTGGTGACCAGCGGCGGCGGCTCCGTGGACCCCGCCACGTTCACCACCGGCACCGACGGCATCGTCACGTTTTCCTGGACGCTGAGTGAGGAGTGGGGCGTCAACACGGTCACGGTGAGCGGCCGCGGCATCGCGGATCCCTCGTGCGCCAGCGACGAGGACGCTCCCTGCGGACCCGATGGCGTGTACGCCCCCGACCACACAACCGGAGCCGACCCGGTCAAGCTGGGGACCGGCTCGCTCACGTTCACCGCGCTGGCGGTGGATGCCGACCTGGTGGTGGAGAGCCTGACCCACAGCCCGGCGGATCCCAATTCCCTGGACCTGATCACCTTCACCGCCGTGGTCAAGAACCAGGGCCCCGGTCCGGCGGAAGCCACGACGCTGGAGTTCCGCATCGGCGGGGAAACGCCGGGCGCGCCCGAGACGCAATTCGCCGTGCCGGCGCTGGACGCCAACCAGACCTTCGAGGTGCAGCGCCAAGCGACCTTGCCGCCGCAGAACTACATCAACACGGCGGTGGCGGACGTCAACGACGACGTGCCCGAGCGGCTGGGCCCGCCGGATGGAGAGACGAACAACGTGACCACGGACACCTACACGGTCACTCAGCCACCCGACCTGGTGGTGGAAACCCTGACCCACGACCCGGCTAGCCCGGTTGAGAGCGACCTGATCACCTTCACCGCCGTGGTCACGAACCAGGGGCCGGGTCCCTCCCGCGCCACCACGCTGGAGTTCCGGATCGGTGGGGAGACGCCCGGCGCCCTGGAAACCCAGTTCGCGGTACCGGCGCTGGCGGCGGGCGCGACCTTCCCGGTAGAGCGCCAGGCAACCCTGACGGCGCAAGGGTATCAGAACACCGCGGTCGCCGACGTCAACGGGGACGTTCCCGAGACCGACGAGACCAACAATCAGACCGTCGATCTCTACACCGTGAGTCACGCCGTGGCTGTGGCGATCGACGGCGCCATCGGTTCCGGCGAGTGGGACGGCGCAACGACCTACGATTTCGAGGTCAACACGCCGGAAGGCACCACCACGCCGGGACAGCTGTTCGTGAGGAACGACGGCACCAACCTCTACCTCGCGGTCCGTTTCGCGCGTACGGTGGTGGATCCTGGTAACTCGGCCTCGTTCGAGTTCGACAGCGACGGCAGCGGCACGCTGAACCATGGCGACGACGGGATCATTCTCAACCCGTCGAGCGGCTTCCAGGATCTGGTGCGCCAGACCTGCGGAGGGGTGCCCTGCTCGCGGCGGGACACCGACGTCGGCGGCACCAATGATGGTGCGGCCGCGTTCGCCAATGACGGCACCCACACGGTATACGAGTTCTCCCATCCGTTGAACAGCGGCGACGCGTTCGATTTTGCTCGGGCCTCCGGCCAGACGCTTGGCCTCAGTCTGTCCATCCGGATGATCGCGGAGGGAGCCGAGTTCCCCAGTGGGTTTGGCGACACCACGTTCCCGGCCACCGGCTTCCTGCAGATCACCATTCAGTAAGAGAATCCGTTCCATGAAAGCTCCCGGGCCCAATCGGCCCGGGAGCTTCTTCTTGCGTCTTGACGCCACTCACCCAGACCTCCATACCTGGACCTGCATACCCTGCCAGGAGGCCGCATGGCCAGCCGCATCCGCAAGGTCCCCTACTTCAAGACCATGGTCCCCAACCGCGCCGGCCAGGGCGCGCGCCTGCTCGGCGCCCTCAAGGACCAGGGCGTCAACCTGCTCGCCGTTCTGGGCTTTCCGGCACGCGGCGGCGCCCAGATCGACCTCGTCCCCCAGAACCGCACGGCGCTCACGCGAGCGGCTCGCAAGGCGGGCATCCGGTTGAGCGGCCCCAAGCCCGTGTTTCTGGTGGAAGGAGGCGACCGCCCCGGCGCCGTGGCGGGCGTGTTGGCGAGGTTGGCCGCCGCGCGCATCAACGTCACCGCCGTGGCGGCGGCCAGAGCGGGTGGCGGCCGGTACGGCGGTTTGCTGTGGGTCAAACCCAAAGACGTGGGGAAGGCGGCGAGGGTGCTGAAGGCGAGGTAATCGTGGTCCGTGCTCCGTTATCCGTGAGGCCCTCGAACCCCACGGATAACGGACAACGGATAGCGCCCGTCAACCGGTCGGGCAGCTCACTCTGTGGGTGACCAGGTTGAGCGTGCAGCTCAAGTCGCCCACCTGAATCGCGACGTTGCCCTGCGCATCGGCCGGGAACGTGACCACGACTCGACGGGAGATGGTGCGGGTGACGGTGGTGCCGTCGGTGCGCGTGATGGTGATGGTCGCGTTCACGTTCCGAATCACCTGCCCGGACACCGGCCACGGATTACTGGCGTGGGGCATCTGGAACACCAGGTTCACGATCGAGTCCACGGCAGACTCTTCCGCATGGCGGGTGCCCCGGTCGCCGGTGAAGGTGGTGGTGTCGTTGCTGGTGCCCACGCCGTTGTGGGTGCGGGTGGTGGAGCCCTGCCCCAGGCCCGTGATGGTCATGTCGCGGGTCCGGTGGATGTTGCCGGTGAAGCCACCCCGTTGTACGGTGCCGTCCATCTGCATGGTCACGTGCATGGACACGGCCCCCGGCCCGCACTGCACCTCGTTGTCCTCGGCATCGTAGCAGGTCCTGGTGCGCACTACAGTCACGCTGGAGGTGTCCAGGGCCGCCTGCTCACTGAGGTTGATGCCCGGAGCGCCCGCGAAGCTCCCTTCATTCAGGATTGCCTGCACCACGTCCAGGGCGATCGCCTCGCCGGATGACGCGGCCAGGTCCGCGGCGAGCTCGGTATCGGTGACGTCCGACGGCGCGTTGCTGTCGGTACACGCCGCTACGGCGGCGACCGCCACGGCGGCGGCCAGAGCGCGAGACAGTTTGATCCACTTCATAAATCAGTACCCTCCGGTTGGAGGCGGCTCGGAAGGCCGCCGGTTGAGGGTATGACGCCCGCCCCCGCCCGGCGTTAAGGCTCAGGCGGCATGACGCGCGCCTTCATGATGGCGCGCGGCAGTCGGCTCCGCAACGTTTTGAGGCAGCGCTTGCCTGGCGGCCCTGGGTTATGCATTGTTGGTTGTTCTCCGGCCCCAATCCCTCCAGGAGGCGAGACTCATGTCCCAACGTCTGACCGTCCGGCTGGCGCTGGTCGCCGCCACCCTGTCCCTTGGGTGGTACGGCTGTTCGACCGACAGCCCCGATGTCACCGCCCCGCCACCCGAGTTCTCCCTCGCCGGACAGCAGGGCCTGGAGCAGGCCATGCGGGTCCAGGAGCGCCACACGCCCGCGTTGATGGCCAGGGCGGACGTGGTGGGAACGGCCGTGGGCCTCGATGCCGCCGGCAACCCGGTGGTCAAGGTCTACCTGCAGCGGGCCGGTGTGCCCGGCCTGCCCACTCGGCTGGATGGCTTCCGGGTCTCCCCCGAGGTAGTGGGACCCATTCGGGCCCTGGTGCAGCAGGCTCAGGATGCCAATCCCCGGGCCCCGCCCTGCGGCACGCCCCCCTGCGGCGGTGGCGGCGGCAGCTCGGTAGATCCCACGGCGCGCTTTCCGCGCCCCGTCCCGATTGGCGTCTCCACCGGTCATCCCGACATCACCGCCGGGACCATCGGCGCCCGCGTGACCGATGGAACCAACGTCTACGCGCTCAGCAACAACCACGTGTACGCCAACCAGAATCTGGCGAGCATCGGGGACGAGGCGCTGCAGCCGGGGACGTTCGACGGCGGAGTGCCGGGCGCGGACGCCATCGGCACGCTGGCGGACTTCGAGCCCATCGTCTTTTCGACCAGCGCCAACAACGTCATTGACGCCGCCATCGCGCTTTCGAGCACGGGACAGCTGGGGAACGCCACGCCCAGCGACGGCTATGGAACGCCCAGCTCCGCCACGGTGGCCGCCGTGCCGGGGATGCGGGTCATGAAGTACGGCCGGACCACCAGCCTGACCAAGGGGCGGGTCGATGCGGTGAACGCCATCGTCAACGTGCAGTACGACGATGGTGTGGCGCGTTTCGTGCAACAGGTAATCGTGCGCGGCCGGTTTTCGGCCGGCGGAGACTCCGGCTCGTTGATCGTCGTCGAGCGAGGGACCGACGCGCGGAAGGCTGTGGCGCTGTTGTTCGCAGGCGGAAGCGGGATCACGGTCGGCAACCCGATCGGCGCCGTGCTCTCACGCTTCGGCGTCACGATCGACGGGCAGTAGCGATCCGGTACGCGGTGTGCTGCCGGCGGGCGGCGCGCTCCCTGGGGCGCGCCGCCCTTCTTGTCGCGGGGCTTGCGGCCTGCGGGCCGCGCGGCGGCGGAGAGGAGGCGACCACGGAGCCGATGGAGCAGGCGCAGGCACGGCTCGCCGAGCGGGTGATGCATCTTCCGGGCGTGGTGGGCCTGGCGATTGGGCTGTGCGACGAGAAGCCGTGCTTCAAGGTGTACGTGGTCCAGCGCACCGACTCGCTGGTGGCGAAGATCCCGGCGACGTTCGAGGACTACACCGTGGAGATCGTCGAGTCGGGCGAGTTGCGGGCGCTCGATTCCACGCCAGGACCGTAGCCTCCGGCCCTACGGCGCAAGAATCCGGAACGAAGCGAGGGGCGTCTCCAGCGGCTCGCCCTCCACCAACAGGAGCCCGCGGGCGGTGTACTCCCCTGGCTCGAGTAAGCTCCCCTCTCTGGTCCGCTGATCCCACGCCGCTTCGAGCTCGAACTGCTCGCCGGGCGCCAGCGTACGCAGCTGAACGATCGTCGGTATGATCTCACCTTCGAGTCGTCGCCAGACGACCTCGCCACCGGGCTCGGCTACTACGACGTCGAAGGTAGTGGTGCGGCCCCGGAGGTAGAGATCGAGTGGCCGCTGGGTCCCGTTCCGGCCTCGCAGGGTGATCGTCACCGGCGCGCCCGCAGGTACCTGTGCGGGCAGCACCAGCTCGAGACTGAGCGATTCAGCCGCTTGCGGTCTCAAGGCCGCCGGAGCGCCCGCGGCGGTGGCCGCATCCAGGAGGCCGCCCAGGGCCAGCCACCCGAGCGCGCCGCACGCCGTCCTCGGCACGGCCTACTGGGTTGCGACCAGCGGGCCCAACTCGTCCTGAACCTGCTTGAGCGGGCTGAACACGAACACGGTGCCGCTCGAGTTCCCACCCCACAGGATCCCGACCAGCTGCCCGTCGTCCCCGCCGGTAATGGTGAACACGTTGGAGCCGCTGTCGCCACCGCCGACCAGCACTAGGCCGTCCGGATGCGCCACCAAGGTCTGACACAACTGCGTGATGTTGGAGGCGAAGATGTTGGTGTGCACGCAGGTCGCGATAACGTTGCCCTGCGTCCAACCGGTGGTGCGACCCACCTTATTCACGGTCATGCCGATGGGGAACTCCGTGGTGGCGTTATCCTGCGACGTAATGGTGAAGGCGCCGGTGACCTCGATGCTCCCTCCGTTCGGCCCCTCTGTCTTCGCGATCGCGCCCCGGGTGGAACTCACGCCCGAGCTGTACAACGCGCGGGCCGCGTCGCTGTAGCGGCACTTGTGCCCGCGAGGGCAGACGCCGCCTCGGAAGTACTCGGGATCTTCCACTTCGACCGCGATCACCGTGGGATCCACCGCGCTGGTGGGTTGGAAATACTCCGTGACTCGGCCTCTCAACCCGCCCTGCCGGTGGGTGCAGTGGGAGTTCGTGATGAAGGAACGCTCGCTCCCGTCGTCGGCGTTAAAGCCCAAGGTGCAGAGGAAGTTGCCGAAGTGGATTTGAATGCCGCCCTGTGTGGGGCGCCACTGCTGGCGCAGCGTCGCCAACGCCTGAATGGGCTCGGTCACCTCGACCACGTAGGCCGAGCTGGGGATACCAAGCCGCGCCAGCGCGTTGCGGACGCCCGGGATCACCGTCGCGTGCTCCACGCCGAACGCCAACCGCCCGGTGGCCTCGTCGTTATCCGCGAACACCGTGCCGGCCAGCGCCAGCACGACGGGAGAAGACTGCTCGAACCACCGGGCCAGCCGATCCTGGGTCGCGGCCGCAGCGGCCTGAATCGGAATCGTGGGCCCCGCCGGTTCCGGCGCGTCGCCGCAGCCTATCAAGGTGGCGGCGACCGCGACGACCGGACCCCATCTGGTGAATAGGTGTCTCATGGAGACCTCGGGCCAAGTGTTAACGGGGACGGAGAGACTCGCCGGTCAGTATGTCGCCAGCCGCAGACCTCGTCAATAGACGTTGGCTGAGAGAACGGATGAGTCGCGGCCGACCGGTGGGCCCGCTATCCTCCGCCTGACCCAGCTACCCAGGAGGCCACCATGGCACCTCAACCACGATTCTACACGGCTCCCGTCGCCCTCGGCACCGCGTCACTGCTCTTCGGCCTGGCGGTGGTGGAAAAAGTCCTCAACCTGTTCGGCGGGAGCATTCCGATCCTCGACATCTTCCCGCGCCAGGTGCTGGACTGGGCGGTGACCCTGTTGATCTTCGAGATCGCCCTCACCCTGCGCCAGCTGGTTGAGATGCGACGCCAGCCGCATGGGGAGTAAGGCGGCGCCTTACCCCTCGCCCGTGCGCTGCCGCCACACCCGCCATTGCTCGACGGTCATGATGGTGCGGAATCCGATGTTCGACGCGCCGCTGTCGGGGGCGTTGTGGTGGCGGGCACTGACCCGATACCCGCGGCAGTAGGAGTCGCTACACAGGAACGATCCGCCGCGGAGCACCCGCATGGCCTGGTAGCCGTCACGAGGATCGAGGCCCGCAAGCGGACCGGTGGGATTGCGCACCGGACCGCGCTCGCGGTCTCGTCGGTAGGTGTCCGGCCGGAACCAGTCCAGGGTCCACTGCCACACGTTGCCCGCCACGTCGTACAGCCCGTAGCCGTTGGGCGGGTAGGAACCCACCGGCTTGGGCTGCGCCGCGTGAATGGGGAAGGCGCCTTCATAGATGTGCGCCTGCGGATGCTCGGGATCGTACGGCGCATCACCCCACGCATGCTCCCGCTGCTCCGCTCCGCCACGCGCCGCGAACTCCCACTCGGCCTCCGTGGGCAACCGCTTCCCCGCCCACTCGGCGTAGGTCACGGCGTCGTCCCACGCCACGTGCACCACGGGGAAATCGTCTTTACCGCTGATGGAGCTGCCCGGACCCTGCGGTTGCCGCCAGCTCGCGCCCGGCACATAGCGCCACCATTGCGACCAGTCCCGCAGATCCACTTCCCTGCCGGTGGGCGCGAAGACGATCGAGCCCGGCACCAGCAGCTCCGCCGGCGGCGCGGGCGTCCCCGGCGGCATCTGGCGCAGCAGCTCGTCAGCGTCCGGCGCCCGCTCGGCAACGGTGACATAGCCCGTGGCCTCCACGAAGGCGCGGAACTCGGCGTTGGTCACGGTATGGATGTCCATGAAAAAGCCGTCTACCACCACGCGATGCGGCGGTCCCTCGGCCGGCGCGGCGTACGCGCCATTGCTCCCCATGACGAATTCACCGCCCGGGACCCACACCATGCCCGGAGGCGGATCACCCGGAGGCTCACGGGCGGCCTCGCCGCGACCGCATCCGCCGGCCAGCAGCAGCAACAGCGGGAGCGTGAACGGAGAAACCCATCG
>DATECF010000118.1:0-2174 GCA_035287045.1 Gemmatimonadales bacterium | reverse complement strand
CCCACCACCTTGAGCCGGCGGTCGCTGACCAGACCCTCGACGTCGAAGGCCCATTTCTGGTCCAGGAAGCCGCGGCGCATGATCTCGCGGGCCTCGGCGATCGTGGTTCGGTGGTACAGGATCACGGCTTGACCCCGGCTTGATGGTCGCGGGCCAGGTTTCGCCCGTGATCATATTATTCGCCTACGCCTTCATCTCCAACGTGGCTTTGGCACTGGTACCCCACGAGCCTGTCGTCGTGTGGTACGGCGCACATCTCGGCGCGTGGAACACGGCGCTGGTCGCGACCGCGGGGACCGTCCTCGCCTCCTGGGTGGACCATCGGGTGTTCGTCCCGCTGATCACCCGAGCCGGCCGCGACCGCGAGCTACCGCGCCTGGCCCGCACCCTGATGTCTCTCTTCAACCGGGCGCCATTCGCGGTCATCGCCATCTCGGGCCTCACGCCACTGCCCTTCTTCCCGTTCAAGGCGCTGGCGTTTGCGGCGCGTTACCCCTTGGGCCGCTACCTCGCGGCCGTGGCCGTGGGTCGGCTTCCGCGTTACTTCCTGCTGGCCTGGCTGGGCGCGGTCATCAACATTCCGTTCTGGGCACTCGGCGCCCTGTTCCTGCTCCTGGCGGTGCCCTCACTCCGCCTGCTCGGCCGCCGGCGGACCGCACCGGCCGGCTAGGCCCCCCCCGAGCCTCATGCGGCTCGCCGGGTGGTCTTCCCTGGCCCCCCTGAGGGCCTGCGCCGGGGGATCTCGAACCGGACCACCTCGGGCGCCTTCGGGCGCGGACCCGGTTTGTAGAGACACTGGGGGCAGCACAGCCCCTCACCCTCGTCCACCAGCTCCGCCATTCCACACGCCGGACAACGGTGTCTTTGCATGTACCCCTCCCTTCTTGCCGAGTACAACGCCGAACGCCCCCGGAACGTTCCAGGGTTCCGAGGTTCCGTTTCCCGCACCAGTGTTAAGTCATTGTCAATTCAGCCGTTAGATTGTCACCGGCGGTTCTGGGTCACGCGGTCGCCGCCCTTTTCAGGCGCTTTGAGGTACTGGTCGTACCAGCCCAGGATCCGTTGGTGGAAATCCCGCACTTCCGCTTCGTTGGTGGTGGGCATGCCGTGCCCACCGTTCGTGTAGCTCACCCATTCGACCCTCCGGCCCAGGCGCCGCAGCGCGTAGAACATCTCGCTGGTGGTGCGCTCGGGGACGTTGGGATCCTGGCGTCCGGTCAGCAGGAGCAACGGCGTCTTGATCCGATCGGCGAACATGATCGCGGTGTGGGCGACGTACTTCTGAGGCTGTTCCCACAACGTGGCGCCCAGCCGGTCCTGGCTCCGCTCGGGTGCGTGGATGTTGCGGGTCCCGAGGCGCGGCGAATCGGTATAGAAACTGATCATGTCCACCTTGCCGGAGATGTTGATCGCGGCCGCGAAGCGATCGGTCTGCGTGACCAGCAGGTTGGTGGCGTAGCCGCCGTAGCTGGTGCCGTGGACGCCCAGCCGCTTGGGGTCGGCGATCCCCAGCTCCACCAGCTTGGTCGCTGCCGCGGTCACGCCCTTGAGCCAGGCTTCGCCGGGAAAGCCGCGTTCCAGGTCCACGGACGGCTGCATCACCGCGTATCCGTTGGACGTGAGAACATTTATCGTGGCGTTGAATCGGTCGTCGAAGAAGCTCTCGTAGATGATGAACACGGTGGGCACTCGGGTACCAGCCTGGTAGCCGAGCGGGTAGTACAGCACGCCGTATAGCTCGTCGCCGTCGGCGTCCAGATACTTGATCAGCTCCGTGCGGCTCAGCTTGGGCCCAATGCCGGGGTTGGCGTTGGTGAGCCGTCGCGGGTCCTTGAGGGCGCCGTCGGCTACGTAGATGTCCGCGGGGTGGTTCCCTTCGGCGATGGACAGCACCATGGTGGCTCCGTCCACCGCCAGTCGCACGCCGCCGTACTGTCTGCCGTCCTTGATCAGGTCCACCAGCTCACGGCGCTGCAGGTCATACCGCATCAGACCACGCTCCCACGCCGTGCGCGACGCGTACGTTAGGTAGAGGTTGTTCCCGTCCCGGGGCCACGCAACGACCTCGTAGCGGGGCGAGGTCCGGTCACTGGTATCCTGGGGGGCGGCGAGCACGAGTTGGCGCTCCCCGCTCTGCGTGTCGAACAGCCAGAAACCTTCCTGGTTCGATGCCA
>DATECF010000117.1:0-2613 GCA_035287045.1 Gemmatimonadales bacterium | reverse complement strand
ATCCGGGCAGAAAGCGGGCGAAGAATGTCGGGTACCACAGGAGGAGCCCGCTGCTCCCGATGATCGCGATGCCCCAGAACACCGCCCAGTAGTCGAACTTCTCCCAGTAGGCCCAGCGGTCGAAGCGCGGCCGCGGCCCCAGCCCCACGAAGTAGCGCATGTGCTGCACCATCTGCGCGAGATCCCGCGGCTGCGGCACCATGGAGGTCGGGCCCCAGAAGATGCCGGGCTGCCGTGTGAGGATCAGGCGGGCCACGTAGCCGAGGTGCAAGGCGAAGTAGAGGAAGGTGATGACGGCGAAGAAGCGGTGGAGGTAGCCGGTGGTGAACGGCCCCCCGAGGGCGTGGGACAGCCCCTGGCCCCAGCCGGTCTGCGCGTACTTGAGCGGCAGGCCGGTGAGGGCGAGCCCGAGGAAGCTCACCATGACCATCCCATGCAGGATGCGGTGGTAGAGGTTGAGCCTGAAGTAGTGACGCTCGGGGGCGGTCATGGCTCGGGGGTCCTCTCGGCCGGTCCGCGGCCGCGCCGCAATCGCTCGGCCAGGGACCGCGGCAGCCAGAGCGCCGTGTGCAGCCCGAAGAAGGCGAAGGTGCCCAGCAGGAGGCTCATCATGACGACGTTCGTGTAGTAGAGGAACGGGAACCGGGCCTTGCTGTGCGGGTCGGCGTGCGGGTGGAACTGGGCGAAGGCGGCGGTGGCCGCCGGATGGCATTGCTGGCACGTGGACACGATGCTCGCCGGCGAGACCTTCGAGCGCGGGTCGGAGGGCGGCTGGATGGTGTGCGATCCGTGGCAGTCCGAGCACTTGGCGACCCGGGTGAGCCCGAGCTGCGTCACCTTGCCGTGGAAGGTATCCCGGTAGGTCCTGAGCGACTCCTTGTGGCAGGTGCCGCATTCCCGGATGACGTCGAGCTGCCACGGGGCCCCCTCGACCCGCCGGATCTGGTGAGCGCTGTGACAGTCGGTGCAGACCGGCGCCCGGCTGTCCCCCCTGGCGGCCGCCTTGCCGTGGATGGACTCCGCGTATTCCTTCTCCACTCCCGCGTGGCACGTCGCGCACGTCTTCGGGATATTGGTGCGGTAGACGCGCGAGGCGACGTCGGTGCGCGCCCGGATCTCGTGGGTCCCGTGGCAGTCCGAGCAGTTGGCCGCGACCAGCAACCCGCTCCGCGTCACGGCCCGGCCGTGGATCGAGTCCATGTATTGCTGATAGACGGCCCCGACCTGGATCCCGTGGCGCTTGGCCAGCTCGGGATCGGCGTGGCACTGGGCGCAGGTCCGCGGCAGGTTCAGGTGGTACACGGGCGACTCCGGGTCCGACCTGGCAACCACCGTGTGGGTCGCGCCGTGGCACGAATTGCACGTGGCCGCCTCGAGGTCCCCCCGCTGCCGCGCTCGGCCGTGAACGCTTTCCCGGTACAGCTCCACCTGCTTCGCGTGACAGGCAACGCAGGTCTGGGTGGACAGCGAACCCGCCGGCTTGACATCGTGGGTCCCGTGGCAGGCCGCGCAGGTTAGCGGACGGCTCCCCGTCTCCGCCCTTCGCCTCCCGTGGATGCCCCCTCCCAGCACCGCGCGCTGCTTGTCGTGGCACCCGGCGCAGGACACGGCGGGCAGCCGCTCGTCGTGGGGCGCGGTCGCCGTCTTGTGGCAGGCCACGCACTCGAGCCGCGCGTGGGCAGACCCCTTCAGGAGCGCCTCGTCCACGAATAGCGACGGCGGCTTGCCCTTCACGGGCGCACCACGGGTGAGGCCCTTGTCGGCGTGGCAACCCAGGCAGTCCTCGGCCTTCGGTTGTGCCTGCGCTGCCTTCGCCGCTGCCGGGGCCGCGGGGGCCCCGGCAGCGCTTGCGACGATGAGGAGCGCGCCGAAACTCAGGACGGCGCCCGAAAGGAGTGCCCCGCTACTTCTTCGTATGGCACTTCTCGCAGTTGGCCTTGTCTTCCACATTGAAGACGACCGCGCTGCCCACCTTCGTCTTGCCGTTGTGGCAGGCGCCGCATTGCTCCCCGGCCTTCATCTTGTCCATGGTCGCCGTGCCCGTCTGCCCCTTCTTCATCTTGAAGATCTTGGTGTGGCAGCCCGTGCACTTCTCGACCTTCTCCTTGTGCTTCTCGTGGCTGAACGTCACCTTCCCGGGGCTGTCCTTGCCCTGGTCGAAGCCGATGTCGGCCGGTACCTTGGGCTGCGCGAGGCCGGGTGCAGCGCCGAGTGATATCAAGGCGAAACCGGCGACGAGCACAACAGCCACGATCCGTGTGAGCCGCATGTCCATGCCTCCTTTGCTCCCCGTTTTCCGGGGTTACCGCGGTGTACTCCTCAGAAATGAGATGAGGTTGCCCACCTCCTCGCCCGCGAAGCGCGGAAAGAGCAACCCGTGCTCGGCCGCCTTGGCGGCCATGCGGGGCGAGTGGGTCCACATCTCTCATTTGGTCGCGCTCGCCGTGTACCCGAGGTAGGTCAGCACGATCATGTAGAGGATGACGGCGACGCCGATCCAGGTGAAGAGCCGGCTGGCTTCGCCCCTCGCGGTCCGCCGATCGAGAAACGGGATGAGCGCGAGGAACAGCCCGCCGACCCCGAAGCCCACGATGCCCACGATCTCGCCCTCGA
>DATECF010000116.1:0-86530 GCA_035287045.1 Gemmatimonadales bacterium | reverse complement strand
CCGACTCCTCTGCCGCCCCTGCCGCTTCTGCCGCCACTCCCGCCCTCAACGACTCCCGTCAACCGCTCCCGCAATCCGCTGTACTAGTCCGTCCAACTGCTTTCGCAGCTCCTCGTACCGTTCGAGGCCGTCGCGACCCACCTTCTGGTCGCTCTGCGCGATCATCCGGTACAGATACGCGATTTGATCGATCAACATGGGCTGGGGGTAGCGGATGCCATTGGCCGAGGCCGTGGCCAACTGCGCCTCGATGGTATCGAGGCGGCGCCAGCCGTCGCTGTTCTGCTGCAGGCCTTTCTTGGCGTCCTGTACGCGCTGGAGCGCCATACGGGCTTCACCCAGGGCATCGCGGACCTTGAAGCTCAGGTCCAGCTGGCCCTCCAGGTCGGCAAGGGTCACGCCATCCTGGGTCACCCTCGGGTCCACCAGGACCCGGAACGACTTGGTCTCGCTCCAGTCGCCGGCGCTCAGCCGGACCTGGTAGCTCCCCGGTACCGCCAGGGGCCCGCCGCCCCCGGCGCGCTGCGGATTGGTGTCCCAGGCCCCCGGGTGGGCCAGGTCCCAGATAAACCGGTGCATGCCGGCGCGCTTTTCGAGACGGGGTGAGCCGGCCTGCACGATGACGGGCGCGCGCATGCCCTGCGGCATCTGGCTCCCGGTCCCGCCCTCCTCGCTGGAGAACACGCGAATCGTGTTACCGCGGGCATCGAGGATCTCGAGCTTCACCTCACCGGCCGGTGGCTGCGCCAAGTAGTAGTCGACAATGGCGCCAGGCCGGATGTACTGGGGATCGGCGGGCGGCTGGGGTCCGAACCCAAAACCGGCGCTGTACCGCATACGGTGGGCATCCCGCGGCTGGAACAGGTGGCGCGGCTTGGACGCGACCTGCTGCGACAGCTCCCGGAGCGGTTGGACATTGTCCATCACCCAGAACGAGCGACCCATGGTGGCAACGGCGAGGTCGCTCCCGACCACCTTGATGTCGGTCACCGGGGTCCCGGGCAGGTTCTGCTGGAACCGTTGCCAGTGGGCGCCGTCGTCAAACGACACGAACATGCCGTACTGGGTACCCGCGTAGAGCAACCCGGCGCGCACCGGGTCCTCGCGCACCACGCGCGTAGGGTAGTCCGCCGGGATCCCGTTCTGGCCGGTGGTGAGGCGGGTCCACGTCTTGCCGTAGTCGGTGGTGCGATAGAGGTACGGCTGCTCGTCGCCCAGCAGAAAGCGATAGACCGCGAAATAGGCCTTTCCCGCCTGGTGGGGTGACGGCTCGATGTTCTGGACTCGGCCGTCCGGCGGCAGATCCCTGGGGGTGACGTTGGTCCAGGTCTTCCCGCCGTCCCGGGTCACGTGGAACGGGCCGTCGTTGGCACCCGCCCAGATCAGCCCCCGCTCCAACTTCGATTCCCGGATGGCGTAGATCACCTGATAGTGCTCTTCGCCGGTGATATCGCGGGTGATGGGCGTGCCGGAGAACGTCTGGTACTGCGGCTTGTTGGCCGTGAGATCGGGCGAGATGATCTCCCAGGTGGCGCCGTCGTCCGTGGTCCGGTGCACGAACTGCGAGCCCATGTACACGGTGTTCGGGTCATGGGGTGAGACCTCAATCGGCACCGTCCGCTGGAAACGGTATTTGAGGTCCTTCGGGTTGTGGCCGTAGATGTTCTGCGCGCCGATGTAATATTGCTTCTCCTGTCCCGTGAGCTTGTTATACCGGCCGAACAACCCCTTGCAGTTGGCGTACACGATGTTGTGGTTCCCCGGCTTGGGCACGGCCGGCCCGGTCTCGCAGCCGCCCACCTCGGTCCAGTACCCGCTGGGCCCGGCGGGGTGGGAGAACGGGGGGAGGCTCGGCACCGCGATGGTGGTGTTGTCCTGCTGGCCGGCATACATCCAGAACGGGAACTGGTCGTCCACGTCCACCTGGTACAGCTCGGCGGTGGGCTGGTTGTGCTGAGTGGACCAGGTCTTGCCCCCGTCCTGGGTGACGTTGGCTCCGCCGTCATTCGACTGGATGAAGACGTTGGGGTTGCCGGGGTTGATCCACATGTCGTGGTTGTCGCCGTGCGGAGTGGACACGCGTTGCCAGTTCTGCCCGCCGTCCACGGACTTGAAAAACCCTTCGTCGTTCACCCACACCACGTCGGCATTGGTGGGATCCGCGTCCACGTTGGTGTAGTAGAACGGCCGGTTGAGCAACGGATTGTAGCTCGACGCCAGACGCCATGTCTGTCCCCGATCGTCGGATCGATACAGGCCGTCCTGCGGTTCCGGGGCTTCGATCAGCGCATAGACGCGCCTGGGATCGGCCGGTGACACGGCGAGGTCGCTCTTCCCGAAGAGGCCCCCGGGCAGCCCGTTGGTGAGTTTGGTCCAGGTGTCGCCGCCATCGGTGGACTTATAGATCCCACCCTCGCGGGCGCCGGAGATGATGGTCCAGGGCTTCCGCTCGTTGCGCCACATGGCGGCGTACAGCTCGTTGGGGTTGTCGGGCGCCATCTCCAGGTCCGTCGCTCCGGTCGAGTCGGACACGAAGAGCACTTTCTGCCACGTCCGGCCGCCGTCTCTGGTCCGATACACGCCCCGGTCCCTGGTCGGTTTGAACGCGTTCCCCTGGGCCGCGACGTAGACGGTGTTCGGATCACGCGGGTGAATCACCACCGCGCCGATCTGGCCCACCTCTTTGAGCCCCAGAAACCGCCAGGTCGTGGCACCGTCGGTGGACTTGTACACCCCGCGGCCCTGGATCACGTTGCTGCGGATGCCATCCGAGCCGGTGCCCACGTAGATGGTATTAGGATCCGAGTCCGCCACCCGGATCGCGCCGATGGACCCGGTTTCGAAGTAGCCGTCGGTGACCGGGCGCCAGGAAAGGCCGTAGTCGTCGGTTCTCCACACACCGCCGCCCACCGCACCGATGTAGAAGACGTTGGGCTGGCTTGGGACCCCGGCCACGGCGGTGACCCGTCCGCCGCGCGTCGGGCCGACCATGCGGTAGTTGATGCCCTGGAACAACGCCGAGTTGTAGATGGTGTTTGGGTCTGCGCCCTGCGCCTGGAGTGATGGAGTGGCGGCGGCGACGGCAAGGACGGCGGCGCAGAGCCATGGAGTACTACGGGAGATAGTCATGGGAACGTCGTTCGGCTCGGGTTAGACGGCGCTTCGGCGAACATCCTGAGATTGCACCGCGGGAACGCGGAGGGCAAGCCGCCAAGAGAAGGGGGATGGAAGGGGATGGAGGGCTCCCCCAGCCTCCATCGCTTCCATCCCCCGTCGTTCTTACGGCAACCGCGCTTTCTCCCAGGCGAACAACCGGGCCTGGAGGTCGGCGGGGCGGGTGGCGATTACGCGGCCGTTGTAGGAAATGATGATCTGCGCGCTGGGCACGCCCGGCAGCTTGCTGCTGTGGTAGCTGAACACCCAGGCCTTGGGCGTGCCGGGGATGCCTCGGACGCCGTCGAAGCTGAAGGTGATACTCCGCCCGCTGAGAGGCGGATTGGCGCCCAGCAGCCGGCCGGCCGAAAAGCGCGCGCCGAGATAGGAATAGGCGGCGAAGCCCGCGGCCAGCAGCGCCGCGATGAGCAGGAACTTGACGAAGCGACGCATTACGGCGGCCCGCCGTCGCCCACGGTGGACCGGCTCACTCGCACCCAGCCGCTGACCAGCTCGACGTTTCCGTCGGGTGGGATCCGCACCACCAGATCGCGCCCGGTTTCACTGGGCACGCCGTATTGCCGGGCCACGCGGGACATCAAGGCAGCGAGCATGGTCTCGGGCACTGGGAGGTTGTTGACCCGGACGGTTGCCAGCCGGAACCGCACCCACTCGGGTTCGATCCGTTGCATCGAGATCTCCGCCTCCAGGGGCGTGTCCAGGGGCACCATGGCGAACATCCCGCCCATCGCTTCCCGGGCAAGGACCGGCACGTCCCGCAACCTGCCGGTGAGCGCCATGTGCTCCCGGTTCACCACCACGCGCAGGGTGAGGTCGGCGGGGATCGGCACCACGCCCAGGCGCGCGATCAGGTAGGAGCCGAAGTCGCCGCCCTTGATCATGACGCGGGGGGCGGTGCGGGAGACGAACACCGAGTCCAGGCGTGCCGCGGCACGCTGGATGCCGGCATTGGTGAGCGGGTCGCCGGGCCGCCCCTGGACGGCGGCGCCCAGCGTCACCACCAGGCCGAAGCCGAGCAGCGTCAGGGGGACCCGGGAAGTTTGCATGACTAAACGTCGTAGGTTCAGCTCGGCGATGGAAGCCCCCGGTGCTGGACCTGGCCTTCTGGTGTCGCCTGGAGTAATTCACCGCTGAGAACGCAGAGTTCGCGGAGAAGCTTTCGCAGAAGCGATACAGATGGTGAAAGATCCTCCCCATCCCCTCTCTGCGGTCTCTGCGATCTCCGCGGTGAATGTCTGTCAGGTTCATCGGGGAACGCAGGCTCAATGGCTCAAGGAGGAGACATGCGCATCGCCCTCTCCGTCACGCTGGTCCTCGCCCTGACCGCTTCGACGCTCGAGGCGCAGCGGACCATGAAACCGGTGCTGCACGGACGGCACTGGGTGGCGATCACCGGCAAACCCCTGGGCGCGGCCGCCGGGGCCATGATGTTCCAGAAGGGCGGCAACGCGGTGGATGCCGCCGCCGCCATGCTGGCCGCCGTCTGCACCATGTGGGACGTCCTGAGCTGGGGCGGCGAAACCCAGGCCCTGATCTACCATCCCGCCACCGGCAAGGTGATCGGGCTCAACGCGCTGGGCGTGGCGCCCACCGGCGCCACGGCCGAGTTCTTCCGCGGCAAGGACCTGCGCTACCCGCCGGAGTACGGACCGCTCGCCGCGGTGACACCGGGGACGCCCGGCGGGTTGCTGACGATGCTGGCGGAATGGGGAACCATGAGCCTCCAAGACGTGCTCGAGCCCGCCATTCAGCTGGCGGACGGGTACGCCATCGATGAGCAGACGGCCAATTCGATCGAGCGCAACAAGCAGCGCATCAAGGACTGGACGTACTCCCGCGCGGTGTACCTGCCGCACCTGGGCGAGGAGCGCGAAGCCCCCAGCGGAGGGGAAGTGTTCAAGCAGGCGGATCTCGCCGCCACACTGCGGAAGCTGGTCGAGGCCGAGCAGCAGGCGCTCCGCCAGGGGAAGAGCCGGAAGGACGCGATTTACGCGGCGTATGGCCGGTTCTACCGGGGCGACATCGCCGAGGAGTTCGTCCGGGGGGCGCGCGAAGCAGGCGGGCTGGTCACCCTCCAGGATCTCGCCAACTGGCGGGTGCGGATCGAAGAGCCGGTGATGACCACGTACCGGGGTATCGACGTGTACAAGCTCAACGTCTGGACCCAGGGGCCGGCGCTGCTCCAGGCGCTGAACATCCTGGAGAACTTCGACGTCAAGGCCCAAGGCTACAACAGCGCCCGATACATCCACCTGTTATACCAGGCGATGAGCCTGGCGTTCGCGGACCGCGACTTCTACTACGGCGATCCCTATTTTCCTCCGGACGAGCCGGTCAGGGGTCTCCTCTCCAAGGAGTACGCCAGGGAGCGGGCCAAGCTGATTCAGTGGGAACGGAACGATCCCAACATCAAGCCCGGCGATCCGTACCCGTTCATGAACGGGACCAACCCGTTTGCCGAGTTGCTCCGGGCCTGGCCTCCCAAACCGGCCGCCGCGACGAGCTCCACCGGAGCCGACGCCCGGTTCCGGGAGACGTTCAACGCCGGCACCACGTCCATCGAGGCGGCGGACGAGAAAGGCTGGGTGGTGTCCATTACCCCGAGCGGCGGCTGGATTCCGGCCGTCATCGCCGGGCGCACGGGGGTGGGAATGAGCCAGCGGATGCAGAGCTTCATCACGGACCGCGCTGAAAACCCGTTCAACGTGGTGGAGCCCGGCAAGCGGCCCCGCGTGACGTTGACGCCCAGCCTGGCGCTCAAGGACGGGAAACCGTTTCTGGCGTTCGCGGTGCAGGGCGGGGACACCCAGGATCAGAATCTCCTGCAGTTCTTCTTGAACGTCGTCGAGTTCGGGATGAACGTGCAGCAGGCGGCGGAGGCCGCCAATATCAACAGCTACCAGATGCGGAGCTCGTTCGACGATCACGCGGCGCGGCCGGGCCGCGTCACGCTGCAGGAGGGCGTTCCGGAGTGGGTGCGCGGCGAGCTGCGCCGGATGGGTTACACCCTGGAGTTCGAGCGGCTCACCTCAGGGCCGATCAACGCGATCTATTTCGACTGGAAGCACGGGACGTTCTGGGGCGGGTCGAGCACCCACGGCGAGGATTACGGCATCGCCTGGTGAAAAGCGATGGCTAGCCCGCCACGGTCCAGGTCTGCCCCTGATGCAGCAGCTTGTCGATATCCGCCTGGGCCGCGGTGGCTCCCGGCGGAATCTGCGAATACACCGCCTCCTCGTAGGTCGGCGCCGGGTCGCAGTAGATGACCCCCAACGCCATGGGGAACGCCGGAGGCTGGAGCGCCAGCAGCATCCCGGCGAGTCCCCGGTTACGCTCGTCGTGGATCACGACGTCCTTGTCGGTGACGCCGTTCTGGCCCAGCTCCACCACCTCCAGCTGAAGCGTGGTGGTGTTCAGTCGCAGACCCTTGGTCTTGGCCTTGCCGAACAGGAGCGGCTTCCCGTGCTCCACATGCAGCTGGGACGCGGGGGCCGCGGTCTTCTCCGTGAAGTCGGCGAACACGTCGTCGTTGAACACCACGCAGTTCTGGAACACCTCCACGAAGGATGCCCCCTGGTGCGCGTGCGCGCGCTTGAGCACGCCCACCAGGTGCGGCTGCAGCGTGTCAATGGTGCGGGCGATGAACCGCGCCCCGGCGCCTAAGGCGAAGGCCCCCGGAGACACCGGGTAGTCCACCGAGCCGGCGGGCGTCGAGGGCGATCTGGTCCCCTGCCGCGACGTGGGCGAGTACTGGCCCTTGGTCAGGCCGTAGATCTCGTTGTTGAACAGGATGATCTGCAGGTTCACGTTGCGGCGCAGCACGTGCAACATGTGGTTGCCGCCGATGCTCAGCCCGTCGCCGTCTCCGGTAATGACCCAGACGTCCAGGTCTGGGTTGGCCAGCTTGACGCCCGTGGCCATGGTGGGCGCCCGGCCGTGGATCGTGTGAAAGCCGTAGGTGGAGAGGTAGTACGGGAAGCGAGAGGAGCAGCCGATGCCGGAGACGAACACGGTGCGCTCGCGCGGCACCTGCAGGTCCGCCAAGGTCTTGAGCATGGCTTTGAGGATGGCGTAGTCCCCGCACCCCGGGCACCACCGGACTTCCTGGTCGGAGGCGTAATCCTTGGGCGCGAGCGGTTCCTTCGTTGGCGTGGCGACGGTCATGTCGATTCTCCGGACGAGCTCGTGCAAGTCATTCGAGCGCTCCACGGATGGCGGCCAGCACCTCGCGCACCTTGAACGGCTTGCCCTGGATCTTGTTGAGCCCCTGCGCCGGCACCAGGTACGCGGCGCGGAGCAGGTTGACCAGCTGGCCATTGTTCATTTCGGGCACCAGCACGCGCTCGAAGCCCTTGAGCAACTGGCCCAGGTTACGCGGGAACGGCGACAGATAGCGGAGATGAATGTGCGAAACGTCGATCCCGTCTTCGTGCGCCTGCCGGACGGCCTGCAGAATCGGGCCGTAGGTGGAGCCCCAGCCCACCACGGCCAGGTTGCCGCGCGACGGACCTTCCGTCGCTTCCTGCAGCGGGATGTCGTGGGCGATGCCCGCGATCTTGGCCGCCCGGACCTTGGTCATGCGCTCGTGGTTGTCCGGATCGTACGAGATGTGACCGGAGTCGTGATCGCGCTCGATCCCGCCGATCCGGTGCTCCAAGCCGGGGGTCCCCGGAATGGCCCAGGCCCGCGCCAGCGTCTTGGGGTCCCGTACGAAGGGATGGAAGCCCTGCGGATCGGTCCGGAAGCCCACCGGGAACGTCGGCAACTCGTCCACGTTGGGGATGAGCCACGGCTCCGCCGCGTTCGCCAGGTATCCATCCGACAGCAGGATGACCGGCGTCATGTACTTCGTGGCCAGCCGCACGGCTTCCATGGCCACGGGGAAGCAGTCCCCGGGTGTGGCCGCGGCCAGCACCACCAGCGGGGCGTCCGCGTTGCGGCCCAGCACCGCCTGGTAGAGGTCCGACTGCTCGGTCTTGGTGGGCATGCCGGTGGACGGGCCGGCCCGCTGGCTGTTCACCAGCACCAGCGGCAGCTCGGTCGCGATGGCGAGACCCAAGGCTTCGGCCTTGAGCGCCACACCGGGGCCCGAGCTGGAGGTTACGCCCAGCGCGCCCGCATAGGACGCCCCGATGGCGGCGCCAATGGCGGCGATCTCGTCTTCCGCCTGAAACGTCACGACGCCCTGGGCCTTGAGCCCCGCGAGCGCGTGGAGCAACGACGACGCGGGCGTGATGGGGTAGGAGCCGAAGAACAGCTTGCGCAGGCCCGCGGCCCGGACGCCGGCCAGCAATCCCCACGCGAGCGCCTCGGTGCCGCTCACCGTGCGATACTCGCCGGGCGCCGCCACGGCCGGCGCAACGCGGTAACCCACGATCGCCGCCATCTCCGCCGTCTCACCGAAGGCGTGGCCGGCGTTCAACGCGGCGATGTTGGCGCGAGCCAGCTCGGGTCGCTTGGAGAACTTCTTATTGAGCCAATCCACCGTGGCCCGGCGGTCGCGGTCGTACATCCAGAGCATGAGCCCCAGCGCCCACATGTTGCGGCAGCGCAGGGCGTCCTTCTGGCCCAGCCCAAAGGGTTCCACGGCGTCCAGCGTGAGCTTGGAGACGTCGAGCTTGATGACCTGATAGGGCGTGAGGCTGCCGTCTTCCAGCGGATTCGCCGAGTACCCGGCCTTGGACAGGTTCCGCTCGGTGAACGATCCGACGTCCGCCACGATGGTGCCGCCCACGCGCAGGTCCCGCAGATTCACGGTGAGGGCGGCCGGGTTCATGGTGACCAGCACGTCCACCTCGTCGCCCGCGGTCCGAATGTCGGTGGCGCCGAAGTGGATCTGGAACGCCGACACGCCAAAGGTGGTCCCGGCGGGCGCGCGGATCTCGGCCGGATAGTCCGGGAAGGTGGCGAGGTCATTTCCGGCCAGCGCCGTTTCGACCGTGAACTGCGACCCCGTGAGCTGCATCCCGTCGCCGGAGTCCCCGGCGAACCGGATGACCACGTGATCGCGGGTTTCGCGCAACGGCGAGACGGGAGAGGTGGTGGTCATGGCGTCGAAGCGGGGCGGGGGTTGGGCGCCCGTTCATTCAATATATACGCCGAGGCGAGGCAGATGTGGCAGGGAGGGCAGGTGCGGTTAGCGGCCTTCCATCTTCATGATCGCCTCCCGCACCGCCGCCGGGAGGGGAGCCTTGCGAGCGTGGTTGTAGTCGTAGGACACGATGATGGCGGTGCCCTCGGCGGCGGTGTCGTTCTGGGCTCGGGAGACCACGCGGTACTCCATGGTCACCCGGTCTTCCCCAACGTCGCTAACCCGGGTGCCAACCAGCGCGGTGTCCGGGCAGAACAACGGCCGGCGGAACCGGCAGCTGGTGGAATGCAGGATGGCCCCGATCTTGTCCCGCTCGTAGGAGCCGGTGAACCCGCAGCGTTCGAAGTACGCCATTCGGGCCGACTCGAAATATCGGAACAGCACGGCGTTGTTCACGTGCCCGTAGGCGTCCATTTCGCCCCACTGGACCGGGAGCTCGATGATCACGGGGAAGTGGGATAGCAGGTCGTGGGACATGGTGGGACAAGATACGCGGCATGGCGGCATAGCGGCATGACGGCATAACGGCATAACGGCATGACGGCATAACGGCATAATGGCATGACGGCATAACGGCATAACGGCATAACGGCATGACGGCATAACGGCATATGCCGTGGGGAACGGGTGGGGGCGGGGGACGGAGAGGGTGGGATTCGAACCCACGAGACCCTTACGGGCCTACCGGTTTTCGAGACCGGCTCCTTCAGCCACTCGGACACCTCTCCTCGGGAGCATTATAACGACCGGCGGCGGTGGCGGCAGTTGCGGATCGCTGAGGCCAGCAGGAAGTGGGGCAGCCTGCCGGGCTATTCACGTCACCCGTTGGGGCCACGCCTCACGTGCAGCGGTAGGACCACGGTCATGTGAGGCCACAAGCGCGGCCTGCGGCGCGTCCCACGCCGTTCATCCCCCTCCATCGCCCTCCATCCCCTTCCATCCTCCGTCCTTACGCGAACATCGACTTCACCACGAACCAGATATTCGCCGGCCGCTCCGCCAGGCGGCGCATGTACCAGGGGAACCAGTAGCTGCCGTAGCTGATCAAGACCCGCATCGCGTAGCCGGCCCGGGCCAGGCGCACCTGGTCCGCCGCCCGGATGCCGAAGAGCATCTGCAGCTCGAAGGCCGAGTTGGGCACGCCGGACGAACGGGCGTGGTGGCAGATGTGCTCGATGAGGCCCACATCGTGGGTGCCGAACCCGTGGGGCTGCGGGGGACGGGGCGTGGCGGCCAGGAGGCGTTGCGCCAGCTCGAAGTAGCGAAGGTCCACGTCGCGCTTTTTCGGTAGGGCGATGCTCGCCGGCTCGTTGTACGCACCCTTCACCAGCCGGATGGTGGGCTGCAGGGATCCAAGGCGGTCGAGGTCGTCCGGCGTACGGTGCAGGTACGCCTGGAGGCAGATCCCGACGTTGGGATGCTCGGGGCGCAGCTTGCGGTAGAGGTCCAGCGTGCGGTCCACGTACGCGGAACCCTCCATGTCGATGGAGACGAAGGTCCCCACCTTGGCCGCGTGCGCCACCAGCGCGGTCAGCTGCTCCAGGCATAGGTCCGGGCTCAGGTCGAGGCCCAGCTGGGTAGGCTTGACGGACACATGCGCCGGGAGCTTGAGTGCCTGGATCCGGTTCAGCACCTCGGTGTAATGCCCGCCCACGGCGCGTGCTTCGTTGGCGTCGGCCACGTTCTCGCCCAGCTGGGTGAGCACGGCGGTCAGGTTCTGCTGGACGAATCGCTGAGCGGCTTGCAGTGCCGACTCGACGTCCTCGCCGGGCATGAACCGGGAGACGGCGCGCCGCACGAAGCGGCGATCGCGTACCTGATCGCGGAGCCAGCGACTCTGTGAGGCGCGGAGCAGGGCCGTTCGCATGAGTCCCATAGTGGCAGCCATTATACACGAGAGGCCGGACTCCTTCCATTGTGGATTGTGAATTTCGCATTGCGGATTGGTGGAGGGAGGGATTAGCTTGTCCTCCAGCTATGGTCGTTGCCGGAACGCGCAACGCTCTCCTCGATGCCCGCGGCGTGCAGCGGGCGCTCCAGCGCATGGCAAAAGAGATCGTCGAGTTCGCCGAGGGGACCGGCCGCCTGGTGCTGGTGGGTATCCACCGCCGTGGTCCGGAGCTCACCGAGCGCCTGGCGCGGTTGATCGAGGCGAGGGAAGGGGTCTCGGTCCCGCGCGGCACGCTGGACATCACCCTGTATCGGGATGACGTGGGCACGATCGGGCCCCGGCCGGTGGTGGGGGAAACCCACCTGCCGGAAAACGTGGACGGCCGGTGCGTGGTGATCGTGGACGACGTGCTCTACACCGGCCGGACCGTGCGGGCCGCGCTGGATGAAGTCGCCGACTTCGGCCGGCCGGCGCGGATCGGGCTGGCGGCGTTGATTGACCGCGGCGGCCGCGAGCTGCCGATCCAGGCGGACATCGTGGGCAAGACCGTGCGCGCGCAACCGGGAGACCGGGTGGACGTGTTCCTGCAGGAGGTGGATGGCCGGGACGCGGTGGAGCTGGTTCGTGGGGAAGGAGGTGGGGGTCGGTGACGGAACGTTTCCTCGGGAAGGACCTGCTGGCCCTGGAGCCACTCACCGCCGATCAAATCCGCTTCATTCTCGATACCGCAGAACCTTTCAAAGAAGTCAGCGAGCGCACCATCAAGAAAGTCCCCACGCTCCGCGGCAAGACCATCGTCAACCTGTTTTTCGAAGCCTCCACCAGGACCCGTATCTCCTTCGAGTTCGCCGAGAAGCGCCTGTCCGCGGACACCGTGAACGTGGCCGCCGCCGGCTCGTCGGTGGAAAAGGGCGAGACCCTGGTGGACACCGCCCGGAACCTCGAGGCCATGCGGATCGACATGGTGGTGATGCGCCACCCGTCATCCGGAGCCGCCCAATTTCTGGCCGACCGCATCCGGTCCAACGTGGTCAACGCCGGTGACGGCACCCACGAGCACCCCACCCAGGGACTCCTGGACCTGCTGACGTTGCGGGACAAGTTCGGCCGGATCGAGGGCCTCAAGGTGTGCATCTGCGGCGACATCCTGCACAGCCGGGTGGCCCGGTCCAACATCTGGGGCCTCCTCAAGCTCGGTGCTCAGGTGGCCGTGTGCGGGCCGGCGTCGCTCCTCCCGCTGGGGATCGAAGAGCTGGGTGTCAGCGTCTTCCGCCGGATCGAGGATGCCATTCAGTGGGCCGACGCGCTCAACGTGCTGCGGATTCAGCTCGAGCGGATGCACGCGGGCTACCTGCCATCGCTCCGCGAGTACAACCGGGTCTTTGGGGTGACGGTGGAGCGGCTGGAGAGAGCCCCCAGGGACCTGGTGATCCTGCATCCCGGGCCGATGAACCGCGGCGTGGAAATCGATTCCCGGGTCGCCGACGGCCCCCACAGTGTGATTCTGGGCCAGGTGACCAACGGAGTGGCGGTCCGCATGGCCGTCCTGTACCTCCTCGCCGGGGGCCGGCCGGATATGGCCGAGGCGGCCAAGGGACGCTCGGCGGAGGTTGGCGAATGAAGCCGGTGTTGATCCGCGGGGGCCGGGTGATCGACCCCTCCCAGGGACATGACGGCGTGGCCGACGTATTGCTGGCGGATGGCCGGGTCGCGGGCCTGGGGCCGGCCTTGAGCGCGCCCGACGGCGCCGAGGTGGTGGACGCACGGGGGAAGGTCGTCGCCCCGGGTCTGATTGACCTCCATGTGCACCTGCGCGAGCCGGGGCGGGAAGACGTGGAAACCGTGGCGACGGGAGCCCGCGCCGCGGCGGCTGGTGGCTTCACCGCGGTGTGTCCCATGCCGAACACGGATCCGGTCACCGACAACCAGGCCGCCGTGGGGTTCATCGTGAAGCAGGCCCAGGCTGCGGGTGCGGCACGGGTCTATCCCATTGGGGCGATCTCCCTGGGGCAGAAGGGTCAGCAACTCTCCGAGTTCGGCGAGCTGGTTGGGGCGGGGGCCGTGGCAGTGAGCGATGATGGACATCCGGTGACGTCGAGCCACCTCCTGCGTATGGCATTGTCGTACGCCCGGACCTTCGACATCCCGGTGGCGGACCATTGTGAGGATCCCACGCTCAAGGCCAACGGGGTCATGCACGAGGGGCTGGTCTCCACCCGCCTGGGCCTGCGCGGCATCCCCGCGGCGGCGGAAGAAATCATGGTGGCGCGGAACCTCCTGCTGGCCGAGTTGACCGGGGGACACATTCACCTGTGCCACATGTCCACCCGCGGCTCGGTGGAGCTGATCCGGCGTGCCAAGGAAAAGGGTGTCCGGGTGACGGCCGAGGTCACGCCCCACCATTTGACCCTGACCGATGAAGCCTGCGAGGGCTATGACACCAACGCCAAAATGAACCCGCCGCTCCGCCAGGCCGCCGACGTCGCCGCGCTGCGCGCGGGCCTCAAGGACGGCACCATTGATGTCATCGCCACCGACCACGCCCCGCATCACTACGACGCCAAGGAGCGCGAGTTCGACGATGCGCCGTTCGGCATCGTCGGTCTGGAAACGGCGCTGGGGTTGGGGCTCACCGAGCTGGTGCGGGGCGGGGCGCTGACGCTACCGGAGTTGATCGACCGGATGAGCACGGCCCCGGCCCGGGTCTTTCACCTGCCGGGCGGCAGCCTCCAACGGGGGGCTCCCGGTGATGTGGTGGTGGTTGACCCGGACGCGAGCTGGCGTGTGGACCCAGCCGCGTTCTACTCCAAGAGTCGCAACACGCCCTTTGGCGGCCGCGACCTGAACGGCCGGGTGCTGCGAACCTTCGTCGGAGGCTTAACAGTGTTTCGAGGTGATGCTGCATAACATATTAAGAGACAACATGTTAGCGATGTACCACAACGATTGGTATGTCCCGATGTGCAGTCTTGTTGCTATCTTGTAAGCAGGGACCGAGGTCACTGAACCCGACGAGAGGGCGCGGAATGGCACGAGGGTTCTCCAAGGCGACGGCGGCCATCCAGCGGCTGCTGGACGAGCGGCAGCAGATTCAGACCTGGCTGCAGCGGCTCTCGATGGCGTCCGACACCACGCCCGAGCAGGTGCGGGCTCGGGTTCGGGCGGACTACGAGAAGCGTCTCGCGGAGGTGATGAAGGAGCTGCAGGGGCACGAAAGCGACCTGCACTCCACGATGGATCGGCTGGAGGGCACCCGCGCCGGTCTCGGGCGCCAGGAGGCCGAAGCCGCCGAGCGGCTGGCCGAAGCGGAGCTGCGCCACGCGGTGGGGGAGTACGACGAGGCCCAATGGCGGCAGGTGCATACCGATTTGTTGGGCGCGCTGGTGAAGGTGCGCGAGGAGCTGAAGCAGTCCGACGATGAGATCGGGCGTCTCGATGAGGTGATGTCCCTGATCGAGGTGCCGTCAGCGCCGCCTCCCCGGGCCCGTGTCGTGGAGCCAGTCAAGGCGTCAAAGACGGTGGAGCCCCCGAGGAAAGAACTGCGGAAGGAACCCGCCCGCCCAGCCGCGGAGGACGAACTGGCGTTCCTTCGCTCGGTCACCGAGGACGAATCGCAGGGGCCGGCGCCGGGACGCGCCAGCGGCGCCATGCGGGCGATTCATGAACCGGTGGCGGCCGAGCCGCCCAGCAAGGGGTTCGCCGATCCGGACGCGAAGAAGGGGGCCACGCCGCGCTCGAGCAAGGCGACCAAGTCGCTCAAGTGCAAAGAGTGCGGGACGATGAACCTGCCGACGGAGTGGTACTGCGAGCGCTGCGGCGCGGAGCTGGCGGCGCTCTAGCTCGTCACGGTTTCTGGCGTGCCAGCTTGTGCAACCGGGACTTCTGCCGGGCGACGGTGTTGGGATGGACCAGCCGCTTCCGGGCGGCGCGGTCCAGCAAGCGCTCCGCCGCACGCAGGGCCGCACCAGCCTCAGCGGCCGTGGTGGCGCTGCGGACCTTCCGGACGGCGGTTCTGAGCGCCGACCGCTGTACCCGATTCTCCGCCGCGTGACGCCGCGACTGCCGCATGCGCTTCTTGGCGGACCGAATGTTAGCCACTGCAACTCCTTACCGGACTGCGGGTGAATCACGCCTACCTGGCGGGCCGCGAATCCTAGCGCGCAAGTCTCGACCAGTCAAGGCACTAGCGCTTTGACTTGGGGTCAGGATGCCGTTACGTTTCTCGCTCAATCGACCGTAAGATTCGCCTCGACGTGACCCTTCCCACCGCACCAACCACCGATCGCCCCTTCGTCATCCAGCTCGAGGAATTCTCCGGGCCGCTGGACCTGCTGCTCCACCTGATTCGCGAGCAGGAAATCGAGATCACCGACATCCCCATTGGGCGGATTGCGGACCAGTTCCTGGTGGCGATCCACGAGCTCAAGCTCAACGACGCGGCCGACTACCTGGAGATGGCGGCCTACCTGCTCCGCATCAAGATCCTGATGCTGCTCCCGCGGCCGCTGGACGCCGAGGAGTGGGAGGACCCGCGGGCCGAGCTGGTGCGGCGCCTGCTCGAGTATGAGCAGATTCGGGAAGTGGTGGACTGGATGCTGCGGCAGGCGGGCGAGCGGGCGGATCGGTTCCCGCGCGGCCTGGTGCCGGAGGCGCCGGAGCTGCCTCCACCCCCGGTGGAAGTGACGGTGGACCAGTTGCTCCAGGCGGCCGAGCGCCTGGTGGACTTGCTGCCCGCCCGGGTGACGCACCGCGTGGTGCCCCGTCCCCTGGATACCGAGGGGGCGACGCGGCGCCTCCAGGAGATCCTGCGCGACCGCGAGCAGGTGGAGCTGGCCGAGTTGCTGGGGGAGCGGCCGACCGTCACGGACATCATTTCCATGCTGATCGCGCTCCTGGAGCAGGCGCGCCTCGGCACCATCGGCCTGTCGCAGGCCGGCGGCTTTGGCCCCATCCTCGTGACCCGTGCACCCGCTCACGAAGCTGCTTGAGGCGGCGCTGTTCGCCGCCGCCCGGCCGGTGACCCTGGATGAGCTCCTGGGCCTGGAGCCGGAAGCCACGGAAGAAGAGGTGCGCTCGGCGTTGAGCGAGCTGCAAGGGGTGTATGACGTCGGCGGGCACGGCGTGGAGCTGGTGGAGCTGGCCGAGGGCTTCCAGGTCCTCACCCGCCGGGAATGCGCGGAAGCCATCGCCCAAGCGCAGCTGGTATCACGGCCGCGTCGCCTGTCGGTGGCGGCCATGGAGACGCTGGCCATTATCGGGTACCGGCAACCGGTGGGCCGCGCCGAGATCGAAGAGATTCGGGGCGTGGCGGTGGACGGGGTGCTGCGGTTGTTGCAGGAGCGGGGGGTAATCGACGTCGTGGGCCGCGGGGAGGGGCTGGGGCGCCCGTTGCTCTACGGAACCACGCCGGCGTTCCTGGAGCTGCTGGGTCTCAAGTCCATCAGCGAGCTGCCCCGTCTGGAAGACCTGTCGGTGGCCCTGAAGCCGTTGGCGGAGGACGTGGCGGGCGAATGACGCTGATGCGGTTGCAGCGGGCCATGGCGCGGGCTGGATTCGGGTCCCGGCGCGGGGCGGAGGAGCTGATTCGCGCGGGTCGGGTGCGCGTGAACGGTGTGGTGGCGACGCTGGGGATGTCGGTGGATCCGGCGCGGGACGTGATTCTGATCGGATCGCGCCGCGTGGTGCCGGCGCGGACCGAGTGGGTGGTACTGCACAAGCCGCTGGGGTACGTGGTCAGCCGCCGCGATCCGCGGGGACGCCCCACGGTATTCGATCTGGTCCCACCGGTGCCCGGGCTCACCTACGTTGGACGGCTGGACGTCATGACCTCCGGCCTGCTGCTGCTCACCACCGATGGCGAGGCGGCGCACCGCTTGATGCACCCACGGTTCGCCGTGGAGCGGACCTATCGGGCCGTGGTCCACGGAATGCGCGGTGCCGACATCCGCCGGGCGCTGGCGCGACCGGTGGTGCTCGAGGGCCGCCCCGTGCGGCTGCTCCGCGTCCGGGTGGAGGCGGCCGGAGGGCATGCCAGCCAGCTTACGCTGGTCCTGGCGGAGGGCCGGTATCGCGTGGTCCGGCGCCTGTGCGAGCGCCTGGGGCTCAAGGTGGAGCGGCTGATTCGGCTGAGCTACGGGCCCATTCGGTTGGGGACGTTGAAGCCGGGGGAGTGGCGCAAGCTGTCGGGCACCGAAGTCCGCGCCCTGGGGACCACCACGGGGAAGGCGAGCGGCCATGCGGCTTGAGGGAAGCACGGTCCTGATACTGGGCGGGAGCGGGTTGGTGGGGCACGCGGTGGCCCGCCGGCTGGTGGGGTTTCGCCCCGCGCGGTTGGTGCTGGTGGCGCTGCGGGAGCCGGAAGTGCGGCGGGCCGCGGAGGACCTGCGCCGCCAGGGCGTGGGGGACGCGGGCGTGGACGTGGAGTGGGGCGACGTGTTCCTGCCGGCGGAACTGGCCCAACTGGACCGCGGCGTGATCGCCGCGGATCCGGCGAAGCGGGCGGCCCTGGTGACGGACTTGTTCGGCGATTTCACGGAGGAGGTGCTCCGTCGCAGCTTGTTCTACCAACTCCTGGATCGCCACCGGCCGGATGCGGTGGTGGACTGTCTGAACACGGCGACGGCCTTCGCCTATCAGAACGTGTACCAGAGCATCCAGGAGCTGCTGGCGGCGGCCCGGCAGGGCGGCGTCACGGCGGAACAGGCGGAGCGGCACGTCCTCACGTTGCCCCTGCCGCAGCTGATCCGGCACCTGCAGATTGCCACCGAGGCGTTCCAGCGGACGGGCGTGGGGATGTACGTGAAGATCGGCACCAGCGGGACCGGCGGCATGGGGTTCAATGTCCCCTATACCCACTCCGAGGAACGGCCCTCGCGGATGCTGCTCACCAAGAGCGCGCTGGCGGGGGCGCATTCGCTGCTCCTGTTTCTGCTGGCGCGGACGCCGGGCGCGCCCGCCACCAAGGAAATCAAGCCCACCGCCGTCGTCGGCTGGCGCGAGATCTGTTACGGGCCCATCAAGCGCGCGGGACGCGCTATCCACCGGGTGGATTGCCCCCAGCCCCTGCCGCTGGCGGGCGCCTTTGCCAAGGGAGCGCGGGGCTGGCGCGATACCGGGGAGCCGATCGTCTCGGTGTACGCCGATACCGGGGAGAACGGGTTCTTCGCGCGCCAGGAGTTCGAAACCGTGACCTCGCTGGGGTCGATGGAGTTGATCACCCCCGAGGAGATCGCGGATTACGTGGTGACGGAGCTCCAGGGGCGGCCCTCGGGCCATGACATCGTGGCGGCGCTGGATGCCGCTACGTCCGGCCCCACCTACCGGGCCGGTATCGTGCGGGCTGCGGCGCTCGCCAAACTGGCGCAGCTCGAGCGCCAGCACGGGGTGCGCTCGGTCGCGTTCGAGTTCCTGGGACCGCCACGGCTCACCAAAATGCTCTACGAGACGCAGATTCTCTCGGAGCTGATCCCCTCGGTCGCGGCGCTGGCGCAGGCGAATCCGGCGGACCTGGCACGGCGCGCGGCGGACCTGATGGCCCGGGACTCCGATCTTCGGTCCACCATCCTGTCCATCGGATTGCCCATCATGGTCCAGGGCGAGCAGGTCTACCGTGGCGAGATGGTGCTGACGCCGCCGGCGGGCGACCCCGCCGGCGCGATCGGGCGCGGCTGGGTGGACCTGCGCGCCGCCAACTGTGAGGTCTGGGTCGCCCGGGCGCGGCGGATCGTGGAGCAGGCCGAGAGTCGCGCCACCGTGGCGGGCACCGGGAGCGACGAGGACTGGGAGGCGATTGTGCCCGAGGACCCCATCTCGCCGTCACGGATGGCGGCTTGGGTCTTCCAGCACGAGGACGCGGGCGAACGCATCAAGCGGTGAACCCAGGAGCATGCTGATGGCGGGACGCACGACGGGAGCCGGCCAGAGTCCGGTGACGGCCAGCATCGTTCAAGAGGTAGGCAAGCGCGTGGTGGGCCAGGACGCCATGCTCGAGCGGCTGCTGGTGGGCCTGCTGTGCGGCGGCCACATCCTGCTCGAGGGCGTGCCCGGGCTCGCCAAGACGCTGGCGGTTCGATCCCTGGCCGAGACCATTCGCACCAGCTTCCAGCGCATTCAATTCACGCCGGACCTGCTACCGGCCGACATCATCGGCACCATGGTGTTTGACCAGCGGACCGGCGAGTTCCGCGCCAAGCGCGGTCCCCTGTTCACCAACATCGTGCTGGCCGACGAGATCAACCGCGCCCCGGCCAAGGTCCAGGCGGCCCTGCTCGAAGCCATGCAGGAGAAGCAGGTGACCATCGGCGGCGAGACCCACCGGCTGGAGGAGCCGTTCCTGGTGCTGGCGACCCAGAACCCCATCGAACACGAGGGCACCTACCCCCTTCCGGAGGCCCAGCTCGACCGCTTCATGCTGAAGGTGCACGTGGGCTACCCGTCGCGCGACGAGGAGAAGGAAATCCTGTGGCGCATGGCGGGCGGCCGGGTGCCCGAGGTGGCGGCCGTGGCGGACCCGGAGGAGATCCTCGCGTTGCGGGACGCGGTCGCCGATCTCTACATGGACCAGAAGATCGTGGATTACATCGTGGACTTGGTCCGCGCCACCCGTGAGCCGCAGGCGCTGGGGTTGGCGGAGATCAAGCCGCTGATCGCTTGGGGGGCGAGCCCGCGGGCGTCCATCTACCTGGCCCAGGCGGCGCGGGCGCATGCGTATCTGCGGGGCCGCGCCTACGTGGTACCGGAAGACGTGAAAGCCATGGCGCCGGACGTGCTGCGGCACCGGGTGCTGCTGACGTTCGAAGCGGAGGCGGAAGACGTGACCCCCGACGGCATCATCGCCCGGGTGCTGGACGCGTTGGACGCCCCATGAGCGGCGCGGTCCGGGTGGTCGGGCCCGAGATCCTGCGGCAGGTCAAGGCGATCGAGCTTCGGACCCGGCGGTTGGTGGGTACGTTGTTCTCCGGCGAATACCGCTCGGTCTTCCGGGGGCAGGGCATCGAGTTCGCGGAGGTGCGCGCCTACGAGCAGGGGGATGACTATCGGTCCATTGATTGGAACGTGTCGGCCCGCATGGGATCGCCCTACGTCAAGACCTTCGTCGAGGAGCGCGAGCTCACGCTGCTGCTGATTGTGGATCGCTCCGGATCGGTGGAATTCGGCCAGCCGCGGCCCAAATCGGAGCGTGCGGTGGAAGTGGCCGCCGTGCTGGCGTTGGCCGCGGCCCGTCAGAACGACCGGGTGGGCGCGGTGATCTTCTCGCAGGGCGTGGATCACGTGGTCCCGCCGGCCAAGGGCCGGGGGCACGCGCTGCGCGTACTCCGGGATCTGGTCGCCTTCCGGCCCACCGAGCGAGGGACCAACCTCGCGATGGCGCTGGCCTACGGTGCCCGCCTGCTGCGTCACCGCGCGGTGGTGGTGATCATCTCCGATTTTCGCGCGGCCGATTGGGAGCAACCCCTACGGCGCCTGGCCCGACGGCACGAGGTCGTGGCGGTGACCGTGGATGACCCGCGCGAAATGGAGCTGCCGGATGCCGGCTGGGTGGAGCTGCGCGACGCCGAAACCGGCGTGGGGGTGCTGGTGGACACGTCCCACGCGCCCACCCGGGTGAAGCTGCGGATCGCGGCGGAGCAGGCACGGCTCCAGCGCGCCCGGATCTTCACCCAGGTCCAGGTGGATCACGTGGCGCTTCGGACCGACCGACCCTACGCACAGGCGCTGCATCGGACCTTCGCGCTGCGGGCCCGCCGCTTGCGGCGTTGATACCGCGATAGGCCCGTGGGGTATCACCGCCGAGCACACCGAGCACGCCGAGATGGAATAGGAATGCACCACGTCCGCGTTAGTCTCTGCCTGCTCGGCGTGCTCTGCGGTGCATTGGGGGCGGCCGTGGCTGAGACGCCGGTCGTGGATACCGGACGCCCTGTCGCGGGGCAGGGTCCGGGAACGTGGACTGCCTCGCCGCCTGCGGTCACCGTGGGCGACACGGTCTACCTCTCCCGCACGCTGCCGGCCGCTCTCCGAGTCCGCGCCCGCCCGCAGCCGCTGCCGTCCACCCCCGTGGTCGAGCCGCTCGCGGAACCGGTGGTTGAGCAGCGGGGTGACGTGCTGGAGGTCCGGTATGCGGTGGCGGTCTTCGAGCCCGGCCCTCAGCGGATTGCCATGCCGAGTATCGAGCTCTTCTACGCCGACGGCAACACGGAGACGGTTCTGGGCGATACCGCAATAGTGCGGGTTCGCTCGGTGCTCCCGCCCGGCGACTCGCTGCCGCCCCCGCGGACCTCACTCGCTCCCCTACCGCGGCACCGGCGGCACCGGGCGCCGGTGGTTGTGCTGGTGAGTCTGGTCGCGGCCGGCGTCGGCGCCTGGGCGATCTCGCGCAAGCGAGTGTCCCCGCGGCCGCGGCCGCCGGCGCCGGACGCTCCCGCCCCAGCGGCGCCGCTTCGGACCTGGGTGGAGGCGGGAGAACTGCGGGCCGGGGCGGCGGCGTTGGCGGGCCTGCTGCGCCGGACGATTGCGGGGCTGGAGCCTGCCGCGGACGCGGGACGCTCGACCGAGGCCCTGCTGGCGGTGTTGCGCCGGCGCTGTCCCGGGTGGCCATTGGAGGAGATCGAGGATGTGCTGCGCGCCCTGGAGCGGGCGCGCTTCGCGCCCGCCGTCCCGCACGACGTGCTGTTGCTGGAAGAGCAGGTGGGCATGCTGACCGAACGGCTGGGCCGCGCCGAGCGGACCGTGCTGCGGGCGGGCCCGTTCGAAGTGGCCCCCAGGGACGGCGCCTGAGATGTTCGCCCGGCCGCTTCTGCTCCTGCTGCTCGCGCTGCTGCCGCTGTGGTGGTGGCTGCGACTGCGCGGGCGCCGCCGGGGCGCGGCGTTCAGCGACGTGGGGCCGCTCGCCCCACTGGCCCACGGTCGGCGCTGGGTGGCGGAGGTGCCGCCGGTCCTCCGAACCGTGGCGTTGAGCAGCTGGATCGTCGCGGCGGCGGGCCCGAGACTCGACGTCTCCTCCACCGAGCTTCGGAGCGAAGGCATCTCCATCATGATGGTGGTGGATGTCTCGAGCAGCATGCTGGCGGAGGATTTCGCGCCTTCCAATCGGCTGGACGTGGCCCGGGAGAAGTCCATCGCGTTCCTGCGGGGCCGGCGATTCGACCGCATCGGGCTGGTGTCGTTCGCCGCGCAGGCGCTCACGCAGGTGCCGCTGACCGGGGACTACGCGGTGCTGGAGCAGGCGGTGCTCAATCTCAACGTGGGCCAGCTGGAGGACGGAACCGCCATTGGCACCGCGATCGCGACGGCGTCGAATCGGCTGCGCGGAGCGCAGGGGGCCAGCAAGGTGATGGTGCTGATGACCGACGGCGAGAACAACCGGGGCCGGGTGGATCCGCGCACGGCGGCCGACGCGGCGGCGCAGTTCGGCATCCGGATCTACACCATCGGCGTGGGGACCGAAGGGGAGGCGCGCCTGCCCATCGGGCGTAGCGCCGACGGGCGGATCCGCTACGAGACCATGCCGGTCCGGATTGACGAGGAGCTGCTGCGGGACGTCGCCCAGAGCACCGGCGGCCGCTACTTCCGGGCCACGGACGCGGAAGCGCTGACGCGTATCTTCCAGCAGATCGACCAGCTCGAGAAGACGCCGGTAGAGATCACCCGGTACGAGCGGTTCGAGGAGCGGGTGCGCCCATGGATGCTGCTGGGGCTGGTGGCGTTGGCCGCCGAGCTGGCGCTCGGCGCCACGCTGGTGGTGCGAGTCACGTGATCCAGTTCGACAGCCCCGTCCTGATCGCGGTGGCGCCGGTCGTGGCGATGCTGTTCACCGTGCTGGCGCTGTGGGCCCGGGTCCAGCGGGTACGGCGGGCGCGCCGGTGGTCCACCGATCTGGAGCGGGCGGCGCGTCGCGTGGGCCGGCTGACGCCGGTGGCGCTGGGGCTGGCCGCGTTCGCCGCCGGCATCGCCCTCGCGGGGCCGCGCTGGGGACGCCGCACCGTGCGCACCGAGTCCAAGGCGCTCGACCTGGTGCTGGCGATCGATGTGTCCCGCTCGATGCTGGCAGAGGACGTCACGCCGTCCCGCCTGGGCCGGGCGCAGCGCGAGGCGCGGCGGCTGGTGCACGATCTGGAGGGAGACCGACTGGGCCTGATGGCGTTCGCGGGGCAGAGTTTCATCCTGTCGCCGCTCACCGTGGACGGCGGCGCCCTGCAGCTGTTGATCGACGGGCTGGACCCGGAGATGGCCACGGCCGGCGGCACGGAGCTGGGCGCCGCGCTGCGGCAGGGACGGGACCTGCTCCAGGGCGGATCGGAGGTGGCGGATCGGGTGCTGGTGGTGTTCACCGACGGCGAGACCCACGACACCCTGTCTGACGTGATCACGGCGGCCGAGCGGCTGCGACGCGACGGCGTGCGGTTGATCCTGGTGGGTGAGGGAGGCGTGATGCCCACCACCATCCCCTTGCGCACTCCGGAGGGTCAGTTCGTGGAGTACCAGCGGACCGAGGACGGCAGGCCAGTGGCGACGTCCAGGCGTGACGACATCCTGACGCAGGTGGCGGACGCCGCCCACGGCGCTTTGGTCCCGGCAACCCTCGGCGATCAGGCGGGCGCCGTCCGGGAGCTGGTGCGGGCGTTCAAGCGCTCACCCCAGGCGACCACCACCGTGACCGACCGGCCGCTCCAGGCATGGGTGCCGGCGCTGGTTGGCGTGGTGCTGCTGCTGGCGCAGACCGTTACGCGGCGGTCGTCCGCCCTCGCGGTGCTCGCCCTGTGCCTCGCCGCCGGCGCGGCTCGGCCAGGGCAGGCACAGTGGGGTCGGAACCCCGGAGACGCGGCGTGGCGCCAGGGCGCGTTTCGCGCGGCGGCTGAGCGGTACCTGGACCAGGTGCGGCGCGGGGAAGCTGGCGACACGGCGTGGTTCAACCTGGGCACCGCCGCCATGGCCGCCGGGGATACCGCACTCACCGTCCAGGCGCTGGAGCGCGCCGTCCGGTCGCTCGATCCCGACATCCGGTTCCGGGCGCTCTACAACGCCGGGTTGCTCGCGCTGCGGCTGGCCGCCCGGGACAGCGCCGGCAGCGAGCAGCACCTGGCCGTGGCGCGTGAGCGTTACCGGGAAGCGCTGCTGCTCAAGCCGGGCGATGCGGCCGCGAAGTGGAATCTCGAGCTCGCGATTCGTCGCTCGTCAGGCGGTGGGGGTGGAGGCGGGGAGGATCCGCGGCCGTCGGGCGGTGGTGGTGGTGCCGAGCCGGAACCGCCGCCCGCGGCCCGGTCCGGCCTGACCCGCGCACAGGCGGAGCAGGTCTTGAATTCCATCGCGGAGGAAGAACGGCAGGTGCGCCAGACGCTGGCGCGCCGCCGGCCGGGTTCGCGCGAGACGCGGGGGCGGAGAAACTGGTGACGCCCGTGGGCCTCGTCCTTGGGCTGGCGCTGCTGTTCCAGCAGCCGGAGATCCGCGCCACGGTGGACCGCGAGACCATGTCCCGCGGCGACACGGTGGTGCTGACCATTCGGGTCGCCGCGCGCGGCAACGAGCCGGTACGGATCGCGAATCCGGACGTGACCGGACTTGAGCTGGTGGAGACGCGTGAGAGCTCGCGCGTGCAAATGGTGGATGGCGTTGCCCAGCGCGTTACCGAGCGCGTGGTGCGACTGGTGGCCGGGACGACGGGCCGCGCCGTGCTGAGCGGGCTTCGCGTGGTGCAGGGGTCGCGGGTGGTGGAGGCGCCGGCCTTGACCGTGACCGTGGCGGCGGTCGCCGTGGAGCCGGCGTCGCTGGACCCGGGCCTGCGCCGGCTGCTCGAGCGCCTCGAGCCGCCGTCCACTTCCGATCAGGTGGTGGTGCGGCTGGTGCCGTCGCGGGACGAGGTGGTCCTGGGTGACCAGGTAGACCTGGTGACGGTAGCCTGGTTCCCCCGCGAGATCCGCTCTCGCATCCGCGCCGTCCCGGTCTTCGAGGGCCCGGACGTGCAGGGTGCCTGGGCGTATCAGCACGCGGGTCCGGCGGGTGTGGCCCTGAGTCGCCGGGTGGGCGACCGATGGTACGATGCGTACGTGCAATACGAGACGGTGTTCCCCCTCCAGACCGGCACGGTGCGCGTGGGCCGGGCCAGCGTCGCCTATAGCCTGCCGCTGACGTATTCCTTCCTGAGTCGCGAGCTACGCCACGTGGTGCAGAGCGACTCGGTGATGATCGAGGTCGGTCCGTATCCCGCCGCCGGGCGGCCGTCGGCGTTCATCGGGACCGCCGCGGGCGGCCTGACGCTCCGCGTGGAGCCCACGAGCCACGATATGGCCGTGGGCGATGCGCGGAGCGTGACGGTGTCGCTGGCGGGGCGGGGCAACGTCGCCTTGTGGCCCGAGCCGGGCGTGCGGTGGCCCGTCGGCCTGCGCGCCTATCCGGGCGAGGTGCACGTCAGCGTGGCTCGCGAAGATGGCCTGATTCGCGGCACCAAGACCTTCACGTATCTGCTGGTGGCGGACTCCGCCGGGACGTATCGCGTGCGGTCGGGGGCGTACGGCTACTACGACCTGGATGCCCGCCGGTATGTGCAGCTGGCGGCGGCTCCGCTGGAAATCGTGGCCCGACCGGGACCGGGGTCGGCGGTGCTCCGGATCCAGCCGCCGCCCCTCATGCGCGGGGTTCAACCGCGGGTCCCGGCGATGGGCCGGATGCCGCCCACCGCGTGGGCCGCCCTGGGCGCGTTGCCGGTCCTCCTGCTCGCCCTGGGGCGGGGGCGGCGGCGGTCGCGCCGGACGCGGCCGCAGGAGCGGCCGGATCGTGGCGAGTTGGATTCCCTGGACCGGAAGTTTCGCCGGGAGTTGGAGCGCCTGGTGCCGGGCGCGTTGGGGCGGGGCGGGGACGCTCTGGCGGACGCGTTGCGGGCCGCTGGGGTGGAAGCGCCGCTGGCCAACCACGTCGCGCGGGTGCGCGATCGGCTCCGGCAGGCGCTGTACGGCCGGGGCGGCGCCTCCGACGCGCAGGAACTGCGGGCCGAGGTGCAGGAAGTGCTCCGGGCGCTGTTGGGTGAGCGGTCGGGAGCCCGCCGGTCCGGCGCATTCACCCATGTGAGCCTGGTCATGCTGCTCCTGCCGGCGGTCGGCCGCGCGCAGGACGCGAGTCCCGAGCGGCTCTACGAAGCGGGGGCGCTGCGCGCCGCGGCGGACAGCTTCGCCGCGCGCGCGGCCCGAGAGCCTGATGTCGCCGCGCACTGGTACAACCTCGGCAACGCCTGGTATCGCCTGGGCGTGGACGCCCGCGCGGAGGCGGCGTGGTTCCGGGCCGCGCGCCTGGCGCCGCGCAGCCCGCTGGTGGAGCGGGCATCCGAGCTGGTGCCGCTCCCGGACGCCTGGAGCGAGCGTCTCCTGTGGGTGGCTCCCATCACGCCGGACGAGGCGTTCACGGCGGCGGCTGGGCTTTGGCTCCTGGGGTCCGTGCTGGTGCTGTTGCGGCGGTGGCGGCCGATGGCGCTCGGAGTGATGGGTGCCGCCCTGGTCGCCGGTGCCTACGGTGCGCGGGCGATCCGCCGGTACCGGGAACCGGTGGCGATCACCCTGGCGGGCGAAACGCCGCTCCGTGAAGCACCCTACGGCAGCGCGTCCGGCTCGCGCCAGCTGCGCGAAGGTACGGCGGTGCGCATCGAGCACGTCCGGCCGGGCTGGTATCTGGTGGCGCACGGGGAGACGCGCGGGTGGGTGATGCGGGGCGAAGTCCTGCTGTTCTGATGCCGTCAACCCGGGGCTAGGCGTGGCCAAGATCGCCGTTCTCCCGTCATCCGTCGCGGATCAGATCGCCGCGGGGGAAGTCGTGGAGCGGCCCGCCTCGGTGGTGAAAGAGCTGGTGGAGAACGCGCTCGACGCCGGTGCGCGCGAGGTCACCGTGGAGTTGGAGGGCGGGGGGGCCACGCTGATCCGCGTGTCGGACGACGGCTCCGGCATGGACCCGGACGACGCCCGGCTCGCCGTCGGGCGTCACGCGACCAGCAAGATCCGCTACGCCGCGGACCTCATCGGGGTGCAGACGTACGGGTTCCGGGGTGAGGCCCTGGCGGCCATCGCCGCCGTTTCGCAGCTCGAGCTGGAGACCGCCGTGGCGGGCACGTCCGGCGGCGGCACGCGGGTGGAGGTGAGCGGCGGCGAGCTGCGCGCGGCGGGTCCCACGGCCCGGGCCGCCGGTACCAGCGTGACCGTGCGCCGCCTGTTCTTCAACACACCGGCGCGCAGGAAGTTTCTCCGATCCCCGCGCAGCGAGACGCGCGCCATCGTCGAAGCCGTGACGGTGCTCGCGCTGGCGCGGCTGGACGTGGCGTTCCAGGTGGTGAGCGAGGGACGGGCGTTGCTGGATGCGGCTCGGGTGGCGTCGGTCGCGGAGCGCATCGCGTCGTTGTTCGGGCGCCGGCTGGCCACGGAGCTGGTGCCGGTGGACCGGGCCGCCGGCGCGCTCACGGTGCGGGGCTTCGTGCAGCGTCCGGCGGACGCCCGGCCTACGGGACGGAAGGCCTACCTCTTCGTGAACGGCCGGCCCTTTCGAGACCCGTTTCTGGTCCGGGCGGCGGAAGCGGGCTACCGCGCCACCATCCATCCGGGATCCCGGCCTACGGTCTTCCTGGTGCTGGCGATGCCCGGCGACCAGGTGGATGTCAACGTCCATCCACAGAAGCTGGAGGTCCGGTTTCGCGATCGGTACGCGATCGAGCGTGCGGTGGAGGAAGCGGTGCGGGCGGCGTTGCAGCCGCTGGGGGCCGCGGCCGTGCTGCGGCCCGGAGACGCCGCCGGGCCCTGGAGCGGTCCGTACGTGGGCTCCGGCGCCACTCCGGCCGCGCCAGCCGGTCGTCCTGGGGACGATGGCGCGATGCCGCTGTTTGCCAGCGACTCCAGCGCCCCGGCACCCGGCCCGGGCGTGGGGCCCATGGTGCAGGTGGCCGGGACCTACATCGTGTTCGAGAGTCCCGACGGACTCACCATCGTGGACCAGCATTCCGCCCACGAGCGGGTCCTCTACGAGCGAGCCATGCAGCAGCTCACCGGAGGGGGCGCCGCAGCGCAACACCTGTTGCTGCCGATCACGCTGGATCTCGAGCCGGCGGAGCTGGAGTCGGTCGAGACCCACGCCGACCTGCTCCGGGCGGTGGGGTTCGAGGCGGAGCCCTTCGGGGGGCGATCGGTTATCATCCATGCCGTTCCCAATCCCCACCCGCGGTTCGACGCCAAGCGGTGTTTCGAAGAGCTGGTGGCGGACTTGGCGCGAGGGCGCTTCGGCGGCTGGGCCAACCGGCTGGAGCGGTTCGCCGCGACATATGCCTGCCGCGCGGCGGTCAAGGCGGGGCAGTCGCTGGCGCCGGATGAGATGCGGGAGTTGATGGCGCGCCTCATGGCCTGCGAGTTGCCGCCCCACGACGTCCACGGCCGGCCCACGATCGTGCAGCTGCCCCGGGAGGAGCTGGAGCGGCGCTTTGGCCGGGCGTAGGCAGCAGGTCCCCGTCATCGTGGGGCCCACGGCGGTGGGCAAGACGGCCGTCGCCGTGGCGATGGCCCGGCATTGGCCGCTGGTGGTCATATCGGCGGACTCGCGCCAGGTCTATCGGGGGCTGGATGTCGGCACGGGCAAGCCCACGCCGGCGGAGCGGGCCGCCGTCTCACACCTTGGCGTGGATCTGCTCGATCCGGGCCAGCGCTACAGTGCGGGCCGGTTCGCCCGGGAGGCGGCACAGTGGCTGGGCGGCCTGCCGCCGGAACGGATGCCGGTCGTGGTGGGGGGCACCGGGCTCTACATCCGGGCTCTGGCGGATGGACTGTTCCGCGAGCCGCCGCTGGATCCGGAGCGGCGCCAGCGGTTGGCCGGGTGGACGTCGCGGGCCGACGGTCTGGCACGGTGGGCCACCCGCCTGGACCCGGACTACGCCGGAGGGGGGCGACAACGCGCGGCGCGCACCGTGGAGGTGGCGTTGCTCACGGGGCAGCCGCTCTCGTGGTGGCAGCGGCGGGCGCGGGCGGAGGGCGTGATGCGCCCGTGGTACGTGCGGCTCGCCCTGCCACGGGCGGTGCTGCATCAACGGATCGGGGAGCGCGTCGCGGGCATGCTGAGCGCGGGATGGGTGGAGGAGGTGCGGCGAGTGCTCGCCGCCGGACTCGACCCGGACGCCCCCGGACTCGACGCCCTTGGGTACCGGGAGATCGTCCGCCACGTCCGCGGGGAGCTGCCGGCCGATAGGCTGGAGCAGGCGATCGTCACCAGCACCCGGCGCTATGCCAAGCGCCAGGAGACCTGGTTCCGGCACCAGCTCGGCCGCGCGCCGGTCGTGACGTTGGACGCCACCGAATCGCCGGAAGCGCTGGCGGCCCGGATTGCCGAGCGATGGGAGCGGGAGCGGGGGAGATGATGCGGATTGGGATTACCTGTTATCCGACCTACGGGGGCTCCGGGGCCGTGGCTACGGAACTGGGACTGGCCCTGGCACGGCGTGGACACCACGTCCACTTCATCTCGTATGCCTCCCCGTTCCGACTCCGGGGCTTTGCCGAGCGGGTGTACTTCCACGAGGTGGACCTGACCGGCGCCTATCCGTTGCTGGAGTACTTCCCCTATTCGCTGGCGCTCGCGGTCAAGCAGCACGAAGTCGCGCTGCGCGAGGATCTCGACGTCCTGCACGTCCACTACGCCATCCCCCACGCCACGGCCGCGTATCTGGCGCGCGAGATGCTGGAAGATCAGCGCCCGCTGCGGGTGGTGACCACGCTGCACGGCACGGACATCACCCTGGTAGGGCAAGCCCACTCGTTCGCAACGATCACGAAGTTCTCGATCGAGCGGTCCGACGCCGTGACCGCCGTATCGGAGTATTTGCGGGACGAGACCTACCGGGCCTTCGGGTGCACCGGCTGCGCCATCGAGGTGATCCCCAACTTCGTCAATCTGGAGGAGTACTTCCCGTCCGACGAGCGTCATTGCCCGGCATTCGTCCCGCGCGATACCAAGATGCTCATGCACATTTCCAACTTCCGGTCCGTGAAGCGGGTGCCCGAGGTGGTGCGCATCTTCGCCAAAGTGCGGCGCGAAGTCCCCTCGGTGCTGGTGCTGGTGGGCGACGGGCCGGACCGGGAGGAAGCCGAGGCCGAGGCCGAGCGGTTGGGTGTGGCGCGGCAGGTGTTCTTTTTGGGCAAGCTCGACTCGGTAGCGGACCTGCTCCGCGCGGCGGACCTGTTTCTGCTGCCGAGCTCGTCGGAGTCGTTCGGCCTCGCGGCGTTGGAGGCGATGGCCTGTGGCGTACCCGTGCTGGCCAGCCGGGTAGGTGGATTGCCGGAGGTCGTGGTGGATGGCGAAACCGGGGCCCTGGTGGCGCCCGAGGCGGTGGACGAGATGGCGACGCAGGCGGTGGCCATGTTGCGTGACGGCGATCGCTGGCGTCGGCTGCGCGCGGGGGCCGTGGAGCGCGCGCGGAGTTTCTCCGCCGACCTGGTGGTGCCGCTGTACGAGGATCTCTACCGGAGGCTGATCGACGGATGACCTGGTGGCAGGGCGTGGTGCTGGGCGTGGTGCAGGGACTGACGGAGTTCCTGCCGGTCTCCAGCTCCGGCCATCTCGTGGTAGCCGAGCGCGCGCTGGGCGTGGCGCGGCAGGGGGTCGTGGTCGAAGTGGCGCTCCACGTCGCGACGCTGGCCGCGGTGCTGGTCGTCTACCGGGGGAGGATCTGGGAGGTGCTGGCAGGTCTCAGTCGTGGGGACGGCGGCTCCTGGCGCTACGTGGCGCTCCTCGGGCTCGCCACCATTCCCGCCGGGCTGGCGGGAGTATTGCTGGGTGAGTGGTTCGAGCAGGCGTTCAGCTCGCTGGCCATCGTGGGGGTGGACTTTCTCCTCACGGGGGCGATCCTGTGGAGTACCCGCCGGCTGGGCGCCCGGGCGACGGTACGCGAGCCGTCGTGGCGGGCCGCGGGCGGGATCGGGTTCGCGCAGGCCTTCGCGATTCTGCCGGGCATATCTCGTTCGGGATCGACGGTGGCCGCGGCCCTGTGGGCGGGCGTCCGGCCGGCCCAGGCCGCCGAGTTCTCCTTCCTCATGTCCATTCCGGTCATCGCGGGGGCGGCGGTGCTCGAGTTGCCGAAGCTCGGGACCGAGGCCACCGGGGTTGCAGCCCTGCCCCTCGTGGTGGCCTTTTGGGCGGCCCTCCTCGCCGGGATCGCGGCCATCAAGCTCTTGGTCGTGCTCCTGGAGCGCGGTGCCTTTCACCGGTTCGCCCCCTATTGCTGGGTGGCAGGGGCGGCGACGCTGCTCTGGGCCCTGGGCGCGTGACCTACGACGGACTCGCCCCGGACGACCTCGCCGCGCGGATCCGTGCGCCGAGTTGCTTGGTGATGCCGCGCGTCACCAGCACGCTGGACCTGGTGCACGAGTTGGCACTGGAGGGGGCGCCGCCGGGGACCGTCGTCCTGGCGGACGAGCAGGTGAAAGGACGGGGTCGGGACGGGGGGCGGTGGCACTGCCCGCCCGGCGCGGGGATTCTGATGGGGTACCTCCACCGGCCGGCGGATGAACCGATCACCGGCGTCCTGGCGTTGCGCGTGGGGCTGGCCGTCGGCGAGGCGCTCTCGGCGCTGGGTCTCGCCCCGCGGCTCAAGTGGCCCAACGACGTGCTGGTGGCGGACAAGAAAGTCGGCGGGATCCTGTGCGAGGCGCGGACCGCGCCGAACGGGGCGACGTGGGTAGGCGTGGGGGTTGGGCTGAACGTGCATGGGCCGGTAGCTCCGGAGATCTCGGCGCACGCCGCGGCGCTTGACGACGGAGGCCACCGGGTCACCCGGCTGGCGGTGCTGGAAGAGCTGATTCCGCGGCTGCATCAGTTGGCGGGCGGGCCGGCAATGACGCCTGCGGAGCAGGCTGCGTACCGGCGGTACGACTGGCTGGCCGGTCGCGACGTGGTGGAGCCGTTGCCGGGCCGCGTGTCCGGGGTTGCCCCGGATGGGGCGCTGGTGGTGGAGACTGGGAGCGGAGTGCGGCGGGTGATGGCGGGGACCGTGGTCGTCGCATGAAACCGGGGAGGTAAGAGGTAGGGGTATGCTTCTCGCCATCGACGTCGGCAACACCGAGATCACGGTCGGCTTGTTCCAGGGGGATCGGCTGGCCGTCGTGTGGCGGCTTACCACCGTGGCGTCCCGGACGCCGGATGAATGGGCGGCCACGCTGACCGCGCACCTGGTGAACGCAGGCCATTCCACGCACGAGGTGCGGGCCGCGGTCCAGGCGTCGGTCGCACCGGCGGTGACCGAAGCCCTGGCCTCGGGTATCCAGCAGGCCACCGGCGCGCGCCCCGTGGTGGTGGACGCGGCCAGCCCGCTGTCCATCGAGCTGGACGTGGACGAGCCGATGACGGTGGGCGCCGACCGGGTAGTGAACACGCTGGCGGCGTGCGAGCTGTACCGGCGGGACACCATCGTCGTGGACTACGGGACGGCGACCACCTTCGATTGTGTCACCCAGGACCGGCGGTTCATCGGCGGGGTGATCGCGCCGGGCGTGCTCACGGCGGCGGAGAACCTGACGCGGCGGGCGGCGAAGCTGCCGGGCACTGAGCTGCTGCCGCCGCAGCGGGTTATCGGGCGCCGCACGGAGGACTGCATCAGGTCGGGCGTGTTGTTCGGCGCCGCCGACAGCACCGACGGCATGGTGCGCCGGATCAAGGCGGAGTGGCCCGGTGGCGGCACCCCGCTGGTGGTGGGCACCGGCGGCCTGGTGGCCCTGGTGGCGCCGCTCTCCACCGAGATCGAGCAGGTGGAGCCGCACCTGACGTTGCTGGGGCTGCGGATTGCCGCCAAGCATCTCGGCGTAGCATGGTGACTGTCGGGTTTCGGGGCCCACCCACGGCCATCGCCCGTTGAACTGCACTCCGCCCGCCGCTAAGTTGTCGGCACATTGATGCTGGAGCCCTCATGACCTCCCCGGCCCAAGCCGCCCTCGCCCCGCAGACCGACGCTCGCACCATCGTCGGTGGCGGGATGAAGCTCGGGATCGCCACCGCCGTCGGCGTGGTCGCCTTCGCGTTGCTGTCGCGCGCGCTGACGGGCCGGACCGAAGTCATCGCGCAGTCGCTGCTGATTCTGGCGGGCGGCACGGTATTCGCCTACGCCCCGTCGTTCTGGGTCCGTCCGCGCGGCGTGGACGCCATCGCCCAGGCGGCGCTGCTGGGGTTGCTGGGCGCGGTCGCGTTCACCGTCGTGGACACGGTGATCCTGCGGCCGGTGGACCTGTACCACTGGACCTGGGACGACATCGGGGGCGGGAGCGGGTTCTGGTACCTCCCCGTGTGGTGGATGGGGTCCTGCACCCTGGCGTGGCTGGGCGCCTGGGCGTACAGCATCGCGTCGGCCCGCGGCGGCAGCGTGGTGCGCGCGGCCGCACAGACCGCCGGGCTTGGCGTACTACTCTTCGTGATGCTCACCGTCAGCGGACTCGCGCCGTTCCACGGTGCCGTGGCGGCCCTGGCCTACACGCTCGCCCTCATCGTGCACGTCCCGCTGGCGGCCGTCTTGCGGGCCAGGTGACTGGCGAGCGACTCCGCCGGTTGGTACGCATCGTCGCGTGGCTGCTCACGCCCCTGGTGGCGTGGGCCGCTTCGTTTTTAGGGGGGTGGTTGGGCGCCGTGATCGCCGGCGGGGGCGCCAGTCCCCGGGGAGGGCTCATCTGGCTGGGAACCGGAGCGGTCATCGGTGGCGTGGTGGGTGTGGCAGGCTGGCTGGTCGTCCTGAGGCGGTGGGCGGGCGCGCCGCGCGCGGTGGATGGCGGTGCGACCGGGGTGGACGGGCAGTGAGCGGGCCGAGACCAGACCATCCACCCCGGGGCGTGTGGGACCGGTACTGGGGGGACAAACCCCACGCCGGTGACGTCTATCCTGCCGTTTCGGACCTCCTAGCCGAGATCACGCAGGCGCTCCCGCCCCTTCAGGGGCAACGCCTGCTCGAGGTTGGCGCCGGCACCGGCAGGGAAGGGCATGAACTGGCGCGGCGCGGGGCCATCGTGTGTGCCCTGGATTTCTCGCCCGAAGCGTTGCGTCTCTCCCGGCAGATCTCGGGCGGCGTGCGGCTGGTCCGGGGCGACGCCCTGGCGACGCCGTTCCGCGACGGGTCATTCGACCTGGTGTACCATCAGGGGCTGCTGGAGCATTTCAGGGACCCGCTGCGCCTGCTGCGGGAGAATCATCGCGTCGTGAGGCCGGGGGGCCTGGTGCTGGTCGATGTGCCCCAGAAATATCATATCTATACGCTGGTGAAACAGGGGCTGATCGCGGTCAACCGGTGGTTTGCCGGGTGGGAGACGCAGTTCTCTCCGCGCGAGATCCGCGCGCTGGTCGAGCGGGTGGGGTTCCGGTGTGAGCGGGTGTACGGATACGGCATGCATCCCGGTCTCCTGTACCGGGTGGTGCGCGAGGCGGGGAAACGCGTGGGCGTCCGCCTCCCGCTGTATCCGCGGTTCGGCCTGCTGGACGGCTGGTACCGCCGATGGCACACGTTGCTGCGGAAACTCGAGCGGAGCGCGGTGGGCCCGTATCTGACGCTCACGGTTGGTGTGGTAGCGCGGAGGGAGCGGTAGGCACGGTGTTGACGTTATTATTGAACCGGTTTCTCCTTCACCCCGAACGGCACATGATTCCTGTGGTCGCACTGCTGGCGCTCGCCGCGCTGGCTGCTCCCGCGGCGTGGGCGCAAAGCACTGCCTCGGACGGGGCACCGCGCGCGGCGCTCGCCACGCGGACGAAAGCGGCGCCCCGGGTGGACGGCGTGCTGGACGATGCCGCGTGGGCTCCCGCCGCCGTCATCACCGGGTTCATGCAGCACGAACCGTTCGAGGGCCGGCCGGTGTCCGAGCGGACCGAGGTGCGGATCCTGTTCGATCAGGATGCCATCTACATCGGCGCCTGGCTCTACGATGCGGACCCGTCCGGCATCGTCCGGGGCGAGACCCGGCGCGACGCCCGGGTGGACGATACCGACGCCTTCCTGATCGTCTTCGACACCTACCGGGATCGGCAGAACGCGTTCGTGTTCGGGACCACGCCCGCCGGGATCGAGTACGACGGGCAGGTGGCCCGGGAAGGGACGGGCAGCGGCATCCAGTCGTCGCGCCAGCAAGGCGGCGCCACGGCCGGGTTCAATCTGAACTGGGATGGGAGCTGGGAGGTCGCCACGTCCGCGGATGGTCAGGGCTGGTACGCCGAGTTCCGGATTCCGTTTGCCTCGCTGCGCTACGGGCAGGGTGGGGAACAGGGTTGGGGACTCAATCTGGCCCGGCACATCCGGCGCCGGAACGAGCAGGCCTTCTGGTCGCCGGTGGGGCGGCAATTCAACCTGTGGCGCGTGTCGGGCGCGGGCATGTTGCGAGGCCTCGAGCCGCCGGTGCGGCGTACCATGCAGGTGACGCCGTTCACGTTGAGCTCTGCCAGCCGCGACTTCCCCGGCTCCGGGCCGATTCCCAGGAGCTGCGATCGGCTTTCCTGCCGCTTCAACCTGGGAGATTCGTCCATCGCCGGAGTCGCGTTCGGGGCCGACGCCAAGATCGGTATTACACCCAGCGTCACGCTGGATCTCACGTATAACACGGACTTCGCGCAGGTGGAGGTGGACGAGCAGCAGGTCAACCTCACGCGATTCAATCTGTTCTTTCCGGAGAAGCGGCCGTTTTTCCTGGAGAACGCCGGGAGCTTCTCGGTGGGCAGTTCGTCGGCCGGGGGCGGGCAGGCGGTGGAGATGTTCTTCAGCCGGCGCGTGGGCATCGGGCCGGATGGCCAGCCGGTGCCGATTGTGGGCGGCGGCCGGCTCACCGGAAAGGTCGCCGGGCTCACGGTGGGCCTGCTGGACATTCAGACCGACGACATTCCCGGCGCGGTTCCGGCCAACAACTACGCCGCCGCCCGGGTGGTCCGGGAGCTGCCCAACCGATCGCGGATCGGGGCCATGGCCATCAATCGGGTCGCCACGGCGACGGACGGGGACTACAACCGTACCTATGTGGTGGATGGACGTCTGGGGATCGGGCAATCCGTCACGCTCGACGCGTTCGGCGCGCTGACGGAGACGCCGCTGGTATCAGGCCGGGAGCACGCGCTCAACCTCAGCGGCTCCTACACCACGCGCACCTGGGCCTTCAACAGCAACTACACCGAGGTGGGGGACAACTTCAACCCCGAGGTGGGGTTTCTGGAGCGCTCCGGGTACCGGTTCATCTCGGTGCACGCGCTGCGCCACGTCCGGTTCGCGAACGTCGCCTGGCTCCGCGAGCTTCGGCCGCACGTCTCGTACCGGGGTTACTGGGGGTTCGACGGCTTCAACCAGACGCGGAACATCCACTTCGATTCGCACATCGAGTTGGCGAACGGCGCGTTTTTCAGCCCCGCCTTCAATGTGACGCGTGAGGGGCTCCAGGCGCCGTTCGAGATCGACTCCGGCGTTCTAGTGCCTGCGGGCACGTACGACAACATCGAGGCGGCCTGGCGCTGGAACTCCAACGAGGGCGCTCCGGTCTCGATCAACGGCGGCCTGGACTGGGGCGGCTTCCTCTCCGGCACGCGACGCGGGATCAACAGCACGCTCACGGCGCGCGCGGGCACGGCGTTCGCTTCCTCGCTGCGCCTCAGCTACAATGCGCTGGACCTGGCCGAGGGCAGCTTCAGCACCACGCTCATCGCCCTCCGGCTGGCCTACAACTTCACGCCCCGCATGTACCTGCAGTCGTTGGTCCAGTACAACGAGCAGGCGGGGAGCTGGTCCGGGAACGTGCGGTATGGCTGGCTCAATACGGCCGGGACCGGGTTGTTCATCGTGTTCAACGAGACGCACGCTGCGGACCGGTGGCATGACGTGTCCGGCCCGCTGGGCCGCGCCGTGATCGTCAAGTTCACGCGCCAGTTCAGTACAGTGCTCTGATGCGCAACGTCGCGTGGGGCGAAGCGGGTGAGAGCCGCTCGCTCCGGCTCCTTGACAGTCAGCCACGCCCTACCGCTGGGAGCCTCGCTGCGCGGCTCCCACCCACTTCGCCGTGAGCGGTTCCGCCTCGGGCTCGTCCTCGACCCTCGCGCGCACGTTGGGGTTGCGGGAGCTGACGCTGATCGTGATCGGGTCGGTGATCGGCTCGGGCATCTTCATCGTTCCCGGCACGGTCTTGAGTCAAACGGGCTATCAGGTTGGTCCCGCGCTGCTGGTGTGGCTGGCGGGTGGCGTGCTCTCGCTGCTCGGCGCGCTCACCTACGCGGAGATGGGTGCGATGGTGCCGGAAGCGGGTGGCCTGTACGTCTACCTGCGCGACACGTTCGGGCGCCTGCCCGCGTTTCTCTACGGCTGGTCCATGTTCTTCGCCATCAGCAGCGGCTCGGTGGCGACGCTGGCGGTGGCGGCCGCGGGGTACCTGAACCAGATCGTGCCGTTGACACCGGTGATGGGCAAGGTGGTCTCGGTCGCGATGGTGGCTGCCGTGGGCTACGTCAACGCGCGCGGCACGAGGCACGGGGCCATGGTGCAGAACTGGGCCACCGCGATCAAGGTGGCCGCGATTCTCCTCATGGCCGTGGCGTTGATGAGCCTGGGGACCGGGATGCGCGAGGCCGACCGGGCGTTGGTGCCCGAGTCGGTGGACGTGGCGCTGCTGTCCGGCATGGGGTTGGCGATGATCGGGGTGCTGTGGGCGTACGAGGGATGGCAGTACGTCACCTTCTCGGCCGGTGAGGCGCAGGATCCGCAGCGGACGTTCCCGCGTGGCATCGTCCTGGGCACCACCGCGCTGATCGGCGTCTACCTGCTGGCGAACGTGGCCTACCTGGCGGCGCTGGGGCCGGAGGCCGCCGGGCAATCCGAGGCGGTGGCCGCGGACGCGGTGCGGGCGGTGTTGGGCCCCGGAGCGGGGACCTTGATTGCCGGGGCCATCGTGATTTCGATGTTCGGCGCCGCCAACGGGATTACCCTCACGGCGCCGCGGGTGTACTTCGCGATGGCGCGGGACGGCGTGTTCTTCCAGCGGCTGGCGGAGGTGCATCCGCGCTTCGGCACGCCGGCCATCGCGGTGATCGCCAGCTCGGTGTGGGCGGCCGTGCTGGCGCTGTCGGGGACGTTCGAGCAGCTGCTGACGTACGTGGTGTTCGCGGGGTGGATCTTCTACGCCCTTGGAGGCATCAGTCTCTTCCTCTACCGCCGCTTGCGCCCCGACGCGGCGCGGCCGTTCCGAGTGCCGGGGTATCCGTGGACGCCCATCCTGTTCGTCCTCTCGGCGGCGGCGATCGTGGTCAATACGCTGTTCGCGCAGCCGGTGCAGGCGTTATTGGGGTTGGGGGTGGTGCTGCTGGGGACGCCGGCGTACTACCTGTGGAGGCGGAAGCCGCGGGGACGCGCTCTCAACCTGCGTTAGGAGGATACGACCAGTGGCGTGTCTGTCATGAAGAGACTTCTGGCCTTCGTGGGCGCCACGGTGGGTGGCGCCGTCGGCTGGTGGTTGGGTGCCCGCGTTGGCACCATGACTGCTTTTCTGTTAAGCATTGTGGGTACCGCGGCGGGCGTCTACTTCGGGGCGCAGATCGCCCGAAGCTACCTTCCGTAGGGTGCTGCCTGACCCGCGGTGAGAACTGGCGGGCGCCGTAAAGGCCGAGCGCCGGAGGCTACCTCACCTGGGAGCCGCGTCCCTATGCATCTGCGCGACATACCCTTCCAGACGGTTGATTGGGCCACGGTCACGCCCGTCGAGCACCCGGGAGAGACGGGGGTAGCCTACTGGCGCACCCGCGTGTTCGGCGACGTTCGGGTGCGCATGGTGGAGTACTCCCCGGGCTATCTGGCCGACCATTGGTGCGAGAAGGGGCACATCCTCCTCTGTCTGCAAGGCGAACTGCGCACCCAGCTGCGGGACGGCCGCGAGGTAGTCCTCACACCCGGCATGAGCTACCAGGTGGCGGATGGCGCGGAACCGCACCGGTCGTTCACCCCCAACGGCGCAAAGCTGTTCGTGGTGGACTGAGTCCCCGCCGACTCTACACGGTCGTTCAGACTTCCTCCTCGAAAAATTCATAATTGGTCGCCTAGGCTCCTCGTGGGGACGACCGCCCGCGAGGAGCCTGCATGGCCACGTATCGGATCGCCTGGCTGCCCGGAGACGGGGTCGGCGTGGAGGTGCTCGACGCCACCAGGATCGTGCTGGATGGCCTCGACCTGGACGCCGAGTACCTGCACGGCGACATCGGGTGGGACTTCTGGTGCCGCGAGGGCGACGCCTTCCCGGCCCGCACGGTGGATCTGCTCAAGAACGTGGACGCCGCCCTGTTCGGCGCCATCACGTCCAAGCCGGTCAAGGCCGCCGCCGCCGAGCTGGCGCCGGAGCTGCGAGACAGCGGCCTCACCTACCGCTCGCCGATCGTCCGGATGCGCCAGATGTTCGATCTCTACACCTGCCTCCGCCCATGCAAGGCCTACCCCGGCAACCCGCTGAACTTCAAGGAAGGCATCGATCTCGTCGTGTTTCGGGAGAACACCGAGGATCTGTATGCCGGCGTCGAATTCGGTCCCGTTCCCAGGGAGCTCGGGGACACGCTCGCGCGTCTGGCCAAGCCGTTCGTGCCCTTCGCCAAACTGCCGGGCGACCAATACGCGATCTCCTGCAAGATCAACACCCGTGCCGGGTCGGAGCGGATCGCGCGCGCGGCGTTCCAGTTCGCGCGGGAGCACCGCCGGAAGAAGGTCACCATCGTGCACAAGGCGAACGTGGTGCGCGCCACCGACGGCTTGTTCCTGGAGACGGCGCGCGCCGTGGCCGCGGAGTTCCCCGAGATCCAGGTGGACGACGCCAACATTGACGCCATGGCGATGTGGCTGCTCAAGAACCCCTTCAACTACGACGTGCTGGTGGCGCCCAACCTCTACGGGGACATCATCTCGGACCTGTGCGCCCAGATGGTGGGCGGCCTGGGGTTCGGTTGCTCCGGCAACATCGGCGACCGGCTCGCGGTGTTCGAGCCCAGTCACGGCTCCGCGCCCAAGTATGCCGGGCAGCACAAGGTGAATCCCATCGCCACCATCCTCGCGGCCAAGATGATGCTCGACTGGCTGGGTGAGCGGGAGAAGGCACAGGCCGTGGAGGGCGCGGTGGCCCGGGTGATTCGCGAAGGTCTGGTGCGCACCTACGATATGGGCGGCACCAGCTCCACCGTGGACATAGGCTGCGCGGTGGCGGCGAAGCTCTAGAGGGGAGCCATGCAGCGCATCGTGATTCACGAGGTGGGTCCCCGTGACGGGCTTCAAATGGAGAAGGTACCCCCACCCACCGACCAAAAAGAGGAATGGATTCGCCTTTCCATGGCGGCGGGCGTGGACATCGTCCAGGTCGGCTCGTTCGTCCGTCCGGAGAAGGTCCCGCAGATGGCGGATACGGACGAGCTGTTTCGCCGGCTGACCCGGGACAAGCGGTCGGCCGTCGTGCTGTCCGGCCTGGTGCTCAACGAGAAAGGCCTGGAGCGGGGGCTCGCCTGCGGCGTGGAGATGTTCTGTCTGGGCGCCTCCGCCAGCGAGACCCACAGCCGGAGGAACGCCGGAATGGGTACCGGGGAGGCGACCTCGCGGATCGTGGCCGCGGCGAAACAGGCCGCAGCGGCCGGCAAGCGGGTGCAGGTGTCGGTGCAGTCGGCGTTCGGCTGCGGGTTCGAGGGTCCGGTACCACAGGAACGCGTTCTGGGAATGGTGCGCGCGTATCTCGAGGCCGGGTTACGGAGCGTCAGCCTGGCCGACACCGCGGGGCACGCCAATCCCGCGCAGGTGGAGCGACTCTTCAGCGAGGTGCTGCGGCTCGAGCCCGGCGTCGAATGCACCTGCCACTTCCACAACACCTACGGCCTGGGCATGGCCAACGTGTTCGCGGCCCTGAGGGTTGGCGTGACGTCATTCGAGACTTCGTTCGCCGGCCTCGGGGGTTGCCCGTTCACCAAGGTGGCAGCAGGCAACGTGGCGACCGAAGACCTGGTCCATGCGCTGCAGCGTCAGGGTTTGCGGCACGACATGGATCTGGCTCGTCTCATTACCGTGGCCCGATGCGTGGCCGAGCACTTCGGCCGCGACCTGCCCGGTTACGTGTACAAGACCGGACCGGTTCCGGCCCAGGGAGCCGCATGAGCCGCGCGCTGCTGGAAGGTATCCGCGTGCTCGACCTCACCAACGTCCTGGCTGGCCCGTTCGCCACCTTGCACCTGGCGCTCCTGGGCGCCGAGGTCATCAAGATCGAGAACCCCAAGGACGGCGACCTGGCTCGCAAGCTCGGGGTCTGTCCCGAGCTGAACGATCAGCTGATGGGGACCAGCTTCCTGGCGCAGAACGCCAACAAGAAGTCGCTGACGCTGAACACCAAGAACCCGGAGGGCAAAGAGATCTTCCAACGCCTGGTCCGGACGGCCGACGTCCTGGTGGAAAATTTCCGCCCCGACGTGATGCCCCGCCTGGGGCTGGGCTACGACACGTTGGCGGCCATCAACGCGCGGCTCATCTACTGCGCCATCTCGGGGTTCGGGCAGACCGGCCCGGACGCCCTGAAGCCGGCGTACGACCAGATCATCCAGGGGCTGAGCGGGGTGATGGCCATCAACGGGGACGAGCGCCTCAACCCCCTGCGCTGCGGGTTCCCGGTGTGCGACACCGTGGGCGGGCTCAACGCGGCGTTCGCCATCATGGCGGCGCTGTACCACCGCGAGCGGACCGGCGAGGGTCAGTTCATTGACGTGGCGATGCTGGACTCGATCATGCCGCTCATGGGGTGGGTGGCGGCGAATCTCCTGATCGGCGGGCAGCAGCCGGTGCCGTTGGGGAACGACAATTTCACCGCCGCGCCGTCGGGGACGTTTCGCACCAAGGACGGCTACATCAACATCGCCGCGAACAAGCAGGAGCAGTGGGAGGCCCTGTGCGAGGTGTTGGGCGTGCCGGAGCTGAAGACCGATCCGCGTTTCCAGAAGCGTGACACCCGTAAAAGGAACCGCAAGGCGCTGACGCCCCTCATTGAGGCGAAGTTGGTGGAGCGTCCCACGGCCGAGTGGGTGGAGTTGCTCAACACGAGGGACGTTCCCAGTGGCGCGATCCTGAGTCTCGAGGCGGCGCTGGGTCAGCCCCAGGCGGAGCACCGCGCCGTGCTCACGGAGGTTCCAGTGGAGGGCGTGGGACCGGTGAGGTTGTTCGGGCTGACCGCGAAGTTCGCCAGGACGCCCGGGGCCATCGGCGGGCCGCCGCCGCGTCTTGGAGCCGACACGGCGGCGGTCCTGGGCACGCTGGGCATCTCGCGGGATGAGGTGGCCGCACTGCGGGCGAAGGGGGTGGTGTAATCATGGGCATGACGGTGGTGCAGAAGATCCTCGCCCGCGCGTCGGGTCTGCCGGCGGTGGCGGTGGGTGACGTGGTGGAACCGCGGGTGGACCTGGCGATGTCGCACGAAAACGCGGCGCTGGTCGTCAACCAGTTCCTGGACGTATATGCCGGGACCGGGCTCACACCGAGGATTTGGGATCCGGGCCGGGTGGTGATCGTCTTCGACCATCGGGTCCCCGCGGAATCGTCCAAGACCGCGAGCAACCAGAAGATGGTCCGCGAGTTCGTGACGGCGCACCAGATCGCGCGCTTCCACGACATCCGCGGCGACGTGGGGGGGATCTGTCATCAGGTCCTCCCGGAGAACGGCTACGTGCGGCCCGGCGCCGTCGTCGTCGGCACCGATTCCCACACCACCAGCCACGGGGCTCTCGGTGCCTTCGCGTTCGGCATCGGCGCCACGGAGATGGCCAGCGTATGGGCGTTGGGCACCGTGCTGAACGTAGAGGTCCCGCACACCATCAAGGTGGTGGTACGGGGGACCTTCCAAGACGGTGTGGGCTCCAAGGACCTGATCCTGAGACTCATCGGTGAGCTGACAGCGGAAGGCGCCAACTTCCGGGTGCTGGAGTTCCACGGCGACGCCGTCCGCCGGATGTCCACGTCGGGCCGGCTCACGTTGTGCAATATGTCGGTGGAGGCGGGAGCGACGTCCGGGATCGTCCCGGCGGATGATGAGACGGGGCGGTATCTGCGGGGCGAGGCCGGCGTTACCGAGGCCGTGCAGCCGGTGCTGCCGGATGAGGACGCGGCGTACGAGCGAACGATCGAGGTGGATGTGTCCGGCCTCGGGCCGCAGATCGCCTGCCCGCACACCGTGGACAACGTGCGTCCGGTCGCGGAGGTGGCGGGGCGGCGGGTGCACCAGGTCGTGATCGGCTCCTGCACCAATGGCCGGCTGGACGACCTGGCCGTCGCCGCGCGGTTTCTCGAGGGCCGGAAGGTGGCGGCCGGCACCCGGATGCTGGTTTTCCCGGCGTCCACCAGGATCTACCGGCAGGCGATCGAGCACGGCTACGTCGGGACCTTGATGCAAGCGGGGGCGGTGGTCATGAACTCCGGTTGCGGGCCGTGCCTGGGGGTGCATGAGGGCGCGCTGGGAGACGGTGAAGTCGCCCTCTCCACCACCAACCGGAACTTCAAGGGGCGGATGGGCAACCCCAGGTCCGAGGTCTATCTCTGCTCGCCGGCGGTCGCGGCCGCCTCGGCGGTGACGGGGGTGATCACCGATCCCCGAATTGGCCGGGGAGGGCACTGACATGGCGACGGTGGTCTATACGCTGGGTGACGACATCTCGACCGACGTGATCTACCCGGGACGGTACATGGCGACGGTCCTTCCGACCGAGACCCCGCTATTCGCGTTCGCCGATGACGCCGCCTTCAATGGACAGCTCAAGGCTCAGGAGATTCCGCCGGGCAGCATCGTCGTCGCCGGAAGGAATTTTGGGTGTGGGTCGTCCCGCGAACAGGCGGTCTCCTGCCTCAAGGGGTATGACCTGACGATCATGGCCCGGGGCTTCGCGCGGATCTTTCTCCAGAATGCGATCAACCTGGGGCTGCGCGTCGTCACGTGCCCCACCCTGGACGCATCGGTGGGCGACAACCTCGAGGTGGATGCGGCGGAGGTCGTGAATCTGAGGACGGGGAAGCGGGATCCGGTGGTGTCGCTCCCGCCGTCGCGTCAGGAAATCATCAACGCCGGCGGACTCATCCCGTATACCCGGCAACGTCTGGTCGCGACCCGGTAAGGCGAGCAGCGAGCAACCGGCCAGCGGGTACGTCACAGCGGCTGGCGCCTGAAGGCTTCGGCGGCGGCCTCGGGGGCCAGCGTCACGACTGCGACACCCGAGCCCAGCTCGAATCCCGCTGGCGTGCCGAGTCGCGGCTGAAGGCGCACATGCCACCGGAAAGCCTCACTCGCCGCCCCGACACCCAACGGGGCGGAATGGACGACCACGTTCAGGGCCGGCTCGTCCAGTGCTCCCGCCACGCGGCGCAGGGTGCGCCAGAGCGTCCCGGCAAGGGCATCGAGGCCGGCGTCGTCCAGGTGTTGCAGGCCGGCCACCGGGGCACGCGGCACAATCCAGGTCTCGCCGGTCCACTGTGGGGCGTACGCTGCCAGGACGGCGAACTCGTCGGTGATCTCGACGACGCGGGTTTCACTCTCGAGCTCCAGGCTCACCAGATCCTCCAGCATCGCCCGTCCATGGGCTTCGCGATACTCGGCCGCGATCTGGAACTCCCGGGCGACGGCCGGAGGAATCACGGGCAACGCCACCAGCTGCCAGTGGGGGTGCGCCAGCGATGCGCCACCCGCCGGGCCATGGTTCTTGAACAGCGCAACGTGTCGGAGCGCCGGGTCGGTCGAGAACGCCCGACCGCGTTCGCGGGCCGCCAGGAAGACATCGCGGAGCGTCTCGGCCTCCCGCGGGGCCGCGGTGGGGCGGTGCCGGGGTCCTTCGATGATCACCTCGTGGTGGCCTCGGCCGGGCAGGCTGCATAGCAAGTCCTGCCGGTGGGTCACGCGCTGGTCGGCGTCGGGGGTCAGCGCTGGATACTTGTTGGGTACGACCCGCACCGACCAGCGGGCCGCACCAGGCGGTAGCCGAAAGATCTCGGGCGGCGTCTGATCTTCGTTGCCCGGGCAGAAGGGGCAGCTGGCGAGGTGGTCCTCGTCCGGCGGGGGCGGAGGGCTCTGCGGGCGGCCGCCGGGGCGGGCGGCGCGCTCCACCGCGAGGATGGTCCACGTCCCGGTGGTTGGGTCCCGGCGAAGCTCAGGCACCGCCGGTCACGCAGGCGCGCCGGGGTGACCGCGCGCGAAGCGCTCCGGGTCTTCGCGAAACCGCTCCTGACACTCCGGGCCGTCAAACAGATAGCGCCGCCCGTCCCGAGTCAGCGTGGGCGCCGTGTCCGCGTCCACCGCCCGGCCGCACACCGGACAGCGGGCCTCGTCCACCAATCCCGCCATCGCGGCCGGTGTTGGACGCGGCCGCCGCATCCCCAGCACCGATTGGTACAGGCGGAGCTCGTCGGCGATCATGCGCGTGAGCAGGAAGCGATCGCGCACCAGCTCGCGGCCCCTGGCCGCCAGCTCTTGCGCCGTCTTCTTGTCCCGGACAAACCGGACGATGTACTCGGCGCACTCCTCCACCGTCTTCACCAGCGCGCCGCCGACTCCTCCCTCCATTTGCAACGGGATGCCGCCCACGGCGCGCGCGATCACGGGGGTGTTCTTCCACAGGGTCTCGGACACCACCAGGCCGAAGCCTTCCCGGGTCGAAAGCTGGATGACCACGTCGGACATCCGTTGGAAGGCGTTCACTTCGATGTTTCCCACGCCCGTCAGGTTGGTGAAGATGAAGAGGTCGTGGTCGCGGGCGCCTTCATCGCGAATCTGGTTGTAGATGTCCCATCCCTCGGGGTCGTCCAGCGCCATGGAGCCCACCAGCGCGAGCTGGAGCTCGGGGATCTCGGCCTTCGCTATCCGGTACGCGTGGATGACCCCCATGGGGTCCTTCCATGGATCGAAGCGGCTCACCTGAGCGATCAGCGGCCGTTCGGTGCGTACGCCGATCCACTGGAGCACGGCGTTCGCCAGGCCGTTGGTGAGCTCCAGATTCTTGGGGCTCTGCGGGTCAATGGCGGGCGGGATGATTTCGACCCGCTCGATCGGCAGATCGGGCGGAACGAATCCGCCCAGCGTGAAGACGGCGGCATCGTAGGCGGTCAGGAACGGCCGCAGGAAACTCCAGACGTTCGGGTTTGGCTGCGACGTATCGATGTGGCACCGCCAGATCCACTTCGCCGTTCCCTTGCCGTGGTACTGGAGGATGCCGGCGGGCTGCGGGTCGTGGATAAAGAGAATATCGCTCTCGGCCTCCAGGAGCTCGGCGTTGCGCCTGGCATTCTCGACGAATACGTCGCGATCGCGGTCGGTCAGGTCTTGCGGCGCTCCCTGAAGCCCGTTGTGGATGGCCTTGGTGGTCCGGAAGAACGCTTCGCCGCCGGTGATGATCCGCCAATCCGCCTCGATCCCCAGATCCCGGAGCAGCGGGACCTCGGCCCGCAGGATCTCCGCCACCCCCCCGCCGTAGGGCGTGGCGTTCACATGGAGAAGGCGCACCCCGCGCAGCGGCTTGGCCAACTCCTTGAGCTGCTCGACCACCTCGCCACCGGCGGCCGACTCGTAGGTGTCGAGGCTGATCCGGCCCACGTCCACTCGCTGGAGCATTGACCCTCCCCCTACCGTGCCGGTTTCCGGCCAACCGCCCGGCGGTGCCGTCCCGAGGCTCGAGGTCCCGCCAGCGCGGCCGAGGCCACCCGGGCCACCTCCGCCAGCACCGCCGCCCCGGCAGAGATCGCCTCGTCCGCCGCGTAGAAGCGAGGCGAATGGGCGGGAATCGGGTCTCCGCCGTCTTCCCGGGCACCGATCCGCAGGAAACACCCGGGGACGTGTTCCAGATACCAGGCGAAATCTTCCCCGGCCATGTTGGTGAAGCCGAGCGGGACCAGCGCGGCTTCGCCGAGCACCCGGGTCACGGCCTGGCGGGCCCACGCGACCGGCTGCGCCGGGTTGACGATGGGCGGGGGCCCAAGGTCGAGGGTCAGCCTGACGTCCAGCGCCTGGGCCCGGGCCGTCTGGTCCACGATCCGCTTCACCTCGGCATGGACCAGTTCCCGCGTTCCCGCATCGAGGGTGCGAATGGTCCCGGTCAGCGTCGCCTGCCCGGGAATGACGTTGTCCGCCGACCCGGCGTGGACGGTGGTGACGCTGACCACCGCCGGCGTGGCTGGATTGAGGCGCCGCGCCACGATCATTTGAAGTGCCTGGATCACGGCGGCGGCGCCCACAATGGGGTCCCGTGCTTCGTGTGGCCGGGCGGCGTGCGCTCCGCTTCCTATCAGCTCGATCCTGAACGTATCCGCGGCCGCCGCCAACGAACCTTCGTCCGCCACCACCTGGCCAACCGGGAACCGCCGGTCCACGTGGGCGCCGAAGATGGCCGCGATCCCTTCGATGGCACCCGCTTCCAGAAGGGCGAGCGCTCCTTTGCCGGTCTCCTCGGCGGGCTGCAGCAGGATCACGACGTCGCCGGTGGCGGGCTGCCGCGCCAACAGCGCCGCGGCGCCCACGGCCCACGTGGCGTGCACATCATGCCCGCAGGCGTGCATGACGCCGGGCACCTCGGACGTGAACGGCAGCCCGGTGGCTTCCTGGATAGGCAGCGCATCAATGTCCCCGCGGATGGCGACCGCAGGCGCCCCGCGCCGCTTGCCCTTGATGCGCGCGATCACCCCGGTACCGGCCACGCGCTTGAGCTCCACCGGCTTGAGCCGAGCCAGCTCGGCTTCCAGGCGCTTGGCGGTTTCGCGCTCTTCGAACGCCACCTCGGGATGCCGGTGAAGATCGTGCCGCAGCTCGACCAGCCGGCGATGGAGCGCTGCCGTCATGCCGTCATGCCGTCGTGCCGTCGAGCCCCTACGCCGTGGCGTCGTCATGCCGTGATTACCTCCCGCCTCACCGTGAGGTTCTCCACCCGGTCCCGATCCACGGTGATGCCGAGCCCCGGCGCGTCGCGCGGGACCCGCACCATGCCATGGCCGTTCATGGTCCACTCGGGCGTGACGATGTCCCGCTCCCAGTAGCGCGCGCTGGGACTCAGATCTCCTGGGAGGAGGAAGTTGGGCAGGGAGGCGAGTGCCACGTTGTACGCCCGCCCCACGCCCGACTCCAACATCCCGCCGCACCACACGGGGACGTCATGCCGTGCGCAGAAATCGTGGATGGCCCTGGAGGCCGCAAAGCCGCCCACCCGTCCCGGCTTGATGTTGATGATCCGCCCGCTTCCCAGCGCCACCATGTCTTCCGCCTTGTCAGGTCCGGTGATGGACTCGTCCAGGCAGATCGGCGTCTTGAGGCGCTGCTGGAGCTGCGCGTGTTGCACCACGTCATCCCAGGCGAGCGGCTGCTCGATCATGACCAACCCGAACCGGTCGAGCTCCTCGAGCGCATCACCCTCGGCCAAGGTATAGGCGTTGTTGGCGTCGGCCATCAGGGGGGCGTCCGGCCCCAGGGCCTCCCGCACCGCCGCCACGAACGCGACGTCCGAGCCGGGCTGGATCTTGAGCTTGATCTTGCGGTACCCCTGCGCCTGCGCCGCGCGCGCCTTCTCCACCAGCTTCGCGGGCGATTCCTGAATGCCGAGGGAGATGCCGGTGGCGATTTCCTGGCGCGTACCGCCCAGAAACCGTGAGAGACTCTGCTCCGCGCGAGTGGCTGCCAGCGCCCACATGCCCATTTCCACCGCCGCCTTCGCCATGCGGTGGCCGCGGAAATCCTGCTCCAGGGCGGGGAAGACGTTCTGGGCGTTCTCGAAGGTGCGCCCCAGGACGCGCGGCGCCACCCACTCCCGGATGGCGAGCCATGCCGTATCCACCGTCTCCGGCGAGTAGTTGGGCGCTTCGCCGGCCACGCATTCCGCCCAGACGTGTGTGCCGTCGGCGTCCGTCAACTCCACCAGGAGGATGCGGCGGTGCGACGCCACGCCGGACGAAATCCGGAACGGTTCCTTGAGGTGGAGCGTGATTTCCCGCAGCGCGATCTGCCGGAGGGTTAGGCTCATGCGGTGGATCGCGCCAGGACGTAGGTGCACGGACCCCGTGCGCCGCCGTGGATGAACCCGGCGACGCGGTAACCGGCGTCCAGATACCACACGAAGGCCCGGCGCGTGGTGGCCCGCCACGCGCGCGCCGTCTCGAGCGATTGCGCCTTCACGGCCTGGATATCCGCGGGGACTTCGATCCGGACGGGCGAGTCATCCGGCAGGGGGGCTCGGGCGGCCGCGCCCGGGTTGGCGACGGGGGCCTCCACCCACGCGGGTGCGGGAGGCGGGGCGTGCCCGGCGAGCAGGCGGGCCACCCGATCATCCGCGATGTGCCACACGGCGACCAGGCGATCCGTGCCGAGGCCGCTATGCAGGTCGCTCCCGGTATTGCCGCCGTACATGTCCGGCACGTATCGCTCGATCTCGGCCCCGAGGGCGTTGAGGTTGAGGTTGGCGTTGTGCGCCACCAGGGGGTCGAACGTCCACCGCACGTCCACGACCTCGATGGGGAGCAGCACGTCCCGCTGGTAGAGCTTCAGTCGCTTGCCCAGGCCCAGACCGCGCGCTTCCGGCCGCACCGCCAGCATGTGGGACCAATGTACCAGGCGGCCGTGATGGACGCCGGTGAGGCCGAAGACCAACCCCAACAGGTGGCCGTCCTGATCGAACGTGCCGGCGGCGACACCGCCGACCTTCTGACAAATCTGGAGAATGGTGGCTGGAACGACCTCGGTGAACTCGTCGCCCCACGTCAGGCGCTGGATCGCGACGCCCTGGGCGAGCTCCTCCGCAGATGACAGGGGCCGGATCAGGATGGCGTCCGTCCGGCGGCCGGGCGGGGTCATGGCACCTTCAGGCGGTCACGGGTGGCGGTGGCGCTCGGGGTCCCTACATTAACCCGAATGGTGGAGGAGGTTCAAGGTCGTGCCGAATCCAACGGATCGCCCTTGCATGACGTATGAGTAGAACATGACTCCACGCCGACGGCCCCTGGGCGCACACGACGTAGATCGTTCCAGCGAAGTCTACGTCAAGCTGCGGGACCTCATCGTGCGGGGGCGGCTGGCGCCCGGGGCGCGCATCACGGAGACGGACGCGGCCGAACGGCTGGGGGTGAGCCGGACGCCGGTCCGCGCCGCGCTCCAACGGCTGGGGCAAGAGGGATACATCGTCGTCACCAACACCGGGCGGCGTCGCCGCCCCATGGTGGCCCCGCTGACACGCGAGGATGCCACCGAGCTGCTCCACATCCTCGCCGAGGTTGAGGGCCTCGCGGCGCGTTATGCCGCGTCGCTCAAGCCCACCCTGCGCACCCAGCTCGGGACCGAGCTCCGGCGGCTCAATGAGGAACTGCGGCGCGTGGCCCAGGGCAAACGCACGGACGCGAATCAGGTATTTGACCTGGATCAAACGCTCCACCGGCGGATGGTCGAGGCCGCGGCCGGGTCCCGTCTGCTCTCGCTGCACGAGGCCATCAAGCCCCAGGTGGAGCGCTACGGGCGGGTCTACGCCGCCGCCCTCACCGACGACATCGCCCACTCGGTGGAGGAGCACGCCCAACTCATTCAGGCGATCGAAGCCGGCGATCCGGATGGGGCGCAGCATGCGGTGCTCACCAACTGGCGCAATGCCGCTGCGCGCCTGAGCCACGTCATTGACGCGGTGGGGGAGCAGGGCAGCTGGTAGGTCAGGCCGGAAGACGCTTCCTCCAGTAACGCGCCAGCCCGTACCAGCAGAAGGTGAGGCCCGCTCCCTGTTCGAAGCGCTGCGCTTCGTCGGCCGGCAGGTGGCGCCGTACGTCTTCTCCCACGCGGCGGACAAATGCCGCAGCGCGCGACGCATCGTCACCGGGTTCCGACAGCGACGCGCGGACCCGCTCACTCCACTCGACCAGCCGCTCCCGCATCTCGGCCAGGTGCGGCTCCACCGTCGCCGCGGGTCCGAAATGCGTGAGGAACAGCCGCTCGGGCCGCCATTGGGCGAGGCGGTCGAGGGACGCTCCCCAGAGCTCCAGGTCAATGTCCGGAGGCGGCGTCGGCGGAAAGAGGTAGTCGCGCCCGCTGATGCGGATGCCCGCCGAGTCGCCCACGAACGCTGTCCCGGTGGGCACATGCAAGTAACTCACGTGATGCGACGCGTGGCCCGGCGTGTACGCGACGTCGAGCGCTACCTGCCCGAGCACCAGCCGCTCGCCGCCCCGGAGCGGCCGGAGGTTGGCTGACGGTACCGGTACAAACTCTCCCCAGAGGCGCCGCATGTCGGCCCCGTAAAGACGCTCCGCGCTGGCCAGGAGCTTGGTTGGGTCGGCCAGGTGCGTGGCGCCGCGCTCATGCACGTACACGTCGAGCTGGGAGTGCCGGCGCACCATGGCCCCGGTGGCCCCGGCGTGGTCCAGGTGAATGTGGGTCAGGAGGAGGTAGCGAACCTCGTTCAGCGAGCGGCCGTTGGCCTCCAGCGCGTCGAGCAGGATCGCCAGGGTCGATTCCGGGCCGGGGTCCACGATGGCGAGACCGCCGCCCGTGTCGAGCACCGCCGCGGCGATCACGTGCGGATTCCCGAGGTGCTGGACGTCTACCAGCTCGATGCCGGCAGCGACACGAGCGGTCTCCTTCATGGCATCACCAGTCGATAGAAGCTCTGCTCGCCGGGTGACCCGCGGTGAAAGCGTCGGACGCGGTAGCCCCGCCTCAGAAGACCCAGGAACTCTTGTCGAGTCCTGACCCGCCACGCAAATGCCTCGTGCACGTTCAGGTCGCGGATCGCGTGGATGTCCCGCGGGATCTCGATCTGCGCTGATGCCGCCTCATGGCGCGGCCGTTCGGCGCGCCTGCGCGTCCGCCTTCCCAGGTCCCATCGCACGACGAGCCGGTCGGTGCCGATGCCGCGGTCCACGGGGCTCGCGTCGGCGGGCCCATACATGTCGGGCACGTACTCCTCCACCGTGGCGCCCAGGCGGTTGAGATTGAAGTGCGCGTTCCGCGCCACCAGGGGATCGAACGTCCAGTACATGGTCGGGATCCCCATCGCGAGCAGTCGCGAGCGCTGGTGGCGCTTGAGCCGCCGGCCGATGCCCCGATCGCGCGCCTCCGGGCGCACCGCCAGCATGTGCGACCAGTGGGCGAGCCGGCCGTTCCGTACGCCCGTGAGGCCAAAAACGCAGCCGATCATCCGGCCGGCGGCGTCGAACGCCCCTGCGGCGATGGCTCCCACGTGCTGGCTCACCTGCAGCATGATCGGCGGTATGGTGTCATCGCCCGCTCCCCAGATCAGCTCCTGCAGCTCGACGCAGGCCGCGTAATCGGCGGGCGTCGTGAGGGGGCGAATGCGGACCACCGAGGTCCGGGCACCGTTCACGGGCTGAACCGACTCCTCCGCCGTGATCCGTTCAAGGGATACTGGTCAGTTGACGAAGCATCGCTACACGCGCAAGCTCTTGGCCATCAAGATACCTGGAGAAGTGATGCAGCGCTCTCCGGCAGTCTCGTTGGCCTTGCTTCTGGTTAGCTGTGCGCCCGCGACCCAGCCGCGTGGAGGGCCAGCCCCGCTCCCGCCGCCCTACGATGTGGTGATCGCCGGCGGCCGCATCGTGGACGGCACCGGCGCGGCGTGGTTCTACGGCGACCTCGCGATCCGCGGCGACCGCATCGCGCGCGTCACTCCCGCCGGGTTGCTTCGCGAGGCGCCGGCCCGGGAGCGGCTGGACGCTCGCGGAATGGTCGTGGCGCCCGGGTTCATTGACATCCAGGGACAGTCGGGCGGGTCGTTCCTGTTTGGCGACGGTCGGGACGTGAGCAAGGTGACGCAGGGCATCACCACGGAGATCCTCGGCGAGGGGGGTACGCCCGCGCCCGCCAACGAGCGTACGGTGGGGGACCTCGCCCGGCTGCCCGGGTCCCGCCAGCAAGTGGTGCGGGAGTTCATGACGCCCAACGGATTCGCCCGGTGGCTGGAGGCGATGGAGCGTCACGGCATTTCGCCCAACGTCGGCTCGTTCCTGGGCGCGTCCACGGTGCGAGAGTACGTGAAAGGCATGGCGTTGGGCGAGCCCACGCCCGCCGAGCTGGACACGATGCGCGCCGTGGTGCGTCGGGCCATGGGGGACGGCGCCTTCGGCGTGGCCTCGGCCCTGATTTACCCGCCCGGCAACTTCGCCGGCACGGCCGAGCTGATCGATATCGCACGCGCCATGGCCCCCTACGGCGGTGTCTACATCACCCACATGCGATCCGAGGCTGATCAACTGCTCGAAGCCATTGACGAAGCCATCCGCATTGGCCGGGAAGGGAGCGTACCCGTCGAGATCTATCATCTAAAGGCCGGCGGGCTGCGCAACTGGCCCAAGGCGGCGCAGGCCATCTCGAAGATCGACTCCGCGCGCGCCGCCGGGGTGGACGTTCAGGCGAACATGTATCCCTATGTGGCCGGCGGGACCGGCTTGAGCTCGTGCTTGCCGCCCTGGGCCGCCGCGGACGACAAGCTGCTGGACAACCTGCGCGACCCCGCCATGCGCTCGAGGATTCGGGCCGAGGTGCTGCAGCAGGCCACCGATTGGGAGAACCTGTGCCAGCTCGCCACGCCGGACGGTGTGCTGGTGCTGGGCCTCCTGAAGCCGGAGCACCGGGCGCATGTCGGCAAGCGCTTGTCCGACATCGCCGCGGCGCTGGGGAAGGACTGGCTCGAGACGGTGATGGATCTGCTGCTGTCGGAGGAGCAGCGGATCGGCACCATCTACTTCATGATGAGCGAAGACAACGTCAGCCTTCAGCTACGGCAGCCGTGGATCAAGTTCGGCACCGATGCCGGCGGAGCGGATCCCGACAGCGCGCGTGGACTCACGCATCCTCGGGCCTACGGTACCTATCCCCGCATCCTCGGCAAGTACGTGCGTGACGAGGGCGTCTTATCCCTCGAGGACGCGGTGCGCAAAGCGACCTCGGCGGTGGCCACGCGGCTATCGATTCAGGATCGCGGCCTGCTGCGGGAGGGGTTCTTCGCGGACGTGGTGGTGTTCGATCCGGCCGCCGTCGCCGACCGGGCCACGTTCGAGCGCCCGCACCAGTTGTCGGCCGGCGTGCGGGACGTGTTCGTGAACGGGGTGAGCGTGGTGCGGGGTGGGCGGCATACCGGCGCCAAGCCGGGGCGGGTGGTGCGGGGGCCGGGCTACCATCGTTTCTAACGTGACACCCGGCGCCGAGCGTCAGCGAATCAGGCCATGAGCGTTTTCTCGAGCAGGAGGGACCCGGTGAAGTCAGTTTCCTTCGTGGGCGTGCTCCTCGGCGCGTCCCTGGTGCCATCGCTCGCCGCCCAGGTGGTAGACTACCGCCGCGCCGAGCAAATGCTGGACTGGAACGCCTCCCGCATGATCAGCGGCGATTCCGTGGACCCACAGTGGCTGCCGGACGGCAACCGCTTCTGGTACCGGAACAAGCTCGCGGAAGGGGCCGAATACGTGCTGGTAGACCCCGTGGCCAACGTCCGGCGCCTGGTATTTGACAACGCGCGGCTCGCCGCCGCCATGTCCCTCGCCAGGGATACCAGCTACGACCCGGTCAAGCTGCCGTTCTCCACGTTCAAGTTCGTGGACGGCGAGCGCGCCATCGAGTTCCAGGCCAGCAAGCAGCTGTTTCACTGCCAGCTGGGATCGTACGGTTGCACCGTGCGGGACACGTTGCCGGATGATCGGGCGTTCGTGGTGTCTCCCGATTCGGCCTGGGAGGCGTTCGTGCATCAGTACAATGTGTGGATCCGCCCGCGGGGTGGCAGCGATTCGATGCAGCTCACGACCGACGGCACCGAGGAATGGTGGTATGGGAGCGGGCCGCCGCGTCCCTATCAGGTGATGCGCAACGACACCATCCAGCGGCCCAGCATCAGGTGGTCTCCGGACGCCAAGAAACTCGCGGTGACGCGGCAGGACACGCGCGGCGTTGGCCGCATGCCGTACATCTCGTACACCCCGCAGCGGCCGCGCCATTTCTCACAGCCCTACGCGCTGCCCGGTGATACGATCGTTCCACATCCCTCCATCCGCATCCTGAGCCTGCCCGCGAGGCTCACGGCCGACGGCGGGAACGGCGGGCGCCGCAACATCGCGGGCCAGGTGACCAATGCCGAGGTCAAGCTTCCCGTCCGGCCCAACCAGATCTCGCTCGGTGGGGGCGGTTTCGGCGGCCAGGCGGATTCCACCTGGAGCCGGACCTCGAGCCGCGTCCACTTCACGTTCCTCACGCGGGCCTCCAAGGCGCTCTACCTCATGGAAGCCGATGCCGCGACGGGAGCAGGCAGCGTCCTGGCCGCGGACTCCGCCAAGACCTGGGTGGAGACCAGCCCGCAGGATCCACCGAGCTGGTACGTGACCGAAGATGGCGAGGTCATCTGGTGGTCCGAGCGTGACGGGTGGGCCCATCTCTACCGGATGGCGCGGGGCGGGACGGTGCGCCATCAGATCACGCAGGGTGCGTGGCCGGTGGGCGCCGTGCGGCACGTGGACGAGACCGCGAAGCGGATCTACTTCACCGCGCGGGCGCGCGAGGCGGGCCGGTTCCTCTACTACGCCCATCTGTACCGCGTCAACTTCGATGGCACGGGGCTCACGCTGCTCACCCCCGAAGACGCCGACCACCGCATCGAGTTTTCTCCCAGCGGCCGGTACTTCGTTGACGTCCAGTCGCGGATCGAGTCGCCGCCGGTCACGGTGCTCCGAGCCGCGCCGGACGGTCGCGTGATCCGGAAGCTCGAAGAAGCCGACGTCTCGCGGCTGGAGGCGGTGGGATGGACGCCGCCACAGGTCTTCCAGGTCAAGGCGCGGGACGGCATCAGCGATATCTACGGCGTGATGTTCAAGCCGTCGGATTTCGATTCCACCAGGGAGTACCCGGTCATCGATCACATCTACCCCGGCCCCCAGGTGGGGAGCGTGGGCCAGTGGCGGTTTTCCACCGGGGGCGAGGAACGGGCCATCGCCGAGCTGGGGTTCATTGTGGTGGAGATCGACCATCTGGGGACGCCCCTTCGGTCCAAGGCGTTCCACGACAACTACTACGGCAACTTCCACGACAACGGCCTGCCGGATCACGTGGCGGCCATCAAACAGCTGGGGGCGCGGCATCCGTGGATGGACCTCGATCGCGTGGGCATCTACGGACACTCGGGCGGCGGCTTTGCCTCAACGGACGCCATGCTGACGTTCCCCGAGTTCTTCAAGGTGGCGGTGTCCGGGGCAGGGAACCACGACAACCGCAGCTACAACATTTACTGGGCGGAGAAGTATCAGGGGCTCATGCGGCGGGACAGCGTGCGCAAGACGGACAACTTCGAGGCCTCGGCCAACAAGACGTACGCCAAGAACCTCACCGGCCATCTGTTGCTGATGCACGGCGACATGGACGATAACGTCCACCCGGCCAACACTGTCCAGCTGATCAACGAGCTGATCAAGGCGAACAAGGATTTCGACTTGATCCTGGCGCCGGATCGCGCGCACGGGTTGAACGAACCGTACTTCATCCGCCGCCGGTGGGATTACTTCGTGCGACACCTGGCGGGCAAGGAACCCCCTCGGGAATACGAGATCAAGCGGCCTGAGAGCGCGCGCGGCGCGGGCGGCCCGGAACGCTACTGAGGTCCTCCTCAGCTCGTAATCGTTCCCATCCTTGCGGTTGGAACTGCGCGCCACCTCACGGACAACGCGTCAACACGCCGCCCTCCCCGCCGGGCCCGCCACGGCCCGGTTGATCACCCGGATCCGCGTGGCCACCCACTCCGGCTGCGCTTCCGGTGGACCGATCACGGCGTACCGCCGATCGCGATCCACCAGCACGCCGGTCGCCCGTGGCTGGATGTCCACGACCACGTCATAACAGCCGTTGGGGGGCCGCACCTCGGCCTTGAGGGGCCGGTTGGGCCGGCCCTCGAGCGACGGATAGACCACCAGTCCCTTGAGCGTGTCCGCACGCGGCATGAAGGGGGGGGCGGCGGCCAGCGGGGGGCCCAGCAGCGCCAGCGCACCCTCGGCCTCCTGTTGAGGGATCCCGACCCGCAGGCCGCGCCAGCTCCGATTCGGGACCAGGATGGAAATGATGTACGGCACGCCGTTCAACGCGTCGATGTTGAGATCGGTCCCGTACGAGTAGCGCTCGAGCGGGCGCCCTTCGGGGCTCGGCCGGGGCGGCTGGACGCCCAGAACGCCAAAGACGGTGCTGAGGGAGGCACCCGGCTCGATGGGCAGCGGCAGGACCTCGCCGGTCAGCGGGACGGGGCTCGGCTGCTGGACGAAGGACGGCCCGGACCGGGACATCAGGGCGACGAGCAGAACCACGATGAGCGGCGCGCCGATGATGGGCACGGGGCGCCGACGGATCACGTCCCGGAACTTGTCCACGGGCCCGGGCTCGAGCACCGGCGGCCGCGGCGGCGCCGTCACCGGCGGAGCGACGCGTTCGGTTCGGCGCGGCGCCTGCTCCGGCGGCGTGCTCGGTGGCGCGCCCGGCCGGCGAGTCACCTGCGACGCGCGGGCCAGTTCCCGCATCACCTGCGCCTGCTCGCCGCCTTCCTTCTCCAGGGCACAGGCGGGGCAGCCCCGGGGATTGTCGTCGTTGAACGGGACACCGTGCTTGGGGCAGCGGATCAGCGCCATGAACGGGTCAGATCTTCGGCAGCGTCACGCCCTGCTGCGCCTGGTATTTCCCCTTCTTGTCCTTGTAGGAGACCTCACACTCGTCCTCCGCATCCGCCTCGAAGAACAGCACCTGGGCGATGCCTTCGTTGGCGTAGATACGCGCGGGCAGGGGAGTCGTATTCGAGATTTCCAGCGTCACGAATCCCTCCCACTCCGGCTCGAACGGCGTCACGTTGGTAATGATGCCGCAGCGGGCGTAGGTGCTCTTGCCCACACAAATCGTCAGCACGTTCCGGGGGATGCGGAAGTATTCCACCGAGCGCGCCAGCGCGAAGGAGTTGGGGGGGATGAGGCAGCTGTCGCCCGTGTACTCGACGAAGGACCGCTCGTCGAACTTCTTGGGATCCACCAGGGTGGAGTGCACGTTGGTGAAGATCCGGAACTCGCCGGCCACGCGCATGTCATAGCCATACGATGACACGCCGAAGCTGATCACACCGGAGCGGACCTGGGAGGTCTCGAAGGGGTCGATCATGCGGTGCTGCGCCGCCATGCGGCGGATCCAGCGGTCGGACTTGATGGACATGGCGCTCCGGGCTCGGGCTGGCATTCCCTGAGTGAACGGCGAGCACTAAAGGTAGTCTGCGTTACGCATTACGCCACTTACACTTTGCTTGACACTGCTTCGCGCCCTAGGGTAATTTGCCGCGTCCGAGGCAAGTGAAATTTTTCACGAGTACGGCCAGGGCATGACGCAGGAATACCTGTCGCTGATTCTGTTGGCCGGCTTGGTGATGGTCACGGGGGTCGGGATGATCGCGGTCTCCCACCTGATCCTCCGTCCCCGCTCGACGCCGGTCAAGCAAACGCCCTACGAGTCCGGGATGCCGCCCATCGGCACCGTTCGCGAGCGCTTCAGCGTGAAGTTCTACCTCGTCGCCATGTTGTTTATCGTGTTCGACATTGAAACCGTGTTCATGATTCCGTGGGGCGTCTCGTTTCGCCGGCTGGGTCTCTTCGGGCTGGTGGAGATGCTGGTGTTCATCGTCATCCTGCTCGTCGGGTACGCGTACGCCTGGAAGCGAGGAGCCCTGGAATGGGATTGAGCCAGCATGCCTCGGGGCCGGAGACCCAGGTGCTTTCGAGCCTGTCGCCCAACTGGCTGACGACCAAGCTCGATTTCCTGGTCAACTGGGCGCGCACCAGCAGCCTCTGGCCCATGCCGTTCGGCACGGCGTGCTGCGCCATCGAGTTCATGGCGACCGCCGCGGGCCGGTACGACCTGGCCCGCTTCGGCATGGAACGCATGGCCTTCTCCCCGCGCCAGTCCGACGTGCTGATCTGCGCGGGTCGCCTGCCGTTCAAGTTGGCGCCCGTCATCCGGCGGATCTACGATCAGATGACCCAGCCCAAATGGGTCATCTCCATGGGCGCCTGCGCGTCGACCGGCGGGATCTTCGACAACTACGCCATGGTGCAGGGCATCGATACGGTGGTGCCGGTGGACGTGTACGTGCCCGGCTGCCCACCCCGCCCCGAGGGGCTGTTGTACGGCATTCTCCTGCTCCACAAGAAGATCCGTGGGGAGACCGTGGTGGATGGGTCCCTGCGCCAGGAACGGCCGCTGGACGACACCGGCCTGCGGCTGCCGCCGGACGTGGTGGACGAGATGTCCGAGCCGTTCGGCAACTCCATTCACCAAACGCGGTCAGCCTAAGCGGACGTGAACCCTTCGGTTGACGCCCTCCGCCGGCAGTTCGGGTCGACGATTGGCCGGGCCCTGGTCTCCTGCGGTGACACCATCGTGTACGTGGACGCCGGGCGCGTCGCCGAGGTGCTGCGATGGCTCAAGGAGACGCCGGGGCAGCGGTACAACTATCTGGTGGATGTCACCGCGGTCGAGTACCGCGATCCCGAGCGGCCCATCGAGGTCGTCTACGAGATGTTCTCGCTTGACCGGCGCGCACCCCTGCGGGTCAAGGCGGAGCTGGCCAAGGACCGCCTGGAAGTCGAGTCCGTCGTACCGATCTGGGCCGGCGCCAACTGGCTCGAGCGGGAAGTCTACGACATGTTCGGCATCACCTTCCGGGGCCATCCGGATCTGCGGCGCATTCTGATGTGGGAGACCTACGCCGAGGGGCACCCGCTCCGGAAGGACTTTCCCCTGCGCGGCCGCTTTTCGCGCGCGGAGCAGGTGCGCCAGGCCCTGGGAGCCAGCCCGGAGGCGCACTACTCCCTGGAGGAGCTGTCCATCGCGGACGCCTACCACGAGCTGCCGGAGGACATGCGGGAGCGGCTGGCCAAGGGCGAACGGGGGGCGGTCCCGGAGCGCCGGCGTGAGTAAGCGCACGGTGGAGTTCGAGCTGGCGACCCCGGGCCTGGATCCCTCGGGTCGTCCCCTGCGCGTCCCGCTGACCGCGGTGGCCGGGACCGCGGTGGCCGAGGCGGACCCCGAGCGGGGCGCGGACCACCTCCTGCTCAACCTCGGGCCGCAGCACCCGGCCACGCACGGGGTGTTGCGGCTGGTGGTGGAGCTGGACGGCGAGGTGGTGGTGCGCTGTATCCCCCACGTAGGCTACCTGCACTCGGGCTTCGAGAAGCTCGGGGAGTACCGGCACTACAATCAGATCATCCCGCTGACCGACCGGACGGACTACCTGTCCCCCATGTCCAACAACATCGGGCTGGCGCTTGCGGTCGAGAAGCTGATGGGGATCGAGGTCACCGAGCGGTGCAAGGTGCTGCGGGTCATCGCCTGCGAGATGAGCCGGATCATTTCCCACCTGGTGTGGTTGGGAACCACCGGGATCGACATCGGCGCCTTCACCCCGTTCCTGTGGATGTTCTACGAGCGGGAGCGGATCTACAACCTCCAGGAAGCCTGGACCGGAGCCCGGCTCACCACCAGCATGGCGCGGGTGGGGGGGCTGATGGCCGACGTCCCGGACGGCTTCGTGGACGGGCTGCGCGAGTTCTGCAAGAACTTCCCCAAGACGCTCGCCGAAGTGGACCGGGTGCTCACCGGGAACGCCATCTGGTGCGGCCGGACCCAGGGCGTCGGCGCGTTGACGGCCGAAGAAGCGATCAACTACTCGCTCTCCGGGCCGATGCTCCGCGCCAGCGGCGTCCCGTACGACGTGCGGAAGGACCGGCCCTACCTGGACTACGAGAGCTACGAGTTCGAGGTCCCGGTGGGAGAGCACGGCGACGTGTACGACCGCTACCTGGTGCGGTTCGAGGAGATGGTGCAGTCCACCCGGATTTTGGGCCAGGCGCTGGACCGCCTGCCCGACGGCCCCCTGAACGTGGACGATCCGCGCGTCATCCTGCCGCCCAAGAGCGCGGCGATGACCGACATGGAGGCGATGATCTTCCACTTCAAGCAAGTGATGGAGGGCGTGAAGACGCCGGTGGGCGAGGCCTATTTCCCCATCGAGAACGGGAAGGGCGAGCTGGGCTACTACTTCGTCTCTGATGGGACCGCCAAGCCGGTGCGCTGGCGGATCCGCCCCCCGTCGTTCATCAACCTCGCCGCGCTGCCCAAGATGGCGGAGGGTGGTTTGCTCGCGGACTTGATCGCCATCAACGCGAGCGTGGATATCGTGATGGGGGAGATCGACCGATGACGCACCAGGCCACGGCCTACGAACCGGTCTTCACGGGCGAGCGATTGAAGGAGCTCGAGAAGCTGCTCACGCGCTACGCGACCAAACGGGCCGGGCTCCTCCCCGCGTTGTGGATGGTGCAGCAGGCGCGGGGCTGGATCTCGGATCACGCCATGGCCGAGGTCGCGGAAGTGTTGGGCCTCACGCCCGCGTACGTGAAGGGCGTGGTGACGTTCTACACCATGTATCACCAGCATCCGGTGGGAAAGCACTTCGTGCAGGTGTGCACCACCACCCCGTGCAACCTGTGCGGTGCCGAGGGCGTGGTCAAAGCCTTCCTGGAGCATACCGGCTGCAAGGAGCTTGGGGCCACCTCGCCGGACGGGAAATACACCGTGATCGAGGTCGAATGCCTCGGTGCCTGTGGCTTCGCGACGCCGGTGATGATCGGCGATGACTTTGTCGAGCATGTCACGCCGGAGAAGGTGCCTGGGCTGTTGAGGGAGTACCAATGATGCAACGGCACCCCCGCACCCGACCCGACCACCCCACGGCATCCCAGCCCAGCCGCCCCGCCGCCCCACGGCATAGCGGCAGGGGCACGAATGCCGTTATGCCGTCATGCCGTTTTGCCGTCACGCCGTCATGCCATGCCGCGGTGGGGAAGGGAAGGGTGGCATAATGGGCTACCCCCATAAGCCGCATCCCAACGAGACGGTGGTCCTCAGCCAGTACTTCGGGGACGCCGAAGCGCGGAGGTACGACGGCTGGGTGAAGCGGGGCGGGTATCAGGCGCTGAAGCAGGCGCTGGCCATGGAGCCGGCGCAGGTGATCGAGATCGTCAAAGAGTCCGGCCTGCGCGGACGCGGCGGGGCGGGGTTCCCAGCGGGCGTGAAGTGGTCCTTCATGCCCAAGGAGAAGAGAAAACCGCATTACCTGTGCTGCAACGCCGACGAGTCGGAGCCCGGCACGTTCAAGGACCGGGAGATCATGCGCTGGACCCCACACGGGTTGATCGAGGGCTGCGCCATCGCGCAGTACGCCATCCAGGCCGAGGTCACCTACATCTACATCCGAGGGGAGTTCACCGAGCCGATCCGCGTCATGGAAGAGGCCCTGGCCGAGGCCTACAAGAAAAAGGTCCTCGGGCCCAACGCCATGGGGAGCGGCAAGCGCCTGGACATGTACGTCCACCGCGGCGCCGGGGCTTACATCTGCGGCGAGGAAACCGCTCTCATGAACTCGATCGAGGGCCGCCGCGGGAATCCCCGCATTCGGCCGCCGTTCCCCGCGGCGCAGGGCGTCTTTGGGATGCCGACCACGATCAACAACGTGGAGACCCTGACGTCGGTCCCGCACATCATCAACCGCGGCGCCGCCTGGTACAAGGCCCTCAGCCTCTCCAACCCCAGGAGCACGGGCACCAAGCTGTTCAGTGTGTGCGGCAACGTGAAGCGCCCGGGCAACTACGAGATCACCATGGGCTTCCCGCTGGGTGAGCTGATTCATGAGCTCGCCGGCGGCGTGCCGGACGGCCGAACCCTCAAGGCCTGCATCCCGGGCGGCTCCTCGGTGCCCATCCTGACGCGAGAAGAGTCCGAGAGCTGCAAGCTGGACTACGAAGGGTGCGTGGAACAAGGCACCATGCTGGGCTCGGGCGGCCTCATCGTGTTCGACGACACCGCCGACATGGTCTACCAGATCATGCGCCTGGCCCGGTTCTACGCGCACGAATCCTGCGCCCAGTGCACCCAGTGCCGGGAAGGCACCGCGTGGACCGTGCGCATCCTGCAGCGGATCCTGGCTGGGCAGGGGGAGCTGAAGGACCTGGACCTGCTGCTGGACCTTTCGGAGCAGATGACGGGGAAGACGATCTGCGTGTTGAGCGACTCCTGCGCCGCCCCGGTGGTGAGCGGCATCAAGAAGTTCCGCGGTGAATTCGAAGCCTACATCAACGGCACCAGGCGGCCGCGGCCGGTCCTGGTGCATGCGTGAGCGATGGCCGACCAGCCGTTGGTCAACCTGACGATTGAGGGGGTCCCGGTCAGCGTGCCGAGGGGCACGATGGTGATCGAGGCGGCCAAGCAGGCGGGCGTGATGATCCCGCACTACTGCTACCACTCCGGGCTGCCGGTGGCCGGCGTGTGCCGCATGTGCCTGGTGGAGATCGAGAAAACGCCCAAGCTCCAGATCGCCTGCGCCACCCCGGTCGCCGAGGGCATGGTGGTCAACGTGCTCAGCGCGCAGGCGAAGGAGGCCCGCAAGGGGGTCCTCGAGTTGTTGCTCATTAACCACCCGCTGGATTGTCCCATCTGCGATCAGGCCGGCGAATGCGAGCTGCAGGATTACGTCTTCCAGGAAGGCCGGGCGAGGACCCGCTATACACCCACGTACGCCAAGCGCTTCAATCCGGTGGAGGACTTCGGCGGCGACGTGCTGTACGTGCCCAACCGCTGCATCCTCTGCACCCGGTGCGTGCGGTTCATGGAGCACGTGGCCGAGGAGCCGATCCTCAACGTCAGCGAGCGCGGTGACCGGGCGTACATCGGCATCCACCCGGACCGGCAGCTGGATCACCCGTGGGCTGGCAACGTGGTGGATCTGTGCCCGGTGGGCTCGCTGCTCTCCAAGGACTTCCTGCACAAGGCGCGGGCCTGGGAACTGGACAAGACCGCCAGCGTCTGTACCGGCTGCTCGCAGGGATGCAACGTCAACCTGGACACCCGCAACGACGTGGTCGTGCGGATGCGGCCCCGCACCAACCTCGAGGTCAACCAGTACTTCATGTGCGACCACGGCCGGGCGCAATACCGGTGGCTGAATCGTGGGGACCGCATGGAGGCGCCGCTGGTGGCGCAGGCGCGCGAGCTGGCGGGGGTGTCGTGGGATCACGCGTTGGCGCGCGCCGGCGAAATCCTTCGGGGCGCTGGGGGCCGGGCTGTGATGCTGGCGTCCGCCCGGGCGTCCACCGAAGCGCTGTTTCTGGCCAAGCGCTTGCTGGCGCGTTTTGAGCTCACCGCGGCGGTGAAGGTGGAGCGCGTTCCGGAGGAGATTCCGCTGGCGGGGGTGCCCAACCTCGCGTTGCGCGGCGAGCGGGCTCCCAACGTCGCCGGCGCCACCCTCCTGGGATACACCGAGGGCTATGAGGACGCGCTGCGGGCGGTGGACGGGGCGGCGGTAGTGCTGGTGGTGGACCTCCCGCTGGACGGCGTTACCGCGGATCGCCTGCGGGCGGCCGGCCAGGTCATCTACCTCGGGACGGTTCTGCCGGACGCGGCTCGCGCGGCGCAGGTCGCGCTGCCCATGGCCAGCGTGGCGGAAGAGGAAGGCACCTTCGTCAACCGCGACCATCGGGTGCAGCGGTACTTCCAGGCCAAAGCGGCGCCCGGCATGGCGCGGCCGGCCTGGTGGGTCCTGGGGGCGCTCCTCGCCGAGATGGAGCTGGGCGGTCCCTTCGGGTCCGCGGCCGAGGCGTTCGCCTGGCTGGCGGCGGAAGAGCCGCGGTTTGGCGGCCTGTCCTACGACCTGCTGGGCACGCGCGGCGTCGTCTTGCCGGCAGGCCGGTCTGCGGGAGTGGGCGCGTGACGCCCGAGCTCAAGGGCTTCCTGGTGGCCGCCACGGTGAAGGTGGTGGCGGTGTTCTCGGTCTGGATGGTGGGCGTGATGTTGGCGACCTGGCTGGAGCGCCGGGGCAGCGCCTTCATGCAGGATCGGCTGGGACCCAATCGCGTGGGCCCGGCAGGCCTGCTGCAGCCCGTGGCGGACGGGCTCAAGAACTTCCTGAAGGAAGAGACCTGGCCCAAGTGGGTGGATCGGCCGCTCTTCCTCCTCGCACCGCTCATGTCATTCATCCCGTCCCTCATCACCTTCGCGGTCATTCCCCTCGCGGCGCCGCTGCCCGGGTTCGATTTCACGCTTCCGGTGGTGGGCCGGTTCACCTACCACGGGCCCATCCCCATGGTCGTTGCCGACCTGCCCATCGGCTTCTTGTTCGTCCTGGCGATCTCCTCCCTGGGGGTGTACGGTATCGTGCTCGCCGGGTGGTCGTCGGCCAGCAAGTACGCCATGCTCGGCGGCATCCGGTCCAGCTCGCAGATGATCAGCTACGAGGTCGCGCTGGGCCTGAGCGTCATCACCGTGTTCCTCCTGAGCGGGAACGTGACGCTCACGGAGGTGGTCGCCGCCCAGCAGCGGACGGTGTGGTTCGTCCTCGCGCTGACGGTGGCGTTCGTGTTGTTTCTGATCGCCGCCTTCGCGGAGACCAACCGCCTGCCGTTCGACCTGCCCGAGGCCGAGGCCGAGCTGGTCACCGGGTACCACACGGAATACTCGGCGATGAAGTTCTCGATGTTCTTCATCGCGGAGTACGCCGCGATGATCACCATGTCGTGCCTGATCGCCACGCTGTTCTTCGGCGGCTGGGACATTCCGTTCACCGAATGGGACGAAGGGCCGCCGTCGATCGCGCGCTTCGCCGCCACGCTCCTGGCGTTCGGGGCCAAGGCCACCTTCTTCCTGTTGTGCTACATCTGGATCCGGTGGACGCTGCCGCGATTCCGGTTCGACCAGCTCATGGAGCTGGGCTGGAAGGTCATGCTGCCCGTGGCCCTCGGGTACATCGTCGTGATCGCGTTCGTCGTCTGGGGTGCGGACCGGACGGGCGCGCCGGAGGTGCCGGTGCTCATCGGCGTGAACGTGGTGGCGACGGCGGGGTTGCTCTGGGGGCTGGACCGGGGGCGGCTGCTGGCGGGGGCGGGGCGGCGGGCAGGAGTGGTTGCATGAGCAGGGCGCCGTTCATCCCCCTCCATCGCCCTCCATCCCCTTCCATCCCCCTCGCGGGGAGGATGGAGGAGGATGGAGGGCGATGGAGGGGGATGGACGACGGCACACGGGGGAGGCCATGCCCATAGCCGTCAAGGTCGTGCGCCGGCCGGCAAGCGGCGTCAGCTACCTGCGGGCCACGCTCAAAGGCATGGCGGTGACGCTGGGCCACGTGTTCCGGCCCAAGGTCACCATGGAATACCCGGAACAGAAATCCACCGATGAGTGGACCCTCTCGCCCCGGTGGCGCGGGACCCACCGCATGCTCACCGACGAGCAGGGGCGCGCCAAGTGCGTCGCCTGCGGCCTCTGTCCGCAAATCTGCCCGGCCAACTGCATCAAGCTGGTGCCGGGAGAGGACGAGGAAGGGCACCGGTACCCGCTGATTTACGAGATCGACGAGTTCCGCTGCATCTTCTGCGGCTATTGTCAGGAAGTCTGTCCGGAAGAGGCGATCCACGTGGGCGTGCACTACGAAAACGCCGAGTACCAGCGGTCCCGGTTCGTGTACGATTTGGAGCGGCTGTGCGCGCAGACCCACGAAGTCTCGACGCTGTGGGATCCGTCGGATCCGAAGGGTGAGTAGCGCCATGATGCCGTCATGCCGTCATGCCGGGGTGGGGAAGGGCGTGAAATGACCCAGGTGGCGTTCTGGCTGTTTGCGGTGCTGGCGGTGTTGGGAGGGCTGATGTGCATCACCCGCCGCAGCCCCGTGGCCAGCGCGCTGTGGCTGGTGGAGACGCTGTTCAGCCTGGCTGCCATCTTCGTCCTCCTGGACGCCCAGTTCATCGCGGCGTTGCAGGTCATGGTGTACGCCGGCGCCATCATGGTGTTGTTCCTCTTCGTGATCATGCTCCTCAACCTCGGCCGGGAGCGCGCCACCGACATGCGCGGGTGGGCCGGGCGGCTGGTGGCGCTGGCGCTGGGCCTGCTGCTGGTGGTCGAGCTGTGGGTGCTGGTGGGTTCACCGCTGGCGGGCCAGATCCAGCTCCCGGCCGGAAGCATGAGCCGGGCGTCGCAGGAGCAGGGCGTCGTGGGCGTCATCAGCGACTCGCTGTTCCGGACCTACCTGGTGCCGTTCGAGGTGACCTCCATGCTGCTGGTGGCGGCCATCGTGGGCGCCGTCGTCCTCGCGAAGCGGAGGCTCTGAGTGCTGCTCGGTCCGGCGCTCGCCGTCTCCGCGATCCTGTTCAGTCTGGGCGTGGCGGGCGTTCTTCTCAGGCGGAACGCGATCATCATCTTCATGTGCGTGGAGTTGATGCTCAACGCGGCCAACCTGGCGTTCGTGGCCCTGGCCCAGCAGCTGGGGCCGGACGGCCAGGTGATCGTGTTCTTCGTCATGGCGGTGGCCGCGGCTGAAGCGGCCGTGGGTCTGGCGATCGTGCTGGCCATCTACCGGCACAAGCAGACCCTGGATATCAAAGACATCAACCTGCTCCGGGGATGAACGAGATCCCGTCGGCCGTGGCCTGGACCTGGCTGGTGGTGGCGCTGCCGCTCGCCGGGTTCGTGGTGAACGGCGCGTTGAGCTTCTTCCGCCCCGATGCCAAGCGCGCCATCAGCGCCGTGGGCGTGGGGGTGCTGGTCGCGGCCTTCGCCGTCGCGTTGGTCGTGGTGCGCGCGGTCGGAGCAGCCGCCCCGGAGGAGCCCTGGATTCTGACCTACTGGTCGTGGATGCCCGCGGGCAGCCTCCAGGTGGACTTTGCCTTCCAGGTGGATCAGCTCTCGGCGGTCATGCTGATGGTCGTGACCGGCGTGAGCGCGTTGATCCACATCTATTCCGTGGGCTACATGGGCGAGGATCCCGGCTACGCCCGCTACTTCGCCTACCTGAACCTCTTCGTGTTCTTCATGCTGGTGCTGGTCCTCGGCGCCAACTTCCCGGTGATGTTCGTGGGCTGGGAGGGCGTGGGCCTGTGCAGCTATCTGCTGATCGGGTTCTGGTACGAGGACAAGGTGAACGCCGATGCCGGCAAGAAGGCGTTTATCGTGAACCGCATCGGCGATTTCGGGTTTCTGGTGGCGATGTTCCTGATCTTCCAGGCCACGGGGAGCCTCGACTTCCGCGAGGTCTTCGCCGCCGCGCCCGCGACCTTCGAGGTGGGTGGCCCGGTCATCACGCTCATCACCCTGATGTTGTTCCTGGGCTGCACCGGCAAGTCCGCCCAGATCCCCCTCTACACCTGGTTGCCGGACGCCATGGCAGGTCCCACGCCGGTGTCGGCGTTGATTCACGCGGCGACCATGGTGACCGCCGGCGTGTATCTCGTGGCACGGTCCAACGTGCTGTTCGCCATGGCGCCGATCTCCAGCGCCGTCGTGGCCGGCGTAGGCGCCCTCACCGCGCTCTTCGCCGCCACCATCGCGCTCAAGCAGTGGGACATCAAGAAGATCATCGCGTATTCCACGGTATCGCAGCTGGGGTACATGTTCCTGGGCGTGGGCGCGGGCGCGTATGCCTCGGGCATCTTCCACCTGGCCACCCACGCCTTCTTCAAGGCCCTGATGTTCCTGGCCGCCGGAAGTGTGATCTACGCCATGCATCACGCGTATCACCACACCGGCAGTCACCAGGACGCCCAGGACCTCCGCAACATGGGGGGCCTGCGACGGTATCTCCCATGGACAGCGGCGCTGATGTGGATCGGCGGGCTGGCGAACATCGGCGTGCCGCCGCTGGCGGGGTTCTTCTCCAAGGACGACATCCTGGCGCGGACCTTCGCCCGGGGCCATGAGGCGGGGATTTACTACGTGTTCTGGGCGCTCGGCGCCGTCGGAGCCCTGCTTACGGCGTTCTACATGACGCGCCTCCTGGTGTACACCTTCCACGGACCCAACCGGACCGGCGAGCGGGAACAGGGGCATCTTCACGACGCCCCGTGGGTGATGACCGGGCCGCTGGTGGTGCTGGCCGTGGGCGCGGTCGTCGCCGGCGTGGTGAACCTCCCCGCCGTGCTCCCGGGACACGAGTGGCTGGTGCACTGGCTCGAGCCGGTCACGTCCCTGGGGGGTGAGTACCTGGTGGAGGCGCATCTGGGCGCCGGCACCGAGTGGACCCTGCTGGCCCTGGCGACGGTCATCGCCGCCGTCGGCATGATCGGCGCCTGGCAGCTCCTCAAACCCGCCGCGCTCAAACCGGCGCGTGAGGCGCCGGCCGAAACCGGGATCCAACGGGTGCTGCTGCGGAAATACTACGTGGACGAGCTGTACGACACGCTCTTCGTCCGGCCGCTCGCGTGGGTGTCCGATCGAGTGCTGTGGAAGGTGGTTGACGCATTCATCATTGACGGCGTGGCGGTGAACGGTGTGGCCCGGGTGGCACGGCTCGTCGGCTGGGTGGGAAGCCGCCTGCAAACCGGGCAGGTGGGGATGTACGTGGTCTTCTTCGTGCTGGGCACCATCGTGCTGCTCCGGGCCCTGCTGAGGTCCTGAGCCCGTGAGCGCGGCCCTGACCGGACTGGGATACCAGCGCTGGGCGCTGGACGCGATCCTGCTGCTGCCGCTGCTGGGCGCGGTGCTGGTGATGCTGAGCCCGCCCGCGGCGGCCAAACGCCTGGCCCTGTACGTCACGCTCGCCGAGTTCGCGGTGTCGCTGGGGCTGTGGTGGGCCTTCGAGCCCACCGCCGCGATGCAGTTCCAGGTGGTCCGCCAGTGGATTCCCGAGTGGGGGATCGCCTACCGGCTGGGGGTGGACGGCATCTCCCTGTTCATGGTACTGCTCACCACGCTCACCATGCCGCTCGCCGTGCTGGGAAGCTGGACCTACATCACCAAGTACGAGCGTCCCTACTACGCGCTGCTATTGGTTCTGGCCACGGGCATGATGGGCGTCTTTGTGGCGCTGGACCTGTTCGTGTTCTACGTGTTCTGGGAGATCATGCTGATCCCGATGTACTTCATCATCGGGGTCTGGGGCGGTCCCAGCCGCCTGTACGCCGCCATCAAGTTCTTCGTGTACACCTTCCTGGGATCGCTCCTGATGCTGGTGGCGATCCTGACCATCTACTTCGCGGTGGCGCGCGCCACCGGCGAGTCCTCGTTCGCGTACGAACACCTCTGGCGGAACATCGGATACGTGCGGCCCTGGGCGTTCTGGCTGTTCGCGGCCTTCGCGCTGGCGTTCGCCATCAAGGTGCCCATGTTCCCGTTCCACACCTGGCTGCCGGACGCGCACGTCGAGGCGCCCACCGCCGGCTCGGTGATCCTGGCTGGCATTCTGCTCAAGATGGGCACGTACGGCTTCCTGCGCTTCGCGCTGCCGCTGTTCCCGGAGGTCGCGATGGACCCCACCGTCACCGCGGTGGTGGTGGTGCTGTCCCTGATCGGCATCATCTACGGGGCGCTGGTCTCCCTGGTGCAACCTGACTTCAAGAAGCTGATCGCGTACTCGTCCGTGAGCCACTTGGGCTTCGTGATGCTGGGCATCTGGGCGCTCACCCTGCAGAGCGTACAGGGGGCCATCGTCATCATGATCAATCACGGGATCTCCACGGGCGCCCTGTTCTTCCTGGCGGGGATGATCTACGAGCGGCGCCACACGCGGGACATCGCCCAGTTCGGCGGCCTGGCGAGGGTGATGCCGGCGTTCGCCGCGGTCCTGACCTTGGTCGCCCTGTCGTCCATCGGGTTGCCCGGCACCAACGGTTTCGTGGGGGAATTCCTGGTGCTGCTGGGTGCCTTCCGCACCCATCCATGGGCCGCAGGCATTGCCGCGACCGGCGTGATCTTCGCCGCGGCGTATCTCCTGTGGGCCATCCAGCGCATCCTGTTTCAGAAGGTGGATAATCCGGAGAACGCCAAGCTGCCTGACCTCTCGCCCCGCGAGCTGATCGTGCTGGCGCCGCTGGTCGCCTGCATCCTGTGGATCGGGATTTATCCGGCGCCCATCCTGCGACGCATCGAGCCATCGGCGCGGGCGCTGGTGACCCAGGTGCGCGAGGCGGCCGGCGCGCCGCTGGTGGCTGAACCGGCAGCCTCGGACATCGAACGGGGGACCCAGGACTAGTCCATGCCCATCGACCTCACCACCCCCGGCGGCGTGACACTGGCCCTGATCCCGGAGCTGGTCCTCACGGCCTGGGCCCTGGTCCTGATGCTGGTGGCCGCCTGGCGCCACCAGGACGCGATGGTGCGGCGGGACGTGGGTCTCCTCACCATCATTGCGGTGGTCAGCACCGGCCTCGCCGTCGCCTGGCTGTGGGCGCGGGGCCCCACGTCCGTCGGCGTGCCCGCCATGATGTCCTTGGACGGCTTCCGGTTCGCCACGTCGCTGGTGTTCCTGCTTGGCGCGCTGCTCACGGTCATGCTGTCCCTGGGGTACGTGGACCGGGAGCACATTCAGGCCCCCGAGTACTACGTCCTGATCCTGTTCGCGACGCTCGGCATGATGTTCATGGCGGGCGCGGCGGACCTGGTGGTGATGTTCTTGGGGCTGGAGCTGATGTCGGTCGCCGTGTATGTGCTGGCCGGTGTGAACCGCAAGAGCGTCTTCGCCGCGGAGGCCGCCCTCAAGTACTTCCTGCTGGGAGCATTTGCGTCGGGGTTCTTCCTGTATGGCATCGCCATGATCTACGGCGCCACCGGCACCACGAACCTGTGGCTGATCCACAGCCGGGTGCTGGAGCTGGGCCTCGGCACCAACGTGATGCTGATCGCGGGCATCGGCCTGCTGTTGATCGGATTCGGGTTCAAGGTGGCGGCCGTCCCGTTCCACATGTGGACGCCGGACGTATACGATGGCTCGCCCACGCCCGTCACCGCATTCATGGCCGCCGCCGTCAAGGCGGCCGGGTTCGCCGCGCTGGTCCGGGTGCTGCAGCAGGCCTTCGACGGGCTGTCCATCTGGCACGGTGCGGTGTGGTGGCTTGCCGTGATCACCATGGTGGTGGGGAATCTGGTCGCGCTGGCGCAACGCCCGCTCAAGCGGATGCTGGCGTACAGCTCCATCGCGCACGCGGGCTATCTCCTGGTGGCGGTCGCCAGCGGAAGCGCCATCGGGTCGGCCGCCTTCCTGTTCTACGCGGTGGCGTACACCCTCATGACCGTGGGCGCGTTCGCGGTGCTGGCCTCGGCCGGCACCGGCGGTGAACGGGAAGTGTTGATTGACGATCTGGACGGCCTGGCGTCCCGACGGCCGTGGATCGCCGCCGCGATGACGGTCTTCCTGCTCTCGCTCCTGGGGTTCCCCGGCACCGCGGGGTTCATTGGAAAGTGGTACATCCTCTCGGCGGCGGTGGAGGCAGAGCAGCGGCTGCTGGCCGTGATCCTGGTGGGCACCAGCGTCGTGTCGGCAGGCTTCTACCTGCCGCCCATCATGGCGATGTACATGCGGCCGGCTCGGTCGGCGCAGTCGCATCAGGCGACCAGCCTGGCCGGGGCGGCCCGATGGGCGGTGGGGGTCATGGCCGTGGCGCTGCTCCTCTTCGGGTTTTGGCCCAACCGGGGGCTCGATGCCGCGCGGCGGGGTGGTGAGAGCCTGCGGCCCGCGACCGCGTACACGCTCGAGCGCTAGCGTGGTGTTCCGGGAGCCCGTAGTCTCTCCACGCGCCGGCGGGTCCCAGAGGGTGCGTTGGTGCGGCGTGGTCTCGGCGGCGTCGGGCGCGGCGGTCATTTGTGGCGAGGAGGGCGCCGGTGGCCCCCTCGCTCATGCCCCGCCGGCGCCCAAGCGTCGAGTCCACGCCGCACCACAGCGCCCGGCGGGACCCGCCGACGCGTGGAGAGCCTTGGGGCTCCCGGAACACCACTTCAGCGCTCGACATCCGCCGCGGCCGTGAACGTTCCCGCCGTCATCTTCCGCGAATACGATGTCCGAGGCATCGTCGGCGACCAGCTGACGCCTGACTTTGCGCACATTCTGGGTCGCGCCTTCGCCACCGCCGTGCACCGGCGTATCGGGAAGGTGCCGCGCATCGTGGTGGGTCGGGACAACCGGCCGTCGGGGGAGGGGTTGGCGCGCGGCGTTCGGGAAGGGATCGCGGCCGCCGGAGGCGGTGCCATCGACATCGGCGAGCTGCCCACGCCGGCGCTGTACCTGGCGGAGCGCCAGCTCGGCGTGGACGCCGGCCTGCAAGTCACCGGGTCGCATAACCCGCCCGAGTTCAACGGCTTCAAGATGGTGGTGCGCGGTGAGGCGTTCTTTGGCGGCGACATCCAGGGACTGCTCCAGCGGATCCAGCGAGATGAGCTGGAGGCGGGGAAGGGGACATTCGCCGCGGACCAGAGCGTCCTGGAGCGCTACGTCCGGGCGATCGTCGAGCGTAACGGTCCCATCGCGCGACCGGTAAAGGTCGTGGTGGACTGCGGGAACGGTGTGGCCAGTCTCGTGGCCGAGCGGGTGCTCTCCGGCATCGGCGCCGAGGTGGTGCCGCTCTACTGCGAGTCGGACGGCACCTTCCCCAACCACCACCCTGACCCTACCGTGTTGGAGAACATCCGGGACCTTCAGGCCACGGTCCGGCGGGTGGGCGCTGAGCTGGGTGTCGGGTTCGACGGCGACGGCGATCGGATCGGATTAGTGGACGAGACCGGCCGGGTGGTGTACGGCGATCACATTCTGTTGCTGTTGGCCCGGGACCTGGTGCGCCGGGCCGGCACCGGCCACGCCGTGATCTTCGACGTGAAATGCTCCGAGACGCTGCGGACCGGACTGGAGCAGGCCGGTCTCCGCCCGGTGATGTGGAAGACCGGCCACTCGCTGCTCAAGGCCAAGATGAAGGAGTTGAAGGCGCCGCTCGCCGGCGAGATGAGCGGGCACATGTTCTTCGCCGGCGACTACTACGGGTTCGACGACGCGCCCTTCGCGGCGGCCCGCTTGATCGCCTTCCTCGCCGGGACGCCCGGACCGCTCTCGTCGCTCCTTACCGACGTGCCGCGCACGTTCACCACCCCGGAGCTCCGGGTGGATTGCCCGGACGATCGAAAATTCCAGGTTGTCGAAGCGGCGGCGCGCCATTTCGCGGAGCGGTATGAGATCATCACCATCGACGGCGTGCGGATGACCTTCCCGGACGGCTGGGGACTGCTCCGGGCCTCCAATACCCAGCCGGTGCTGGTGCTGCGTTTCGAAGCGTCCTCGGAAGCGGGCCTGGTCGCGCACCGCGATGAGGTGGAAGCATGGCTGCGCTCCCAGGGCGTGACCGCGTGAGGGGATGACGCCGCGCCGCGCGTGGGTGCGGGCGGCGGTATTGCTCGCGCTCGCGGGGTTGCTGGTGGGTCGCTGGACCGCCGTGAGCGTGGCCAACCGGCTCTGGGCGGCATCCCTGGGCGTGGACGCCACGCACGCCGCGATCGCCCAGCTCAAGCTCACGCTCCTCACGTTAGCCTTCGCCGCCGCCGCCGTTTGGTCGGTGGGCAACCTGTATCTCGTCTACCGCACCATCGGATCGGTCCACGTCCCCCGGCGGCTCGGCAACCTCGAGATCGTCGAGGCGGTGCCGCGCCGCTACCTGGTGGCCGGCACCATCGCCCTCGGGTTGCTGATCGCCGTCCTGTTGAGCCACCGGGCGTCGGGGTGGTGGTATCCGTTCGCCCTGCTCGAGAGTCGCGCGTCCGGGGGGCTGACGGACCCCGTGCTGCACCGCGACCTCACCTACTACCTCTTCCGCTTGCCCTGGGAGCGTACGCTGCTTGGCTTCCTGGCGACGCTCAGCTCGGTGCTCCTGGTCGTGACCACGGGCCTGTACGCGCTGGTGGGCGCGATTCGGGTAGCGAAGCGGCGAGTAGTGGTGGCCGACTGGGCGCGCACCCACCTGGCGGGCTTGCTCGTGGTGTTTGCGCTGACCCTGGCGGCCGGCTTCCGGCTGGATCCCGCGGAGTATGTGGCGGGCCTTCGCAACGTGCCGTATGACGCGATCCTCGTCGACGTTCGCATTCCGTGGTCGCGGGTGCTGAGCGGGATCGCCATCGTGGTCGCGATCGGATCCGCGGCGTGGATCTGGGTGGATCGGAGCATCGTCGTGGTAGGCCCGTGGTCCATGCTGGCGGTGCTGGCGATGGTGGGCACATATGTGGTGCCGGCCTTCTCGGCCGCGGTCCGGGGTCCCAACCGCCTGGCCCACCCGGAGCTGGCGGGCGCGCAGCGGCGTATGCTCTCGGTGGCGTTTGCCCTTCCCAGCCGCGATACCACGATTGATCCGCCGCCCGGCCCGGACCCTGCGCTCGCGACCCGGCGGGCGTCCGAGTTGGCCCTGGTCCCGATCTGGGACCAGCGATCCCTGCAGGATGTTCTGCAGCGGATGGCGCAGCCCCGTCCGGAGCACCGGTTCATGAGCGGGGGGATCGATCTGTACCAGCGGCGTGATGGCCGGCCGGTGCCCCTGTATGTCGCCGGACGGGAAGTGGATCTGCTGGCCGCCCGGGCCGCCGGTGCCGCGCTGTCGTGGAATAGTGTACACGTAGGACGGTATGCCGTCGCCGATGGGGCGGTGGCGGTGGCGGCGGCGCAGGCAGCGCCAAACGGCCTGCCGCTCTTCGTGCGGGATCCGGCGCGTCCCGACTCGGGCACGCCGCTGTTTGCCGAGCTGGATCTCTCTGAGCAGGAGATGTGGTTCAGCCCCTCCGCGGAGGAATACGCCCTGGCCAGAGCGCCGGACCGACAGGTGGGAATCACCCCGGCGGGGATCGGCCGGCGGCTGGCGCTGGCGTGGACGCTCCAGAGCCCCCGCCTGCTGTCGGCGGAGATCGTGCCGGCGGGGCAGCTGGTGCTGTGGCACCGGGCTGTTTCGGCGCGCCTCGACCGGTTTGCCCCGTTCGCGCGGTTCGGCGCGGCGTTCCCCGTGGTAGCGGAGCGTCGTCTGTTATGGCTCGCGTGGGGCTACGTCTCGAGTGAGGCCTTCCCGCTGTCGGTGCTGAGCGAGTGGCGCGGCCGGGGGGTGCGCTACCTGCGGAGCAGTTTGCTGGGCGTGGTGGACGCGTACAGCGGCGAGACCCAGGTATTCCTGGTGGACGATCCCGATCCCGTCAGCGCCGCGTGGGCGGCCCTGGCCCCGGACATCGTGCAGGGCCGGGGGCGCCTGCCGCCCGCGCTGGAGCAGCACCTGCGCTACCCCGAGGAGTTGTTCACCGCGCAGGTGCCCTTGGCCCTGGCCGGCGTGCCGCCGGGCTGGCCCGGCGGGCGTCGCCTCCCGGCCTTGGGCCGAGGGACCGACGACACGACGCTGATGGCGCCGCGCGAGCCCGGTTGGCTGGTCGGGACCCTGCCGGGGGATGATCGCCTGCGCCTCAGGCTGCGTCAGGTGGCGGAGCGCGGCGAGCCGGCGATGCTGGCGGCGGTGGCGGACGGCTACGTGGACCAGGGGCGCCCAGTGTTGCGCCTGGTACGGCTGGCGCAGCCCCTGGCGCACCGGGGTCCGTCGCGGTTCGCCGCGGCGACGGCCGGCGATTCGAATCCGAGCACCGCTGCGGGCCCGGTCACGACCCTGGTGTTTGCCGGCGGGGTCGTGAGCGTTCGGTCCGCGCTGGCCCGGCCCGCCCGGGACGACGACGTGCCGCGCCTGCTGGAAGTGGTGGCCGGTGCCGGGGGCGTGCTGGGCCGCGGTGCGGGCGCCGGGGCCGCGCTGCGTGACCTGAGCGCCGCTGCCCGGTTTCCCGGGGGATCCACCGCCGAATGGGCTGAGGCGCGGACCTGGTTCCGCCGGCTGGATGCCGCCCGCCGGGCAGGGGACTGGGGCGAGTTCGGGCGCGCCTACGAGCAGCTCCGGCGCCTGTTGCGCGCGTCCGCCGATACCGGGCCGTGACGTCCACCGCGATGTATCGAAGTCGAAGGAACCTTCAGACTTCACCAATCCCTGCTCGATATTCGATATTCCGGCGTGCCAACCACTCCGGGGTCCATCGTCGTGGCGCTGGGCGGCAATGCGCTCGCCCCGCCGGGCGAGCGGGCGAGCATCCACGATCAATTCCGTCACACCCGGGAGTCCCTGGCCCCGATCGTGGACCTGGCGGGCCTCGGGTGGCGCATCGCCATCGTGCATGGCAACGGTCCGCAGGTAGGGGACGAGCTGCTGCGCAACGAGGCAGGCCGCGATCGCGTGGAGCCGTTGCCCCTGGGCGTGTTGGTGGCGGCCACCGCGGGCTGGATCGGGTACATGATCCAGCAGTCATTGCAGAACGCGCTCCGGCGAGCGGGCGTCGAGCGTGAAGTTCTCACCATCGTGACCCAGACGGTGGTGGACGCCGGAGCGCCGGACGCGCTCCGGCCCACAAAACCGGTCGGCCACGAGCTCACGAGCGATCTCCTGGCCCGGTTGCGGCAGCAGGGGATCCCGGTGGGCCGGGATGCCGGCGGCCGCTGGCGGCGCCTGGCGCCCAGTCCGCTCCCGCTGGACGTGGTGGAGACCGACGCGGTGAAGCGGTTGGTGAACGACGGGAAAATCGTGATCGCGGCGGGTGGAGGTGGGCCGCCGGTGTACGCGGACCCCACGCTGGGATGGGAGGGGGTGGACGCGGTGGTGGACAAAGACCGGGTCGCGGCCATTCTCGGGACCCGCCTGGGCTCCGACACGCTCCTGATCCTCACGGATGTGGACGCCGTCTACCGTGGCTGGGGCACGCCGCGGCAACAGCCGATCCGGCGCCTCCGCGCGGCGGAGGCCGAGCAGCTGCTGGCCGGCCCGGATCTGGGCGCGGGGTCGATGCGGCCCAAGGTCGAGGCGGCCCTGCATTTCGTGCGGGGCGGTGGGCGGCGCGCGGTGATCACCCACCTGGCGCGAGGCCGAGCCGGTCTTGAGGACGAGACGGGAACCCTGATCGAAGGCTGAACGCTGAACAGCGAAACGTGGGAGGCGGTTGCGTGAACCTACATGAATTCCAGGCCCGGGCCTTGCTGAAACGCGCAGGCATTCCGGTTCCGGACGCCGACGTTGCGGAGACGCCCGCCGCGGCCGAGCGGATCGCGAAGAAGATCGGTGGGCCGGTGGTGGTCAAAGCCCAGGTCCACGCGGGAGGCCGCGGCAAGGCGGGCGGTGTGAAGCTCGCCAAGAACGCCGCCGAGGCCCGCGAGCGGGCGCAGCAGATCATCGGGATGACCATCAAAGGCCTGCGGGTGAACCAGGTCCTCATCGCACCGGCGGCGGACATCGCCTCCGAGAGCTACGTGGGGATCATCGTGGACCGCGCCAGCCAGCGCGCCGTGCTGATGGTGAGCCCGGCTGGTGGCGTGGACATCGAAGAAGTGGCCGCCACCACGCCCGAGAGGATTTTTCGCCTGGCCATTGATCCGAGGTATGGCCTGCTCCCCCACCAGGCCATGGCGATGGCGTTCCGGTTGTACCGGGGCGTCGAACAGGCGAGGCAGGCGGCCACGATCATGCGCCAGCTCTACGACGCGTTCTGGAGCGCCGGCGCCTCCCTGGTGGAGATCAACCCGCTCATCACCACGCCCGGCGGCCAGGTCGTAGCGCTCGACGCGAAGCTGGTGGTGGACGACAACGAGCTGGAACGCCGGCCCGAGATCGCGGCCTTGCGGGACACGACCGCCGAAGCGCCGGACGAGGTCTGGGCTCGCGACGCGGGACTCACGTACATCAAGCTCGACGGCAACGTTGGCTGCTGCGTGAACGGCGCCGGGCTCGCGATGGCGACCATGGATCTGGTGAAATACTACGGAGGGGAGCCGGCCAACTTCCTGGACATCGGCGGGAGCAGCAATCCCCAGAAGGTGGTGACCGCGCTCCAGATCATCACCGCGGATTCCAACGTGAAGAGTATCCTGTTCAACATCTTCGGCGGCATCACCCGGTGCGATGACGTGGCCAACGGCATTGTGACCGCGACCAAGCAGCTCGAGCTTGGCCGCCCACTGGTGATCCGGTTGACCGGGACCAACGAGCAACTGGCGGTGAAGATCCTGAAGGACGCGGGCTTCAGCGCCTTGACCGACATGGACGACGCCGTGCGCCGTGCCGTGGAACTGGCGCGGGAGGCCGCATGAGCATCTTCATCAACCGCCAAACCAAGCTGGTGGTCCAGGGCATCACCGGTCGCGATGGCTCGTTTCACGCCCGGCAGATGCTCGAGTACGGGACCGCCGTGGTGGCCGGGGTGACGCCGGGCCGCGGCGGTCAGACGTTCGAGGGCAAGGTGCCCGTATTCGACACCATGGCGGACGCGGTGGCGGCCACCGGGGCCAACGCCTCGGTGATCTATGTGCCGTCGCGGTTTGCCGCGGACGCCGTGTACGAAGCCGCCGACGCCGGCATCCCGCTCATCGTGTGCATTACGGAAGGCCTCCCGGTGCTCGACATGACCCGGGTCATGCCATACGTGCGGGAGCGCGGCGCCCGGCTGATCGGGCCGAATTGCCCGGGGCTGATCTCGCCGGGGGACAGCAAGGTGGGGATCATTCCGGGCCAGATCTGCCTTCCCGGACGGATCGGCGTCGTATCCCGAAGTGGGACCCTCACGTATGAGGTCATTCATCAGCTGACTCGCCACGGCATGGGCCAGTCAACTTGTGTGGGGATCGGGGGTGACCCCATCATCGGCACGAATTTCATCGACTGCCTGGCCGGGTTTCAGGCGGACGCCGCCACGGACGCCATCGTCATGATCGGGGAGATCGGCGGCACGGACGAGCAGAACGCGGCGCGTTACATCGCGGAGCACGTGCGCAAACCGGTGGTGGGGTTCATCGCGGGCCAGACCGCGCCGCCGGGTCGCCGCATGGGCCACGCGGGCGCGATCATCTCCGGGTCGAGCGGGACGGCCGCCGAGAAGATGGAGGCGTTGAAGGCCGCCGGTGTTGCGGTGATGCAGCGCCCGGCGGACGTCGTGCCGCTGCTCACGGAGCGGGTGGGTCGCGCATGAAGCTGGTGGACCTACTCGCTCCGGAACGGGTGTTGGTCCCGCTTACGGCCCAGAACCTGCGGGAGGCGGGTCAGCGGTTGATCGAAGCGATCATTGCCGCGGGGTTGAGCGGCGAGCCGACGGTCTTACGGGAGTTGGCGGCCGCCGCGCTTCCCGAGGACGCCGTCACGCTGGGTGGGCAAGCGTACTTCATCCATTTTCGCACCGACGCCGTGATGCGTCTGGTGGTGGCGTTGGGCGTCTCGCCGACGCCCATCGCGCGGCGCGGCGAGGTCCAGGCGCGCCGCGGGGCCCGCATCGTGGTCCTCATCGTGGGGCCGCAGAAGGAGGCCGCGGTGTACCTGCAGGCGGCGAGCGCCTTCGCGCGCACGCTGGGCCGGAGGGAGGTCGTGGACACGCTGCTCCGGGCGCAGACGCCGCAGGATGTGCTCCAGGCGGCGCCGCTGGCCGACGTCCAGCTGCCGGGGCAGCTCATGGTCCGGGATTTCATGACGTCGAAGGTCCTGTCGGTCCGTCCGGAGCAGACGCTGGAGTTCGCCGCGCGCCTGATGGTGGCCCACGGCATGCCGTCGCTGCCGGTGGTCAACGAATCGGGAGTGGTGCTGGGGATCGTGACGCACCGGGAGATCCTCCGGTTCCTGTTGCCCAAGTACGTGAAGCGCGTGAGCACCGGTGAATTCCTCGCGCCGGTGCGCCGCGATCCGTCGGACCGTCGGGACCCCAATGCCATTCCGGTCCGCGAGGCCATGGACCGTAGCGTCTTGTGCATCTCGGAAGATCAGACGCTGGCGGACGTCGCCAGCCTGATCGTGAACAAGGACATCGACCGGTTCCCGATCGTGCGGGACGGCGTGCTGGTCGGGTTCGTCACGCGCGGCGACATCGTGCGGCGGTTGTTTGGGCCGTAATTCGAGGCGATCAACCGGCGACCAAGGGCGACCACGGGCCCCAGTCCATTGGCAGATAGGAGACCATGCATACGCTCGCAATCGTTAAGCCCGACGCCGTGGAAGCAGGGAAGGCAGGCGTAATCCTCGCCCATTTGGAAGGGGCGGGCTTCAAGCTCCGCGCGGCGCGGCTGGTGCGGCTGACGCGACCGGAGGCGGAGGCCTTCTACGAGGTGCACCGGCAACGGCCGTTCTATTCGTCGCTGGTCGCGTTCATGACGTCGGGGGCCTGCCTGCCGATGGTGTTGGAACACGCCGATGCCGTGGCGCACCTGCGGACCGTCATCGGCGCGACCGACCCTGCCGAAGCCGCGGAGGGGACGGTCCGGCGGCTGTATGCCGAGTCCAAGGAGCGCAACGCCATCCATGCGTCGGACTCCCCGGACAACGCGCGGCGGGAAGTGGGGTTCTTCTTTCCGGAGGCGGAACTCCGAGGGTTGTGGGGGTAGCCGTGGCGTTTGACCGAAGTTGCAGTCAGGAATACATTTAGCGGCTATGTTACTGATTGACCTCCGGGCGCTCGAACACGGCTCGGTGGAGGTAGCAGGCTCCCTCGCGCCCGATGATCCTCGGCTGGACGGGCTCGACGTCCAGCTCGCCAAGGCGGTGACCGTGACCGGCCAACTGGCGGGCGCGGGCCCCGGCCGGTACTACTGGCGCGGGGAATTGACCACGACGGTGCGCGGCGGGTGCCGTCGCTGCCTGGTCCCCGTGGACGTGGTCGTGGCGGTGCCCGTTGACGTGATGTTCACCGAGGACCCCTCCGCCGACGATCCATCCGCCTGGGTCCTCGAGCCGCACGCGACCGTGCTCGACCTCCACGACACGGTCCGCGAGGAGTTGATTCTGTCAGCGCCGACGTATGTGTTGTGTCGTGACGACTGCCGGGGACTGTGCCCCGGCTGTGGCGAGGATTTGAACGTCGGGAGCTGTACCTGCCGCCCGTCCACGGACCCGCGCTGGGGTCCCCTGGACGCGCTGCGGAACGCGCTCCCCGAAGACTCGAGGTAACGCATGGCTGTCCCCAAGCGTAGAACGTCCAAGAGCAGAAAACGTAAGCGCCGCACGCACTACCGGGCACCGGCCATCGCGGTGCAGGCCTGCCCGCGGTGCGGTGATCCGCGGCGACCCCACCGGGTGTGTCCTAGCTGCGGGTACTACGGCGGCGTCAAGCGTTTGGAGATCGAGGACGCCAAGGCGTGATCCGGATCGCGCTGGACGCGATGGGAGGCGATTTCGCGCCCGACGTGCCGGTTCAAGGCGCGCTCGCGGCCGCTGACGAGCTCCCGCCGTCCGCCGAGATCCTCCTGGTGGGACGCCAGGCCGAGATCGAGGCGGCGCTCACCACGCACGGGGCCGGGCCGGACCGCTTCCGGATCATCGACGCGCCCGACGTGGTGGGCATGGGCGAAAAGCCGCTGGCCGCCGTGCGGGGGAAGCCCAAGTCGTCCATCGGCATCGGGCTGGGACTCCAGAAGCGGGGCGAGGCGGACGGCTTCATTTCCGCCGGCAATACCGGGGCGGTGATGGCGGCCAGCACCATCCTGCTGGGCCTCCACTCCGGCGTCCAACGGCCGGCCATCGGCATGCTGTTCCCCACCGGCGGCGAGCCGGTCCTGGTGCTGGACGGCGGAGCCAACGTGGATTGTTCGCCCCGAGAGCTCCAGGGGTTCGCTTACATCGGGGCCGTGTACGCGCGCGACGTGCTCGGGCGCTCCAATCCCACGGTCGGGTTGCTCAACATCGGCGAAGAGGAAGAGAAGGGGAACGCGGCGGTGAAGGAGGCTCACGCGCTCTTGAAGCACAGCACCCATTTTTCGTTCATCGGCAACGTCGAGGGACGCGACATCCTGGGCGGCACCTGCGACGTGGTGGTGTGCGACGGCTTCGTGGGGAACGTGGTGCTCAAGTTCTACGAATCGGTGGCGCGGTTGGTCCACGGCCTGCTGGACCGGGAAGTGGGCCGGGACGTCCTCGATTCACCCGCCATGCAGCGGGTGTTCCGGCTGCTGGACTACTCCGAGTACGGCGGGGCGCCGCTTCTGGGCATCCGCGGGGTCTCCGTCATCTGCCACGGCAGCTCGCCGCCACGCGCCATGAAGAACGCCATCCGGGTGGCGATCCAGTCGGTACAGAGCCACTTGAGCCAGCACATCGGCGCCGAATTCGCGGGCGGCGAGGCGGTGGCGTGAAGCGCCCGTTCGTCGAGCTGGTCGGCACCGGCCGGTACGTGCCGGAGAAGATCCTCAGCAACGCCGACCTCGCCAGGATGGTGGACACCTCGGACGAGTGGATCGTCGAGCGGACCGGCATTCGCGAGCGCCGGATCGCCGGCCCGTCCGAAACGGTGGCGTTCATGTCCAAGGCCGCCGCGGAGCAGGTCCTGGCGGATGCCGGCATCGGGCCTGAGGATCTGGACGCCATCATCCTGGGGACCGCGTCGCCGGACCGCTTGCTGCCGTCCACCGCCTGCGATCTCCAGGCACTGCTGGGCGCCAAGAACGCGGCGGCGTTCGATGTCTCGGCTGCGTGCAGCGGCTTCCTCTACGGCCTCTCCATGGCGGAAGGCATGGTAGCGGCCGGCATGGCCCGCCACGTGCTGGTGGTGGGGGCCGAGCGCCTGTCCACCATCACCGACTATACCGATCGAGCCACTTGCATTCTCTTCGGCGACGGCGCCGGGGCCACGCTGGTGCGCCCGGTCACGAACGGCCAGCGGGGCATCCTGGCCGGCTATCTCAAGACCGACGGTACGCTGGCGCAGCTCTTGTATCGGCCCGGCGGGGGCGGCTGCCACCCCCCGGACCAGAAGCTCCTCGCGGACAAGGGCTACTTCATCAAGATGGCGGGCCGCGAGGTGTTCAAATCCGCGGTCCGCGCCATGGCGGACGCCTGCGACCGCGCGCTCCAGCTTGCCGGCATGACCGGCGAGCAGATCGACCTGCTGATTCCCCACCAGGCGAACATCCGGATCATCGAGGCCACGGCGAAGCATGCCGAGATCCCCATGGACAAGGTCTACGTGAACATCGACCGGTACGGGAATACCTCCGCGGCCTCCATTCCCATCGCCCTGGACGAGTGCGTTCGCTCCGGGCGCATCACGGCCGGCATGAACGTGATGCTGGTCGCATTCGGGGGCGGGTTTACCTGGGCCAGCATGATCGTGCGCTGGTGACGGTGGTTCTGCTGTGCCCGGGTCAGGGCGCGCAGCGGGTGGGGATGGGTAGGGACCTGGCGGAGCGATTCCCGGAGGCCCGTGACGTCTTCGAGGAAGTGGATCAGTCGCTGGGGTTCCCGCTGTCCCGGCTCGCGTGGGACGGTCCGGAGGCCGAGCTCACCCTGACCCACAATGCCCAACCGGCGATCCTCACGCATACGCTGGCGGCCCACGCGGTGGCCCGGCGAGGGCTCCGGCCGATGGCGGCCGCGGGGCACTCGCTGGGAGAGTACAGCGCCTACGTCATGGCGGATTCGCTGGCCCTAGGCGACGCCGCGCGGCTGGTGCGGCGCCGGGGTGAGCTGATGCTGGAGGCGGGACAGGGCCGGCCGGGTACCATGGCCGCCGTGCTGGGACTCGCCGGGGAAGCCGTCGCGGAGGCGTGTCGCGGGGCCAGCCGTGAGGGCGATGTGGCCGTGGCCGCGAATTTCAATGCCCCGGACCAGACCGTGATCTCGGGGGACCCGCCCGCCGTGGAGCGGGCCGGGCAGGCGTGCAAGGTGGCCGGCGCGAAACGGGTGCTCCCCCTCAAGGTGAGCGGCGCCTTTCACTCCCCGCTCATGGCGCCGGCGCAGGAGGGTCTCCGGGCCGAGCTCGGCCGGGTGGCGTTTGCGGATCCCCGCTTCCCCGTGATCGCCAATGCCTCCGCGGAACCCGCGCGGGATGCGGGCACGGCCCGGCGCCTGCTCGAGGAACAACTCACCGCCCCGGTACGCTGGGTGGAAGGCATGCGGGCGGCCGCGGAGGTGGCGGGCAGCGATGTGACCTTCCTGGAGATCGGACCTGGAAACGTGCTCACCGGTTTGCTCAAGCGCATCCTTCCGGAGGCCAGGTCCCTGACCGTAGGTACGGCGGATGAATTGGAACGATTCCTGGAGCGGGCGGCATGACGATCAACCTCAGCGGCAAGGTCGCGCTGGTGACGGGTGGAACCCGCGGGATCGGCCAGGCCATTGCCGAGCGGCTGTACGGGGCCGGGGCCCACGTGGCCATTCTGGGGCGTGATCCGGCGCGCGCCCAGGAGGCGCTGGCGGCGCTGGCCGGCAAGGGGCGCGCGCTGGCGGTGCAGGCCGATGTGTCTCTGACGGCCGACGTCGAGGCCGCCGTCGCCCAGGTGGAGAAAGACCTGGGGCCGGTGGACATCCTGGTCAACAACGCGGGCTTCACCAAGGACGGCCTGCTGGTGCGCATGGGTGAGGCGGACTGGGACTCGGTGCTGGACACCAATCTCAAGGGTGCGTTCAACACCATGCGGCTGGTGGGACGCACCATGATCAAGCGCCGCTGGGGCCGGATCATCAACATCACCAGTGTCATCGGCCTCACCGGCAACCGGGGGCAGGCGAACTATGCCGCGTCCAAGGCGGGGCTGATCGGGCTCACCAAGGCCGTGGCCCGGGAGCTAGCCTCGCGCAACGTGTTGGTCAACGCGGTGGCCCCGGGCTTCATCGACACCGACCTGACCCGCGGGCTCCCGGATCCGGCCCGGAAGGTCTTGACCGACCAGATCGCGGTCGGCCGCCTGGGAACCCCCGGCGACGTGGCGGGCGTGGTGCTCTTTCTCGCTTCCGACCTTGCCGACTACATTACAGGCCAAGTTTTGGTGGTTGACGGCGGCTTGGTGATGTGACCATCCCCTACTCTTTCCCACGAGGGCGTCATGAGCGACTTGGAGGAAAAGGTTAAGGACATCATCGTCGAGGAGCTGGGCGTCGAGCGCGAGAAGCTGACGAACGACGCCAGCTTCATGGAGGACCTTGGTGCCGATAGCCTCGACACCGTCGAGCTCGTGATGGCCTTCGAGAAGGAGTTCGACGTGGACATCCCGGACGAGGAGGCTGAGAAGCTTCGGACCGTCGGGGACGCCCTCAAGTATCTCCACGAGAAGATGGGGAAATAGCGGTCTTGAACCGGCGGGTCGTCGTTACCGGCATGGGGATGGTCTCGCCCCTGGGGATCAACGTCGCCGAGACCTGGGAGGGACTCCTGGCGGGGCGCTCCGGGGCGGGGCCTATTCGCCGTTTCGACCCCTCCGCCCTGGATGTGCGGTTCGGCTGCGAGGTCAAAGGCTTCGACCCGCTCAAGTTCATGGATAAGAAGGAAGCCCGTCGCTACGACCAGTTCCTGCAGTACGCCATCGGCGCGGCAACCGAGGCCGTTTGCGACGCCGGCTTCAACGGCAACCTGGCGGATCCGGAGCGGACCGGCGTCATCATCGGGAGCGGCATCGGCGGGATCGGGACGTTCGAGGAGCAATGTAAGATTTTCCTCCAACAGGGTCCCTCGCGCGTGTCCGTGTTCTTTGTGCCGATGTTCATTCCCGACATCGCGTCGGGCATCGTGTCCATCAGGCTGGGGGCCAAGGGCCCCAACTTCTGCACCGTGTCCGCCTGCGCGTCGTCGGCT